>CAMFJT010000253.1 GCA_945957125.1 uncultured Rhodospirillales bacterium | reverse complement strand
ATTATTGCGCCTTTGGGAATCCCCTGATTCTTTCTTTTCGCTCGATGCTCTAGCCGTGATCGCCGCCAATCTCGCGGGGCTGGACTTCGCCTCCCCGGTGGCCTTTCTTGCCCTCGGCATGCTCGTTCTCGTTCTGCTCGTCAGCGAGCACGAGGCCACGCTCACGGAAAAGCCGTAGCCATCGCGGAAACGCGTGTGCATTTCCTGCTGATTGTGCATACATCCGCCGAGGACACGGCTTCGTGGTGCAGGAGCAAGCATGCAGCCCTTCATGGGCCTTTTGGGATCGTTGATCCTGGCCAATGTCGCGGCCTGGTCGTGGGCTTTCGCCCAGTTCCACGACCGGCCGGTGCTGCTGGGCACCGCTCTGCTCGCGTGGAGCCTGGGCCTGCGGCACGCCGTCGATGCCGACCATATCGCCGCGATCGACAACGTGACGCGCAAGCTGATGCAGGCCGGGCGTCCATCGGCCACCGTGGGGCTGTTCTTCGCGCTCGGTCATTCGGCGGTAGTGGCGCTGGTCGTGGCCGGCCTCGCGCTCGCGACGCCGCGGCTCGGCGAGCGGCTCGAAGCTTTCAGGGAGATCGGCGGGCTGGTCGGCACGATGGCGTCGGCGCTGTTCCTGTTCGCGATCGCGATCGTCAACCTGGCGATCCTGCAATCGCTCTGGCGCATTCTTCGCCGCGTTCGAGCGGGAGGGCGCTATGTCGAGCAGGATCTCGACGCGATTCTGAACGGTGGCGGGTTCCTGACGCGGCTGTGCCGGCCGCTGTTCGCATTCATCACGCGACCCTGGCACATGCTGCTGCTCGGATTCGTGTTCGGGCTGGGGTTCGACACGGCGACGGAGGTGGCGCTGCTCGGTCTCGCGGCAAGCCAGGCGGCGAACGGTCTGCCGTTCGCCGCGGTGCTGGTATTTCCGGCTCTATTCGCCGCCGGCATGGCGCTGGTCGACACCGCGGACGGGGCGCTGATGACCGGGGCTTACGGCTGGGCGTTCGTGAAGCCGGTCCGCAGGCTGTACTACAATCTCACGATCACCTCCGTATCGGTGGTGTTCGCCGTCGTGGTCGGGACCATCGAGGTTCTGGGGTTGCTCGGCGAACGGCTGGAATCCACGGGCGCGTTCTGGGATATGATCGGAAGGCTGAACGACAACGCGGAAGGCGTGGGCTTCTTCATCATCGGCGTCTTTATCTCGATCTGGATCGGCGCGATCGTTTTCTACCGGTCCAGACGGCGTGAGGAGGTCGAAGCGGCCGCGGACTGACCCTGGAGGAGCGAACGACATGCAGCGCATCACCCTCTCGGTCGACGACGATCTGGTGGCGACGCTCGATCGCCACATGAAAGCGCGGCGCTATGCCAGCCGCTCCGAGGCGCTGCGCGACATCCTGCGCGAAGCGCAGGCGCGCGAGCGTCTCGAGGCGCCGAAGGCGGACAAGAACGACGGCTTCTGCGTCGCCACGCTCGCTTATGTCTACGACCACCAGACACGCGATCTCGGCCGGCGGCTCACGCAGGCACAGCACCATCATCACGATCTCCAGGTCGCGACGTTGCACGTCCATCTCGACCATCGCTCCTGCCTCGAGGTGTCGGTGCTGCGTGGACCGGTCAAGGCGGTGCAGGCGCTGGCGGACGAAACCGTGAGCCAGCGCGGCGTGCGCCACGGCGAGCTGCACGTGATCCCGGCAGAGCGCGTGCACGGCCGCCATTCGCATGGCGATGGCGCGCACGAGCACGAGCACATCCACGCCTGACTCCCGCTCTTGCCCGATTTGACCTTTTGGCGGGAAAATCCCATGTCTGGGCTCGAGGATTGCCGACATGTACAGCGCCACCACCCATGCCATATGCGTCACCGTGAAGCCGCAATATCTGGCCGATCAGTCGGACCCGGCGAAGTCCCACTACGTCTGGGCCTACAAAGTCCGCATCGAGAACAAGGGCGATGTCGCCGTACAGCTCCGCAGCCGGCACTGGAAGATCACCGACGGGCTGGGCCGGCGGCAGGACGTCAAGGGTGCCGGCGTGATCGGCCAGACTCCGCGGCTGAAACCGGGCGAATACTTCGAGTATACTTCCGGCACGCCGCTCTCGACGCCTTCGGGCTTCATGGGCGGCACGTACCAGATGGTCAGCGAGACGGGTGAGAATTTCGACATCGAGATTCCGACATTCTCACTCGACACGCCCGGCGGGGCGCGACAGCTTAACTGACCCGCCGAGGCGGCAGGGGAGAGACGGATGAACAAAATGGTGAAGAAGGGCGAGATGGGCTCGCCGGACGCCGGCGTCGCACGGCCGACGCGCCAGGAGGCGGAGGAGGCCGTCCGCACGCTCATTCGCTGGGCCGGCGACAATCCCGAGCGCGAAGGCCTGCTCGGCACGCCCGACCGGGTCGTGCGCTCCTATCTGGAGTTCTTCGCGGGCTACGAGGTCGATCCGGCCGAGATCCTGCAGCGCACCTTCGAGGAGGTCGAAGGCTACGACGAGGTCGTGGTGTTGCGCGACATCCGCGTCGAATCCTACTGTGAGCACCATATGGTGCCGATCATCGGCAAGGTGCATGTCGGCTACCTGCCGGACAAGCGCGTGGTCGGCATCAGCAAGCTGGCCCGCGTGGTGGATGCCTTCGCCAAGCGCCTGCAGATCCAGGAGAAGCTCACGGCGCAGATCGCCAACACGCTGCAGGAGGTGCTGCAGCCGCGCGGCGTGGCCGTGGTGATGGAGGCGGCGCACCAGTGCATGACCACGCGCGGCGTGCACAAGTCGGGCGTCGACATGGTGACCAGCCGCATGCTGGGCGCCTTCCGCGACAATGGCGAGACGCGCCGCGAGTTCCTGACTATGATCGGACATTCGTCCGCATAATCATCGTCTGGAGCGTTCATTGGCCGGAGAGATCGTCGACCCAGTCGAAATGCTGCGGCGCCTGGTGGCATTCGACACCACCTCGCGCAATTCCAACCTCGCCCTGATCGACTATGTCCGGGACTACCTCGCCGGCCACGGCGTCGAGTCGAAGCTGGTGCCGAGCGAGGACGGCAAGAAGGCCAACATGTTCGCCACCGTCGGCCTGAACGTCGAGGGTGGCGTGGTGCTGTCGGGCCATACCGACGTGGTGCCGGTCGACGGCCAGCCGTGGGACACCGATCCCTGGACGCTGACGCTGAAGTCCGACGGCAAGTACTATGGCCGCGGTACGTGCGATATGAAGGCGTTCTATGCCATCGCGCTGGCGATGGTGCCGCAGTTCCTCAAGGCGGGGCTCCGCAAGCCGATCCACTTCGCGCTGTCCTACGACGAGGAGGTCGGCTGCATCGGTGCCCATTCGCTCGCCGCCGCCATGGCGCGCGAGGTGCCGCGGCCGCGCGCCATCATCATCGGCGAGCCGACCATGATGACGGTGGTCCATGCCCACAAGGGCGTGCAGGTCTACGTCACGAAGTTCACCGGCTTCGAGGCGCATTCCTCGATGACTCATCTCGGCGTCAGCGCGATCCATTTCGCCGGCGAGTTCGTGCACTACCTCAACACGGTGCAGGACGAGCTCGACCGGCAGTTCCCGCCGACCAGCGAGTTCACCCCGCCGGCGCCGACCTTCAACGTCGGCACCATCGTCGGCGGCACCGCCGGCAACATCCTGGCGCGCGAATGCGAGGTGCTGTGGGGCTATCGCGAGCTGCCCGATCGGCCGCTGGCGGCGCTGGGCGACCGCGCCCTGCAATGGCTGAAGGAAGACCTCCTGCCGCGCATGAAAGCGAAGCATCCGGCCGCGGCGATCGATACCGAGGTGCGGTCCTCGACCGTCGGCTTCTCGCCGCAGGGCAACGAGGACGCCAAGGCGCTGGCTGCCAATTGGTCCGGCTCGAACACCGTCGGCAGCGTCGTCTACGGCACCGAGGCCGGCATCTTCCGCAAGACGCTCGGCGTCCCTACGGTGGTCTGCGGCCCCGGCGACATCGCCCAGGCGCATCAGCCCAACGAGTTCATCCTCGCCTCCCAGATCACCGCCTGCGAGGGCTTCATGCAGCGGATGATGGAGTGGTGCCGCCGGGACTAGCCATTCCGGCCGTGCTTGGAGCTCCCGGATTGGTCCCAGCGGAGGCGCGCATGAAGATCGCAAGCTATGAAACCTTCAAGTGCGACGCCGGCTGGCGGACGTTCTCTTTCCTGAAGATGGTGACGGACTCCGGCATCGTCGGATGGTCGGAATACAACGAGAGCTTCGGCAGTCCCGGCCTCGCCGGCGTGATCGACGCTTTGATGCCGCATGTCATCGGTTGCGATCCGATGGCGCTGGAGCTGGTCAACGCCGTGCTCGCCACGCGCTCGACGCAGTCGCGCGGCGGGGTGGTGCGCCAGGCGATCGCGGCGATCGAGAACGCGCTGCTCGACATCAAGGGCAAGGCGCTGGGCGTTCCGGTCTACCAGCTGTTCGGCGGCAAGCTGCGCGATCGCATCCCCGTCTACTGGTCGCATTGCGGCTCCTACCGCATGCGCAACGCCGAGCTGGTGGGCGAGCCCGCCGTTCGCACCTACGACGACATGACCCGGGTCGGCGCCGAAGTGAAGGCCAAGGGCTTTCGCGCCCTGAAGACCAACATCGCCATCGAGATGGACGGGTTGATCCAGGCCTATCGGCCGGGCTTCGTCGTCGGCCGCGGCTTCCCCGAGCGCAACTGGGACGCCTTCATCGCGCGCAGCGCGGCGAAGACGGTCGAGGCGTTCCGCAAGGGCTGCGGGCCGGACGTCGGCATCATGCTCGACACCAACTTCCATTTCCGCACCGAGGGCTTCCGGCGCATCGCCGAGGCGGTCGGGCCGACCGGGCTTACCTGGCTCGAGCTCGACGCGCACGATCCGAAATCGATCGCCCTGATCCGCCGCGACTCGCCGTGCCCGATCGCCTCGGGCGAGACGCTGCTCGAGCGGCGAGACTTCCGGCCCTATCTCGAGGCCTATGCCTTCGACACCGCGATCGTCGATGTGGTGTGGAACGGTTTCTACGAATCGCTGAAGATCGCGGCGATGGCCGAGGTCTACGAGGTGAACGTGGCGCCGCATAATTTCTACGGCCACCTCGCCTCGGCGATCAGCGCGCATTTCTGCGCCGCCGTGCCGAACTTCCGCATCATGGAGATCGACATCGACAGCGTGAAGTGGCGCGACGAATTCTTCACGTCGGCGCCGGTGTTCGAGAACGGCGACTACGTACTGCCGACCGGCCCCGGTTGGGGCGTCGAGGTCGACGAGGCGGCCGTGCGGTCGCGGCCACCGGGGAAGGCGAGCGGCGGCATCTGAATCCGTCCAGGCAGCGTCATTCTTGCCGGAGCGCGGGCGTCTCGTCCGCGCTCCGGCAAGAATCATCAAGGCGCCCGCGAGATTGTCGCTCTTTACCTCAGCTTCACGCCGACCACGCGCAGGAGCCCGTCGGGCATCGTCTGAAGCCTTCGACCCGGTCCGTCGAGGCGATCAGGTATTGCGGGTGGAAGCGGTGGACGATCCAGCCGGTCTGGACGCGCAGCTTCAGGTCGAAGCCCGCCTCGGCCGTCATCGCCTGCACCACCTCGGCGACGGCCTGCGTCTGCTGTCGGCCGAGGTCCCCGAGCCGAGCGCGAGCTGCGGCACGATGTTGTCCTTCTCGTCGATGTCGAACAGCTTGTCGCAGATCGAGGCGAACAAGATGCGCGTGGTGTAGAAGCGCGACAGCGTCGGATCGAGCACGTCGCCGTCGTCGCCCAGCCCGGTGCGCAGGTCGGTCTCGGCCGTGGCCGCCAAGGCCCCGCCGAGGGCGGGCAGGGAAACGGCAACTGCCACAACGATCCGTCGCATCACGCCTCAACGCTTATTTCAACTTGAGCCCCACGACGCGGATGATGCCGTCCGAGATCGGCCGATAGCCCTCCAGCCGCGCGTTGTGCGTGACCAGGTTCTGCGGATGGTAGAGGTAGAAGATCCAGCCGTTGCCGAGGAAGCGCTCGGTGACCTTGCGATAGATCGCCTTGCGCGCCTCGAGCTCGGTCGCGGCCCGCGCCTCCTGGTGCCAGCCGTCGAGTTCCTTGTCGCAATACTTGGCCATGTTCTGCGGCGCGCCGCAGGTCTGGTAGATCACCGAGTTGCCGTCGGGATCGCTGCGCCCGCTCCAGGTCAGGCCGTAGAGCTGGAAGTCGCCGTCCTCGCCGGCCTTCAGCGCGGTCGCCACCTCGACGACGCGGATCTTGAGGTCGAAGCCCGCCTCGGCCGCCATCGACTGCACGACCTCGGCCACGGCGCGCGCTTCCGGCGCGTTGTTCACCATGTAGTCGATGGCGAGCTTGCCGGTGATGCCGGCTTCCTTCATCAGCGCCTTCGCCCTGGCGATGTCGCGCTTGGGGATCGGAAAATCCGTCTGGTAGTACGGGCTCTGCGGGCTGACCCACTGGTTGCCCGGCACGAACTCGCCGTTGAACACGACCTGGTTGATGGCGTCGCGGTCGAGCGCCAGTTCGAAGGCGCGGCGCACCCTGGGGTCCTTGCCCAGCGGATTGTTCGACTTCGGTCCATTGTCCTGGTTGATCATCAGCCCGAACCAGGCGAGCGACACCGAGTTGGCGAGCTTGAGCTTGGGATCGGCGCGCACGGTCGGGATGTCGGTCGCCAGGATGCGCTCGGTGAGGTCGATGCCGCCGGAGCGCAGGTTGGCCAGGCGCACGGTCGTATCGACGATGGGCAGGTAGGTGATCCTGTCGATGAACACCTGGTCCTTGTTCCAGTAGTCGGCGAACTTCTCGACCACGATGCGGTCCTGCTGGACCCGCTCGACGAACTTGTAGGGGCCGGCGCAGACCGGCTTCAGGCCGAACTTGTCGCCCGCCGCCTCGGCGGCCTTGGGCGAGACCATCATGCCCGACCGGTCGGTGAGCTGGGCCAGCAGCGGAGAA
This sequence comes from uncultured Rhodospirillales bacterium, assembly GCA_945957125.1. Classification (GTDB taxonomy): domain Bacteria; phylum Pseudomonadota; class Alphaproteobacteria; order Reyranellales; family Reyranellaceae; genus Reyranella. The sequence continues at coordinate 1,518 of CAMFJT010000253.1, read as the reverse complement.
AAGGGCTGCTTCAGGTTCAGCTTGATGGTGAGAGGGTCGACCACATCGACGCTTTCGACGATGCCGATCTCGGGCTTGCGGAAGGAGCCCTTCATCGTGAGGTGGCGTTCGAGGCTGTACTTGGCCGCCGCCGCGTCGAACGGCTCGCCGTCGTGGAATTTCACGCCGGGGCGAAGCTTGATCGTGACCGTCCTGCCGTCGGCCGAGGTCTCGTGGCCGAGTGCCAGCTGCGGCACGATCGCCAGCTTCTCGTCGATGTCGAACAGCTTGTCGCAGATCGAGGCGAAGACGATGCGGCCGGTATAGGTGCGCGACAGGGTCGGGTCGAGCACGTCGGGATCGTCGCCGATGCCGATGCGCAAGTGGCCTTGGGCCAGCGCGCTGCCGGTGCCGAGGCACAAGGCAAAAGCCAGAAGAAGCCGACGCGCCGTCCTGCTCATGAATCGCTCCCTGCATCCGTCGTGCCATTGTGGCGAGCGGATCAGGCAGCGGAAGCGTAAATCCGGTCGAGATCGCCGTCGTCGTAGGCGTATTCGGTCGAGCAGAACTCGCACTTCACGGCGACCTTGCCGCTCGCATCGCGCAGGTCGCCGAGCTCCTCGCGCTTGATGCCGCGCAGCACGCGGTCGATCCGCTCCCGGCTGCAGCGGCAGCGCGCCACGATCGGCCGGGGCTCGAACTGGCGCGGCCGCTCGAGGTGGAACAGGCGGTAGAGCAGGGTGGAGCCCGGCAGGCCGGGATCGAGCATCTCGGCCTCGGTCGCCGAGGCCATCAGGATTACCGCCTTGCGCCAGTCGTCCTCGCGCTGGTCCTGGTCGATGTCGACCCTGCCGGCGTCGAACTCGGGCATCTGCTGCACCATGAGGGCCGCGCCGCGCCAGTGCGGCGTGCCGTCGGTGACGGTCCGCCGGGCGACGATCTTGATGCCGGTCGGAAGCTGCTCGGACTGGCGGAAATAGGTGTGGGCGCAGTCGGCCAGGGTCGCGCCCTCAAGCGGCACGACGCCCTGGTAGCGCTCGGTATGCTGGCCCTGGTCGACGGTGAAGGTGAGGCGGCCCTGGCCGAACAGCTTGGGCACGTAGCCGTCCGGTGCCTCGGTCTTGCCGGCACCGAGCGCGATGGCGAGCTTCCACGAATCGAACAGCGCATAGCCGCGCAGGGCGCCATCGGTCGTGAGGTCGGTCACCAGCAGGCGGATCGGCCCGTCGCCGGTGATCTGGAGCGTGAAGATGCCGTCGTATTTGAGCGACGTAGCGAGGCAGGCGCACAGCACCATCGCCTCGGCCAGCGGCCGTGCCACTGCCGGCGGATAGCCGTGCTTCTCGATGACCGCGTCGAGCGCCGGCCCCAGCCGCACCAGCCGCCCGCGCACGCCCAGCGCATCGAGCTGGAAGGGAAGGACGTGGTCGTCGTTCATGCTCTCGGCCTTCCCCATTTCAGAGTGTCTTCCGCTGGGGGCGCGCCCGGCGCCAGGGGGGGGGGGACCGCAGGAGGGGGGCGCCAAGAAGCCCCCCGCGG
>CAMFJT010000252.1 GCA_945957125.1 uncultured Rhodospirillales bacterium | reverse complement strand
TGTTGGTGGTCAGGCCGTATTTCAGGCAATGCACGCCGCCGGAATTCTCCGCGACATTGCCGCCGATCGAGCAGGCGATCTGCGAGCTGGGGTCGGGCGCGTAATAGAAGCCCTCGTGCTCGACCGCCTTGGTGACGCCGAGATTGGTGACGCCCGGCTGCACCCGGGCGCAGCGGTTGGCGTAGTCGATCTCGAGCACCCGGTTGAACTTGGCCATGCCGAGCAGGATTGCATCGCCCACCGGCATCGAGCCGCCCGACAGCGAGGTGCCGGCGCCGCGCGGCACGACCTTGACCTGATGGTCCTGGCAATAACGCAGGATGGCGGCGACCTGGTCGACCGTTTCAGGGAGAACCACGACCAGCGGCATCTGGCGATAGGCCGACAGCGCGTCGCATTCGTAGGGACGCATGCCGTCGAGGTCGTCGATCACGCCCTCGCCCGGTACGATGGCCTTGAGCGCAGCCACGATCTCGCCGCGGCGGCGCAGGATATCCGGGTCGAGGGGCGGCATCTGCATGGAGGATGCTTACGCCAAATGAAAAAGCGGCGGAAGCCGGTGGCTCCGCCGCTGGTGTGGGCGCCGGGGCGCGGGCTCGTTAGCCCTGGCGAGCCTTGAAGCGCGGGTTGGTCTTGTTGATGACGTAGACACGGCCCTTGCGGCGCACGATGCGGCAATCCTTGTGGCGCAGCTTCACCGACTTCAACGAATGACGGATCTTCATGGTCCCAACTCAACAAAAAGCCCCGGCCGAGCCGGGGTGAATTCCGAAAGCGGGCGGAAAATAGGGATGGAATATCCCCACGTCAACCCCGTTCTTGCGCCGATTTTGCCAGCGATTTCAGGTCCTTGACCAGTCCCGCATAGGCCTGCACCCGCAGGATCGCGGACGGATGGATGGTCACCCTGCCGCGCTGGCCGTGGGCGAACGGCAGTTCCGGTGCTTCACGACGTTCGACAAGGTGCCTTGGAGGCGGGAATCGATCGAACGGCCAGCCGGCGAGGTCTTCCTGGTCGCCAGGCTGCTCGCCGACCAGCATCAGGCGCGCGCCGACCGGTCCCTCCCCGAACACGGTCTGCGCGGCGTTCCGGTAGAGCAGGCAGCGCGCAGGACCTCGCCTCGCGTGTCGATATTGATGGAGCGACCGGTTGGCTGCCTGCAACTATGATGGCGTCGCTCACACCGGCCTGCTGGTAGGTCATCCTGGAGGAGATCAGCCGTGGCGACGTTCACCCATGACCACGTCCATCTGCGCAGCCCCGACCCCGAGGCGACGGCGCAGTTCTACGAGCGCATGTTCGGCGCCGAGGTGCTGCGCTCCCTGCAGCAGGGCAAGCCCCGTGTCGATCTCGACCTGTGCGGCCTCAAAGTGTTCATCGCGCAGGTCATGCCGGACGGCAGGACGGGCGCGGCGCCGACCTCGCCCTATCTCGGTCTCGACCATATCGGCCTGACGGTCAGCGGCATCGACGCGGCGGTTGCCGAGCTGAAGGCCAAGGGCGCCGAATTCACCATGGAGCCGACCACCATACGGCCCCATGTCCGCATCGCCTTCCTGCGTGGACCGCAGAATGTTTCCATCGAGCTGATCGACCGCAACGCCACCTGACTTGAATCCGGAGTGATTTCCATGCCCCGCTACGAGACCCTGACGCCCGAGCAGATGACGGCGGAACAACGCCAGGTGGTTGACAACGTCACCGCCGGGCCGCGCGGCTCCGCGACCCGCGGGCCGTTCATGGCCTGGCTGCCCTCGCCGAAATTCGCCGATCTCGCGCAGGCGCTCGGCGCGCAGACACGGTTCGGCTCCAGCCTGCCGGCCAAGCATTACGAGATCGCCATCCTGATGGTGGCGCAGCACTGGCGCGCCCAGTTCGAATGGTATGCCCATGCGCAACTGGCGCGGAAAGCCGGCATCGGCGACGGCATCATCGATGCCATCCATCGCGGCGAGAAGCCGGCCTCGATGGACGCGCAGGAAGCCGCGATCTGGCAGTTCGCCAAGGAGCTGCTGCAGACCCAGCGCGTGTCGGAGCCGACCTTCGCCAGGGCGAAGGAGCTGTTCGGCCAGCACGGCGTGGTCGATCTGGTCGGGGTGATGGGCTACTACGGCCTGGTCTCGATGACCCTCAACACCTTCCAGGTGCCGCTGCCCGAGGGCGAGACGCTTCCGTTCAAGGAGTAGAAGCCCGTCGTCTTCAGAGCTTGTGAGTGTGAGCCGCGCTCCCAGCGGCAAGACATCAATCTGGAAGAATTCGCAACCTCTCAGGACGACAAGGCCGAGCGCGCCGCGTAGGTCCGGTCCTCGATCGGGATACGCCCCTCCTCGATCGCATGGCAGGCGACCAGGCCACCCTCGACCGGCAGCGATCGCGGCCGCTCGGCCTTGCAGCGCTCGTTGGCGAAGGGACAACGCGGATGGAAGGTGCAGCCGGACGGCGGGTTGATCGGGCTCGGCACCTCGCCCGCCACCGGCGTACGCTGGCGGCCGGTCATCTCGAGGTCGGGAATCGTGTCGAGCAGCATGCGCGTGTAGGGATGCTTGGGCCGCCGGAACAGGGTCTCGGTCGGCGCCTGCTCGACCAGCCGGCCGAGATACATCACGCCCACCCGCGTGGAGATGTGATAGACGACCGCGAGGTTGTGGCTGATGAACAGGTAGGTGAGCTGCAGGCGGCGCTGCAGGTCCATCATCAGGTTCAGGATCTGCGCCTGCACCGAAACGTCGAGCGCCGATGTCGGCTCGTCGCACACTAGGAATTCCGGCTGCGAGGCGAGCGCGCGGGCGATCGAGATGCGCTGGCGCTGACCGCCGGAGAATTCGTGCGGGAACTTCACGCCGTCGGCCGGTGTCAGCCGAACCTGGCGCAACAACTCGTCGACCTGCCGGCGCAGGTCGTCCTTGTCCTTCGCCAGCCCGAAGGCGCGGATCGGCTCGGCGATGATGTCGAACACGCGCCAGCGCGGATTGAGGCTGGCGAATGGGTCCTGGAAGATCATCTGCAGCCGCCGGCGCAGCGCGGACTGCGTCGCCCGGCCGCGGCCGGCCACCATGTCGTGGCCATCGAACACGATGTTGCCCGCGCTCGGCGGATAGAGACCCACGACGAGGCGCGCGACGGTCGACTTGCCGCACCCCGACTCGCCCACCAGCGAGAAGGTCTCGCCCTTGGCAATGGCGATGTCGACGCCGTCGACCGCCTGCACGATCTGGCGCGGACGACCCTCCAGCTTGCGCACCAGCCACGGCGCCGACACGTCGAAATAGCGCTTCAGCCCATCGATCTGGACGAACTCAGGCATCGACCGTTTCCTTGCCGATCGGAGCGCCCACGCCCCGCGAGTCATGCAGCCAGCAGGCGGCGCGGCTCGCGCCCGCGGCCATAAGCTCCGGCCGCTCGACCAGGCAGCGCTGACCACGGAGCGTGCAGCGCGGATTGAAGGCGCAGCCCTTCGGGATCGCATTGAGCCGCGGCATCGAGCCGTCGATCTGGGTCAGCCTGCCGCCGCGCTCGCCGAGATGCGGGATCGAGCCCATCAGCCCCTTGGTGTAAGGGTGCTGCGCGTTCTTGATCACGTCGCGCACCGGCCCGATCTCCGCGACGCGGCCGGCATACATCACCGCCACCCGGTCGGCGGTCTCGGCGATCACGCCCATGTCGTGGGTGACCAGCATCACCGCCGTGCCGTGCTCGCGGCAGAGCCGCTTCAGCAGGGCGATGATCTGCGCCTGGATCGACACGTCGAGTGCCGTCGTCGGCTCGTCGGCCACGATCAGGCGCGGGCCGGCGCAGAGCGCCAGCGCGATCACCACGCGCTGGCGCATGCCGCCGGAGAACTGGTGCGGATAATGGTCGAGCCGGTGCTCGGCGCCGGGGATGCCGACCTCCTTGAGCAGGTCGAGCGCCCGCTTGCGGGCGGCGGCGGCGTTCAGCGGCAGGTGGGTCTGGATCGTCTCGACGAGCTGGCGGCCGACCGAATAGAGCGGGTTCAGGCTGGTCAGCGGATCCTGGAAGATGGCGCCGATCCGCGCGCCGCGCACCTTGCGCATCTCCTCGTAGGGCAGGTTGTCGATCCGCCGGCCTTCGAGCCGGACCTCGCCGGCCGCGATCCGGCCCGGCGGCTCGAGCAGGCCGATGATGGCGTTGCCGGTCAGCGACTTGCCCGCCCCCGACTCGCCCACCACGCCGAGCACCTCACCCGGGGCGATCTCGAACGAGACGTCGTCGACCGCGAGCAAGGTGCCCCTGCGCGTCGGGAACTCGACACGCAGGTTGCGGACCTCGAGCAGTGGGGGGTTGTTGGTCGCAGCCATCACCTCGCCTCTGCTGTCCCGAACGCAGAATCATGCTCCTCTCCCCCGCTGGGGGGAGAGGAACATGACGCAGGGCGACAGGCGTCGTTCATCATCGCAGCTTCGGGTTCAGCGCGTCGCGCAGCCAGTCGCCGAGCAGGTTCACCGCCAGCACCAGCGCCGCCAGCGTGGCGCCGGGGAAGACGGTGATCCACCAGTCGCCCGACTGCAGCACCTCGTTGCCGAGGCGGATCAGCGTGCCGAGCGACGGCTGGGTCGAGGGCAGGCCGACGCCGAGGAACGACAGGGTCGCCTCCGAGATGATCGCGAGGCCGAGATTGAGGGTGGCGATCACCAGCACCGGGCCGGTGACGTTGGGCAGCACGTGGCGCACCATGATGAGCACCGGCGAGAGGCCGATGACGCGGGCGGCCTGGACGTACTCCTTGTTCTTCTCGACCAGCACCGAGCCGCGCACGGTGCGGGCGTACTGTACCCAGAAGCTCAAGCCGATCGCGCCGACGATGACGTAGATGGCGATCTCGTCGTGGCGCTGCACCGAGATCAGGCCGCGCACGATGCCGTCGATCAGCAGCGCCACCAGGATCGCCGGAAAGGTGAGCTGCACGTCGGCGATGCGCATGATCACCGCGTCGACCGCGCCGCCGACATAGCCGCTGACCAGCCCCAGCGCGATGCCCAGCACCATGGCGACGATCACCGAGGCGAAGCCCACGACCAGCGACAGGCGCGTGCCGTACATGATCGAGGAGAGGATGTCGCGGCCCTGGTCGTCGGTGCCGAGCGGGAAGGTCCAGTCGCCCTCGTCCGACACGAACACCGGCGGCTTCAGCCCGTCGCTGAGATTGAGCGAGCCGGGATCGAACGGCGTGTGCGGCGCGATCAGCGGCGACAGGAACGAGACAAGGATGATCAGCAGCGTCGCGACGGCGGCCACGACGGTGAGCGGCGAGGACTTGAAGCTCCACCAGATGTCGCTGTCGGCGGCGCGCCGGAACCAATCGGCCATGTCAGTGCCCGCCCGCTCTGGCCGTGCCGCCGCCGCGCAAGCGCGGATCGACGGCGAAATACAACAGGTCGACGACCAGGTTGATGACCACGAACAGCAGCCCGATCAGCATGAGGTAGGCCGCCATCACCGGGATATCGGAGAACTGCACCGACTGGATGAAGAGCTGGCCGACGCCCGGCCAGGCGAACACCGTCTCGGTCACCAGCGCGAAGGCGATCAGCGCGCCGAGCTGCAGGCCCGCCACGGTGATCACCGGCACCAGCGTGTTCTTGAGCGCATGGCCGAAATTGATCGCCCGGTTGGTCAGCCCGCGGGCGCGCGCGAACTTGATGTAGTCGGTACGCATCACCTCGAGCATCTCCGAGCGCACCAGCCGCATGATCAGCGTGAGCTGGAACAGGCCGAGCGTGATCGAGGGCAGGATGAGGGCCTCGAGCCCCTTGCGCGTCAGGAAGTTGGTGGTCCAACCGCCGATATCGACCGTCTCGCCGCGCCCGAACGACGGCAGCCAGTGCAGCATGACGGAGAAGAACAGGATCAGCAGGATGCCGATCAGGAAGGTCGGCAGCGACACGCCGATCAGCGACACCGCCTGCAGCAGCCGGCTCGACCAGTGCCGCGGATAGAGGCCGGTATAGACGCCCATCGGAACGCCGAAGAACAAGACGAACAGGGAGGCGCAGAAGGACAATTCCAGGGTCGCCGGCAGGCGCTCCAGGATCATGCGGCTGACCGGCTCGGAGGTCCGGTAGCTCAGGCCGAACTTGCCCTGCGCGGCATTGACCAGGAAATGGAAGAACTGGACCGGCGCCGGATCGTTGAGGCCGAGCTTCTCGCGCAGCGCGTCGCGCTCCTGCTGCGAGGTGTCCTGCCCGACCATGGCGTTGATCGGGTCGCCGACATAGCGGAACAGGAAGAAAGACACGACCCCGACCGCCAGCAGCACGGCAACCGATTGCACCAGGCGTCGGAGGATGAAGGCGAGCATCGAGCTGGCTAGTTCCGTCGTCCCGACCGAAGGGGAGGGACCTGCTCATGGGCTGTCAGCCGCATGAAAAGGTCCCTGGGCTTCGCTCGGGACGACGGATAGATCCTACTTGACCGTCACGAAGCGCAGCGGGAAGGCGTTGTCGGCGGGCTGGAACAGGTCGATGTTCTTGCGCGCCGCCCACACCACGGCCTGCTGGTGCAGCGGGATATAGGCGAAGTCGTCGACATAGAGCTTGGTGGCCTGGCGGATCATGTCGTCGCGCTTGGCCTTGTCGGTCTCCTGCTCCATCGCGTCGGCCAGCTTGTCGAGCGCCGGGTTGGAGTAGCCGCCGGCGTTGAACATGCCCTTCTTGGTCGCCGCGTTCGGGGTCTGGATCAGCGCCTCGAAGACGTTGTGCACGTCATAGGTCTGGGCCGGCGACCAGCCCAGCATGTAGAAGCTGGTCTCGCCCGGCTTGCCGTCCGACTTGCGCAGGATCTTGGCGAAGTAGAGGTTGCGGGTCTGCGCCCGCAGATTCACCTTCACGCCAACGCGGGCCAGCATCGACACCACGGCCTGGCAGATCTTCTCGTCGTTGACGTAGCGATCGTTGGGACAGTCCATGCCGACCTCGAAGCCGTTCGGATAACCGGCGTCGGCCAGCATCTTCTTGGCTTCCTCGGGCTTGAGCAGCGCCGGCCGCTTGTCGAGGTCCTTCATGTAGCCGTTGATGCCGGGCGCGACCATCAGGTCGGTCGGGAACGACTGGCCGCGCATCACCGTGCGCTTGATGGCATCGACGTCGATCGAGCGGTGGAAGACCTCGCGGACGCGCTTGTCCTTGAACGGGTTCTTGCCCTTGACGCTCGACTCGACCAGCTCGTCGCGCTCCTGGTCCATGCCGAGATAGACGACGCGCGTCTCGGGCCCCTCGAGCACGTTGACGTTGGCGTCCTTCTTGAGCGACTCGGTGTCGGCCGGCGGGACCTCGTACATCATGTCGACGTCGCCCGCCTTGAGCGCGGCGACGCGCGTCGCCGGATTGGCGACCGGCGTGAAGATCACCTCGGTGAGGTTGTGCGTGGGCTTGTCCCACCAGTTGGGGTTCGGCACCAGCACGGTGCGCTCGCCCGCCTTGCGCTCCTTGAGGATGAACGGACCCGTGCCCATGGCGTTGCGGGTCGCGTAGTTCTCCTCGTTCTTGGTCATGTCGGCCGAGTTGACCGCATTGTTCTTCTCGGCCCATGCCTTGGACATCATGCCGAGGGCGGCCCATTTGTCGGCCAGCAGCGGGTCGGGATACTTGGTCGTCACCTCGACACGCAGGTCGCCGGCCTTCTTGATCTCCTTCACCGAGGCGAAGTTGCTGCCCATGTTCGAGCCCGGACCGTTGGCGCGGTTGAGCGAGAACACGATGTCGTCGGCGGTGAGCGGCGTGCCGTCGCTGAACTTCACGTTGGGGCGGATGTCGAAGAACCACGTGTTCTTGTCGACCTGACCCCACTTGGTCGCCAGCGCCGGCTCGAGCTTGAGGTTCTTGTCGCGCCGCACCAGCGGGTCGTAGATGTTCTGCGTGAAGGTCAGCAGGAAGGTCTCCTGCCGGGCGAAGGGGTCCATCGAGCTCACGTCGCCCGAATTGGTCCACCTGAACGTCTTGGCCTCGACGGCCGAGGACGTAGCGAGCGCGGCACAAACGAGTGCGCCCATCGCCACCGAATGACGAACACTGAATGTCATCGAAACCCCCTTGAATGGACGCCCGCGCCCTGTCCCCGGCCATGGACACGTGCTTGCGGGCAAATTGCACCGGCGCTGTGGAGCCGTCAATTCCACAAGAATTCTCATTGGCCAGCATGAAACACATCCGTTGGACAGGCCCCGGCCGGGCTCCTATCGTGCGCGCCTCGCGTTTATCGAGGATGCAGCCATGAACGACGTCTCCCGCAGCTTCCGCGGCAACTCCAATGCCGCGCGCGACATCGCCCATCACCTGCACCCCTACACCAACTTCAAGAAGCACGAGGCCACCGGCCCGGTCACCATCGTGCGCGGCCGCGGCGTGTACGTCATGGACGACGACGGCAAGGAATACATCGAGGGCATGGCCGGCCTGTGGTCGGCGGCGCTGGGCTTCAGCAACGAGCGGCTGGCGACGGTCGCCTACGAGC
>CAMFJT010000251.1 GCA_945957125.1 uncultured Rhodospirillales bacterium | reverse complement strand
AGCTTGGTGAACGGCACGAACGGCACGATCTTGCCGCCGTAGATGTCCTCGCGGCTGGTGGTGACCATGCCGTCGGACCCTACGGTCTTGGCGATCTTGAGCACGCGCTGGGCCCCCGGCGGGCCGACCGGGATGACCATCAGGCCGCCCGGCGTGAGCTGCTGCAAGAGCGGCGGCGGGACGTGGTCGATGCCGCAGGTCACGATGATCTTGTCGAACGGCGCGGCGTCGGCCCAGCCGTAGTAGCCGTCGGCGTTGCGGGTGCTGATGTGCCGGAACTCCGTGTAGCCCTTGTCGATCAGCCGGTCGTAGATGCCGCGCGTGCGCTGGGCGAGCGCCGGGATGATCTCGATCGTGTAGGCCTTGTCGGTCAGGTTGGCGATGTAGGCCGACTGCACGCCCGAGCCGGTGCCGATCTCGAGCACCTTCTCGCCCCGCTTGACGTCGAGCACGTTGGTCATGCGCGACTGCAGGTGCGGGCCCGACATTGTGACGCCGTAGCCGATGTCGAGGAAGGCATGCTCGTAGGCGCGCGGACGGATGGCGGCATTGACTGCGGCAAACTCCTCGCGCGGCGTCAGCAGGAACGCGCGCGCGGTGCGCTTGTCCCAGATGTCCTTGTTCGCGAGGATCGCCTGGAAGCGGTCCCAGCGCTGGGCGAGGAAAGCCGGGTCCTCGCCGCGCGCCTGGCCCCACGCGATGAAGCTCTCGCGCGAATCGGTCGGCGGGTCGAGGTCCCAGCTATACGGCTTGACGGTCGCGGTCGCGGCGAAGGCCGGCACCGAGCCCGCCGACACGAAGCCGGCGAGCGTCAGCGCCGCGCCGCCCGCGGCGAAGCTGCGCCGGCGCAGGCCCTTCGATTGATGGATGGTCATCTGCCTTTCTCCCTCACAAGATGGCCAGCCATCCTGCGCCACGGGCGATTGCCCCGCGGAGGAGCGCAGATCACAAATAGTCAATGATCGACCGCCGGAGCGGAGGCGCTATCTCCGGCGGGCGCCCAGGGCGACGGTGAGATAGGCCCAGCCCGTGACGCCGAGCGAGATGCCGCCGACCGTGGCCGGCGTGAAGGAATGATCGTAGGGCAGCTTCATCGCCAACACCCCGCCGGCGAGCACGGCCACGACCCCGGCCACGGCGAACCAGTGCCAGCCCGGCAGGCGCCGCACCTTGGCCGCGAAAGCGACCTGGGTCAGGCCGTGCAGGGCGAAGACGACCGCCATGACCAGCGTCTTGATGACGATGCCGGGGAAGGGCTGGATGTAGACCAGGACACCGCCGATGGCCGCCAGGCCGCCGAGCGCGAGGCACCAGGCGAACAGTCCGGTCCGAAGCATCTTGCCGGATTGCACGATCTGCGCGAGGCCGACGAGCAACAGCACCAGGCCGAGCACCTCGTTGGGCTCGATCGAGGAGAGTGCAGGCACGAAGACGGCTACGGCAGCGCCGACGAGAAATACCGCGCCGACGAGCACGAACAGCAGCCAATGCGACCGGAAGCTCTCGATCGCAAAGCGCCTGGAATCGTCCGGCTGGCTGGTAGAGATCAAAGCTGCTCCCCTCGCAGCGACCTTGTGCAGGATATCCGGCCGATTTCAAGGCCCGGTGCGCCGTCCCACGGCTGTTCCGTCAGTCCCAATCCTCGCCCGGCACGGCCGGCGGCGCCATTGTGAGTGGACGGCGGGCCGGATTTGCGTTTGATTCGGCGCGATCAAGAATGAGGTAGGCTATGGCGAATCCGAATTTCGGCTCGTTCAATCGTGTTGCCGGCGTTGCCGATCAGGCGGCATTCGACGCCGGCCTGCGCGCCCACATGGTGCGCGTCTACAACTACATGGCATCGGGCCTGGCGCTGTCGGGCATCGTGGCGCTCGGCATCTTCAGCTCGCCCCAGATCGCCAGCCTGTTCTTCGAGATCCAGAGCGGCATGGTCGTCGGCTTCAACGTGCTCGGCTGGGTCGCGATCTTCGCGCCGCTCGGCCTGCTGATGCTGACCGGCGCGCGCGCCGGCCAGATGAGCGTCGGCGCCGTCCAGGCGGTGTATTGGGCCGTTACCGGCCTGATGGGCATCAGCCTGTCGCTGCTGCTGTTCCGCTATACCGGCGCCTCGGTGGTTCGCACCTTCTTCGTGACGGCAGCCGCCTTCGGCGGGCTGAGCCTGTACGGCTACACGACGAAGCGCGACCTCTCCGCCGTCGGCAAGTTCCTGTTCATGGGCCTGATCGGCATCATCCTGGCCAGCCTCGTGAACCTGTTCTTTCCGTCCGGCACGATGACGTTCGTCATCTCGGTCGCCGGCGTGCTGATCTTCTCCGGCCTGATCGCCTACGACACCCAGGCGATCAAGGAGCAATATGCCGGCAGCTGGGGCACCGACATGGCGGAGAAGGTGGCGATCTTCGGTGCGCTGCGCCTCTACCTGAACTTCGTGAACCTGTTCCAGTTCCTGATGATGTTCATGGGCCAGCGCCGCTAGCGTTGGAGATATCCTCCCCGCGCGCGGCGCGGGGAGGACCATGACACGCGTGCCGGGCCGTCGGCCTAGGCGCTCAGCTTCGTCAGCGCGTCGCGCAGCTTGCCTTCCTGCTCGTTCGACAGCGACGTCTTGAGCACGCGCGGCTTGTAGGGTTCCAGCTCGGGGATCACCTTGTCCTCGGTGACGCTGCGGAACAGCACGCACAGGGCGGACGAACCGTTCGGGATGGTCCCCCCGACGTTCTTGATGAAATCGTCGGGGATGCCGTAGTCGGCAAGCGATCCGGACAGGGCTCCCGCGCCGGCGCCCGCCACCGCACCGATCGCCATGCCGGCCAGCGGGTTGAGGAACAGCAGTCCGAACAGCATGCCCCACAGGGCTCCGCGGCTGCCGCCGGCGGCAGCGCCCAGCGCGGTGAGATTGACCGCCTGCTTGATGTGCGCCTTGCCCTCGGCATCGCGCTCGACGACGCAGGCGTCCTCGAGGTCGATCAGATACTCCTTCTGCAGAGAGCGAAGCTTGTTCAAGACCTCGTCTGCCGTGTGCAGCCCGTCAAATCCGAGAATTACCAGAGTGCTCATCCGCTTCCCTTTCGTGAAATGCAAGACCGGCCCAGTTTACCTGCCGGGCGCCCGCGCACATCGGCACGTCGTCCCAGGACTGGCCCCTGAGTCTCATTCGACGCTCGCAGCGCCGGGACGGTTCAGAACGACCCGAACATTCCTCCCAGAACGATGACGACGACCAGCGCGATGACGGCGCTGACGATCGCGGCCATGACGATGTCGCCGTAGCTGCGGGCATGGGTCGAGCCGCACACCGCCAGCAGGGTGACCACGGCCCCGTTGTGCGGCAGGCTGTCGAGGGTGCCGGCGCCGATCACCGCTACGCGATGGAGAAGTGCCGGATCGATGCCGTGCTCCGCCGCGAGGCGCATGTAGGTCGGGCCGAGCGCGTCGAGCGCGATGGTCAACCCGCCCGAGGCCGACCCGGTCAGAGCCGACAGCACGTTGGTCGCCACGGCCAGGGAGACGAGCGGCCCGCCGCCGATCGACAGCACCCATTCGCGGACTGCCGCGAAGGCCGGCAAGGCCGCGACGACGGCACCGAATCCGACAAGGCTCGCCACGCCGAGAGCGGGCAGCACCGACGCGTTGGCACCGGCATCCACGCTTTGGCGGAGCGACGGCAGCCGGCGGCCGTTGACCGCCAGCAGGATGACGATGGCCGCCGCGAGCGCCGCGGATACCGACCAGACACCGCCTACGGCCGACAGCGACGTCTCCCCCCACTGCGGCTTGGCGAGGAAGCTCGTGTCGAGCCGCGGCAGCACGACGAACGACATCAGCAGATTGACGACGACGACCGCCACCAGCGGCAGCGCCGCCGTCAGGACGGACGGCCCGGTCTCCGTTGCCTGGGAATGGTGGATCTCGGCCGGATCGAAGCCCTGCGCGGCGATCGCCCTCTCGCGCACGATCGGATCGTCGGCCGCATGATCCGCGGATGCCGGCTCGTCGAACTCCAGCGGCTCGCCGGTCCTTCGCGCTTTCGCACTGGCACGCAGCAGCCACCACATGCCGACCCCCAGCATGACGGCGGATGCGATCAGCCCCAGGCCGGGTGCCGCGAAGGGAGTCGTTCCGAAGAACGGCATCGGAATGGCATTCTGGATGGCCGGCGTGCCGGGCAGCGCCGACATGGTGAAGGTCGTGGTGCCGAGGGCGATCGTCGCCGGCATGAGGCGACGCGGGATCGCGGCGGCACGGAACATCGCCTCGGCCATGGGCGCGAGCACGAAGAACGCCACGAACAGGCTGACGCCGCCGTAGGTCACCAGCGCGCCGGCCAGGACCACGGAAAGGATGGCGCGTCGAGGCCCCAGCCAATCCATCATTCCGCGAGCGATCGCCGTGATCGAGCCGCTGTCCTCCATCAGCTTGCCGAACAGCGCGCCCAGCAGGAAAATCGGAAAGAACTGGGCAAGAAACTGCGCTGCCCCGCCCATGAAGGTCTGCGTCCAGTGCGCCAGCAGGGGTTCGCCGGCAAAGGCGGCCGCGATCAGGGCCGCGGCGGGCGCCAGAAGCAGCACGCTCCAGCCGCGAAACGCCAGCCAGATGAGCAGGGCAAGACCCAGCAGGATGCCGAGAAGACCCATCACGCCAAGTCCAGGAGACGATCGATGGGCAGCGTCGAGTGCCGGCCCAGATCCGCGCCATGCGTCGCCAGGAACGCATCGGCGGCGCGCCGGCCCTCCCCCTGCAGCAGCTTCAGGAAAGCCCACTCGGCGTTGAGCTTCGACGAGGCGCCGAGATCGACCATGAGGTCGCTGCGAATCAGATGGATGCGCATGCGCGACCAGTGCCCGGCCTCGCCCTGGCCCGACGTCGCGACCTGCCGCAACAGCGCCATCATGCGCAGCTCCTTGAGCAGGACGGCGTTGAAAGACACCTCGTTGAGACGATTGAGGATGTCCCGCGCCGTTTTCGGAATCCCCGGCCGCTCGACCGGGTTGATGCCGACCAGGATGATGTCGTCCGCGACGCATTCGCGAACCAGCGGCGTCATGGTCGGATTGCCGGAATAACCGCCATCCCAGTAGGCCTCGCCGTCGATCTCGACGGCCTGGAACATCGACGGCAGGCAGGCCGACGCGAGCAGGACCTTGGGCGACAGCTCGGCATTGCGGAAGCCCCGCGGCCGTCCGGTGCGCACGTTGGTCGCGGTGATGAACAGCTTGATGGGAGCGCTCGCCAGCTTCGTGAAATCGATCGATTCGGCCAGCACCGGTTCGAGCGGGTTGGTCGATCCGAACGGCATGTCGTAGGGCGAGAACAACCGCGACGCGAGATCGAAGGCGACGTAGGCCGGCGACTGGTCGATCGACCAGCGTCCGAGAAGCACATCGAGAGGGCTGCGCTGCAGCGGGCTGAAGGCGGCCGCTTCCGAGACCTTCTTCCAGAATCGCTCGAGGGCTGCACGGGCGCCGGCGTTACCGCCTTCGGCATGGCCGACCGCCATCACCGCGGCATTCATGGCACCGGCGGAGGTTCCTGAAATCCCCTCGATCGAGAGCTCCGGTTCCTCGAGCAGCCGGTCGAGCACGCCCCAGGTGAACGCACCGTGCGAGCCGCCGCCCTGCAGGGCAAGGTCGACGAGCTGTGCTGCCGGTCGGCTGGTCGGACTGGGCGATTGTTCGGTCATCTGATCCTCTTTCGGTCAGAGGAATAGGTCACTGACCGCAGGGGCGGTATCCTAAGTTGATCGTGCGACAATTTGAGTGCCGGTCGTCCCGGGATTGTTCCGGGCATCCCAAAGAGCGTAAAGGGCGAGACTTCGACCGTCGGGACGGTTATCTCGTCTCGCGGCTGTAAATATCGAAGGAATGCGGCGTGCCGGTCAGGTTGTTCAAGTTTCTCCGCCGGACGCTCTTCGTCGTGGTGATCGCCGCCGCGGCAATGCTGGCGCTCCGCGCCTGGGATTCCCAGCGGGGTCCGCCGCTCGAGCCGTGGCACACCTACGTGCCGGCAGACATGCATGCCGCCGAGATCGATCACAGCGACTGGGCGGGTTACCTGCGCAACGAGGAGAAGATCTTCAAGGACGTGCGGCGCGAGGTCGTCGATCGGATCGATCCCGAGACCGCGGTTCCGGCCAACCGCTACTGGTCCGGCGCCCCGATCTATCCTGGCCGCTTCGAGCAGGATTTCAACCGCTCCTACCTGCTCGAGCCCGAGGGCACGCCGAAAGGGGCGGTCGTGCTGCTGCACGGCCTCACTGATTCGCCGTACAGCCTGCGCCATGTCGGACGGCTGTATCGCGACAAGGGCTTTGTGGTCGTCGCCATCCGGCTGCCGGCGCACGGAACGGTGCCTGCGGCGCTGACCGACGTCGAATGGGAAGACTGGGATGCCGCGACCCGGCTGGCGGTGCGCGAGGCCAGGCGACGCGTCGGCGCCGACCGCCCCCTGCATATCGTCGGCTTCTCCAATGGCGGTGCGCTCGCCATGAAATACGCACTCGACGCGCTCGAATCGGAAAAGCTGCCACGCCCCGACGAGCTCATCCTGATCTCGCCCATGATCGGCATCACGAGCTTCGCGCGCTTTGCAGGATTGGCCGCACTGCCCGCCCTGCTGCCGTCCTTCGCCAAGGCGGCATGGCTCGGCCTGCTGCCGGAATTCAATCCGTTCAAGTACAATTCCTTTCCGGTGAACGGCGCGCGCCAGTCGCATCGCCTGACGACGGCCCTGCAGGAGCGCACGGCGCGGGCGGGGCGCGAGGGCCGGCTCGCCGGCCTGCCGCCGGTGCTGACCTTCCAGTCGGTCGTCGATTTCACGGTCAGCACGCCCGCCGTCATCTCGGGGCTCTACGCCCACCTGCCGGCCAACGGCAGCGAGCTCGTGCTGTTCGATCTCAACCGTGCGGCAGCGATCAGCCCCCTGCTGCGCAATGCGGCGGAGACCGTCCTGTCGCGCATCCTGCCGGCGCCGCCGCGGCCCTATCGCACGGTGGTGATCAGCAATACCAGCCCGGATGTCTACGACGTCAGCGAGCGGGTCACCGAGGCCGGCGCCACCGCGGAGGTGGTGCGCCCTCTCGATCTCGCCTTCCCGCCCGGCATCTTCTCGCTATCGCACGTGGCGCTGCCGTTCCCGATGTTCGATTCGCTCTACGGCCTCAAGCCGGACGAGAAGGAGTTCTTCGGCATCCATCTCGGAGCAATCGCACCGCGCGGCGAGCGCGGCGTGCTGATCGTCAATCTCGACGCGCTGGTCCGCGTTTCGTCCAATCCGTTCTATCCCTATATGATGGAGCGCATCGAGCAGACCATCGCGAGGCCGACGCCGCGGCGCTGACAGGACTCTAGCCGCCGGTCTTCTTCACGGCGCGATCGCCCAGCCAGTCCTCGACGTAGAAGCGCAGCACCGCGATCCGCACGATCGCGAAGAGCGGCGCGGCGAGCGCCACGCCGAGCGCGCCGAACATGGCGCCGAAGATCACGATGGCGAACAGGGTCCAGGCCGGCGCGAGGTTCACCGCCCCCTTCTGGATGAGCGGCGCCAGGACGAAGCCCTCGATGGTCTGGATCGTGAAGTAGATGGCCAGCACCCAGATGAGGGTCGGCAGGCCGAGCGGCATGGCGACAAGCGCCACGGGGAATGCGGCGATGAGCGGCCCGAGATAGGGAATGAAGTTCGCCACACCGGCCTGCAGGCCGAGCAGCCAAGCGCCCGGCAGGCCCAAGCCGTTGAAGGCCACCCCGAGCATCACGGCGACGACCGCGCTACGCACGAGCTGGCCGAGCAGCCAGCTGCGTAGCACCTGCCCCATCTCGTTCAGCACGCCACGCACGCGCGGACGCACCGACACGGGCACCAGCAGCAGCGCGCCATCGCGGTAGGCGGCAGGCTGGCCGGCGAAGAACAGGCCGAGGCAAACGATGACGATGGTGTTCATCATCACGCCGTAGGCGCCGGAGACCGCATACTGGACATGGCCGAACAGGCGCCCGGGATCGCTGAGGAAATGGGAAAAGTCCTGACGCCCTTCCGGGCCGAACAGGTCGATGCCGTATCCCGCCAGCTCGCGTTCCAGCACGGTCAGCTGGACGTCCATCACGGCGATCAGCCCTTGCACCTGCGCCGGCAGGTTGACCAGGCTCCAGCCCAGCCCAAGGAGCGCGCCGGAGCCCAGCACCAGGACGACCAGCGCATAGCGCCAGGGGCGCGCGAGCGGCAGGATGCGCTGCAGGCCCCGCGTGCAGGCGTCGAGCAGAACGGCGAACAGGATGCCGGCCAGCAGGAGCAGCAGGCTCGGTGCGCTGTACCAGACGAGGACCATGCCGGACGCGATCGCCAGCACGATCATCGGCACGACGATGACGGCGCGCCATCCGGCCGAAGGACCGGGCGGCACGAAGGCTGGAGAAGCGGGCCTTTCTATCGTCATCGAGCGCCTCGGTGTCACGCAAGCAAGAGGCTGATCCTGCCGGCGCGGATATGAGCGAAGTGCTTGCCGCGAGACAAGCCACAAAAAAAGCCGCCCGTTTGGGGGCGGCTTGTTGGATTGGTTGCGGGGGCAGGATTT
>CAMFJT010000250.1 GCA_945957125.1 uncultured Rhodospirillales bacterium | reverse complement strand
CGGACGGCTCGTTCGCGCAGTTCTGCAAGGTGCAGGCGCGCCAGCTCATGAAGCGTGCGCAGCATCTGACCTGGGAGGAGAGCGCCTCCTACACGCTGACGTTGGCCACCGCCTACCGCATGCTGTTCGGCCATCGTCCGCACATCCTGCGGCCGGGCCACAATGTGCTGGTGTGGGGCGCGGCGGGCGGCATCGGCTCGATGGCGGTGCAGCTCATCGCGACGGCAGGCGCCAACGCCATCGGCGTGATCTCCGATCCGTCGAAGAAGGACTTCGTGATGAGCCTCGGCGCCAAGGGCGTCATCAACCGCAACGATTTCGACTGCTGGGGCCAGCTCCCCGACGTCGACGACCAGAAGGGCTATGCCGAATACATGAAGAAGTGCCGCAAGTTCGGCGCGGCGATCTGGGAACATACCGGCAAGGGCAACGACGTCGACTTCGTGTTCGAGCATCCCGGCGAGCAGACCTTCCCGGTGTCGTGCTTCATCGTGAAGCGCGGCGGCATGGTGGTGTTCTGCGCCGGCACCACCGGCTTCAACCTGACGATGGACGCCCGCTTCGTGTGGATGCGCCAGAAGCGCATCCAGGGCAGCCACTTCGCCAACCTGCTGCAGGCCAGCCAGGCCAACCAGCTGGTGATCGAGCGCCGCATCGACCCGTGCATGAGCGAGGTGTTCGACTGGGCCGACATCCCGCGGGCGCACACCAAGATGTGGAAGAACCAGCACAAGCCCGGCAACATGGCCGTGCTGGTGTCGGCCAAGCGTCCCGGCCTGCGCACCCTCGAGGATGCGCTCGACGTCTGATCTCTTCGCCTTCCCGGCCACGCGCTTCCGGCGCGCGGCCGGGAAGCGCTATTGCAAGCTCTTGAGGAACTCGACCGCCTTGTCGAGTGCCTGGCGTGCTTCCTCCCGGCGCAGGTCGAACTGGAACTCGTGATACAGCGGCGGCTTTAGGTCGGCGGGAAAGATGGCCCGTGCGACCCGCACGCCGCTCTTCTCGAGCTTGTCGGCGAAAGCAATCGACTGCGGCCGCAGCCCGTCCTCGCTTCCGACAGAAACGAAGGTCGGCGGAAAGTCGCCGTTGAGGCGATCCATCACCCAGGCGGTCGCGAAGCGCTTGTCGCCGAGGAAGTCCTTGGTGCCGCTATAGGCCCATAGCTCGGTCTGGAAGTAGCTGTTGCTCACGTCGGCCGGGTCGATCCAGTAGAGGCCGCAGAAGAACAGCAGGCCGGCGAGCTGCTCCTTCTTGAGCGTCGGCTGCATGTCCATCAGCTGCGCGTAGGACGGCTGCAGGATCATCGTCGCGACCTGCAGGGCGATCTGCGGTCCGGCCGAATCGCCCGCCAGCACGAAGCGAGACGGATCGATCTTCAGGCGCGCTGCGTTCTTGACGAGATACCCCAGTGCGGCATTCACCTGCCGCACCGGCGTCGGATAGGTCGCGCCCGGCGCAAGGGAATAGCCTACGCCGACGACGGTGAAGCCCTTCGAGGCCAGGATCTTGAGGTAGTTGGCGACCAGGTCCTTGCTGCCCGACAGCCAGCCGCCGCCATGGACCCAGACGACGGTCGGACCCTTCGGCACGGTGCCGGGCGGGTGGAAGACGTCGAGGCGGGCGTCGGAGATGCTCGGCTCGTAAGGCAGGTCGAGGGTCGATGTCACACCGGCCGGCACGAGCGGCGCCAGTCTTTCCGACGCCGTCTTGCTGTCGCCGTCGTAGTCGAAGCGCACGCGCAGCGCTCGCGGCCAGGGCGTGTAGGTGTAAGCGAAGAAGAGAGCGGCCGATGCCACGACCGCAAGGCCCAGGGCCCAGAGGATGAACTGCTTCACGCCATCCGTTTTGGGCGCGAGGGGCGTTCGTGACAAGCTCCTCGTCGTCGCGACCGAGATCACTCGATCTGCAGCGATCCTATCGGTCGAGGCGCCTCAGCTTCGCACCGAGAGCTCGACATCCTCGCCGAACGGGAGGGAGAGATAGCCGCGCGCGGGCGAGCGGACGTGGGCGAGATAGTCGGGGCTCCAGTCGGCATTGTCGGCGACGACGAGCGCGCCGGGACGCAAGTGGCCTTCGAGCAGGGCAAGGATCGCGGGATAGAGGCCCTTTGCGCCGTCGAGCAGCACGAGATCGATCGTCTCGGGCAATGCGCCCGCCAGCGTCTCCAGCGCGTCGCCCTCGCGGATCTCGACCAGGTCGGCGAGTCCGCCGGCGGCGATGTTGGCGCGGGCGCGCGCGACCTTGGACGGCTCGAACTCGCTGGTGATCAGCCGGCCGCCGCCGTTATCGCGCAGGGCGGCGGCGAGATGCAGGGTCGAGATGCCGAACGAGGTGCCGAACTCCACGATGCTCCGGGCGCCGCTGCTGCGTGCCAGCATGTAGAGCAATCGCCCGGTCTCGCGCGAGACGGCCAGCGGGAAGTCCTTCGCGCGTTCGTAGAAGGCGCGATAGCCCGTCGTGCTGGTCATCATCCGTTGCCGCTCCTCGGCGGAAATCTGCGCCATCTCCTGGCGCAGGAGAGCGGTGGAAGCGTCGGCTTCGGTGAAGAGCCGGTCGAGCAGGGGAGCGAGGGGAGCGGCGGTGAGCGTTGTCATGACGGAAAAATACGAATAGTTCGTCGCATTCGCCATTCGCGTTCCGGGAAGCCCATGAAAAGCCCTAAAACACCGCGTCTTTCCTCGCGCAAGCAGCCGCGGCAGGCGCGTTCGTCGCGTCTCGTGGCCGACATCCTCGAAGCCGCCGTCCAGGTGCTGAGCAGCGAGGGCGCGCGCCGGTTCACGACCGCCCGTGTCGCCGAGCGCGCCGGCATCAGCGTCGGCTCGCTCTACCAGTATTTTCCCAACAAGGAGGCCATCCTGTTCCGCCTGCAGGCCGACGAATGGCGGCAGACCGGCGCTCTGTTGCAGGACATCCTGGCCGATCGCACCCGGCCGCCGGCCGAGCGCCTGCGGATTCTGGTGCGCGCCTTCTTCCGCTCGGAGTGCGAGGAGGCGGCCCTGCGGCTGGCGCTGGGAGACGCCGCCCCCCTTTATCGCGATGCGCCGGAATCGCGGGAACACCGCAAGGCGGGCGTCCGCCAGGTGCTGGTGTTCATGCGCGAGGCGTTGCCGGCCGCGCGGCCGGCCGAGCGCGCGCGCGTGGCGGAGGTCATGATGATGACGATGGAGGCGGTCGGAAAGGCGGTGTCCGAGGAGGGCCGTTCGCCCGCCGAGGTCGACAGGATCGCCGGGGTCACGAGCGACATGTTCGCCGCCTATCTCGATCGGCTCGATCCTGCATGACACCATTGTCCGCCTGCTGCGTTGTCGCTGTGGCGACCGCAGCGGGGGAAGCTCGATGGCAAAATTCGACCTGGCCGGCCTGAAGGAAGGGCTGCCTCATCCTTTGGGCGCGACGTGGGATGGCGCAGGGACAAACTTTGCGCTGTTCTCCGCGAACGCGACCAAGGTCGAGGTCTGCCTGTTCGATCCGGAAACCGGCGAAGAGACCGACCGAATCGAGCTGCCCGAATACACCGATCAGGTCTTTCACGGCTATCTGCCCGGGATCGGGCCGGCGACCTTCTACGGCTACCGCGTGCACGGGCCGTACGACCCCGAGGCAGGCCACCGCTTCAACCCGAACAAGCTGCTGCTCGATCCCTATGCGCGCGCCCATGCGGGCAAGCTGACGTGGGATCCGGCGGTGTTCGGCTACCAGCTCGAAACCGGCGACGATACGACTTTCGACGAGCGCGACAGCGCGCCCTTCGTGCCGAAATGCGTGGTCGTCGATCCGGGTTTCGACTGGAAGGGCGAGCCCGGTCGCCAGTTCGTGCCGTGGGACCACACGATCGTCTACGAGCTGCATGTGAAGGGCTTCACGAAGCGCCATCCCGAGGTGCCGGAGGCGGTGCGCGGCACCTATGCGGGCCTGGGCGACAGCCACGTCGTCGACTATGTGAAATCGCTCGGGGTCACCACCATCGAGCTGCTGCCGGTCCATGCCTTCGTCGACGACAGCTACCTGCTCGACAAGAAGCTGCGGAACTACTGGGGCTACAACACGATCGGCTTCTTCGCGCCCGATCCGCGCTACGCCGCCGACCTGCCCAACAGCCTGCGCGAGTTCAAGGAGATGGTCGCGCGCTATCACGAGGCGGGGCTCGAGGTCATCCTCGACGTGGTCTACAACCATACCGCCGAGGGCAACGAGCGCGGGCCGACGCTGTCGTTCAAGGGCATCGACAATGCCAGCTACTACCGGCTCGTGCCGGACCAGAAGCGCCACTACATCAACGACACCGGCACCGGCAATACGGTCAATCTCAGCCATCCGCGCGTCATCCAGATGGTGACCGACAGCCTGCGTTACTGGGCGCAGGAAATGCACATCGACGGCTTCCGCTTCGACCTCGGCACGATCCTGGCGCGCGAACCGAACGGCTTCGACGAGCAGAGCGGCTTCCTCAAGGCGGTCGGGCAGGATCCGGTGCTCGACAGCGTGAAGCTGATCGCCGAGCCGTGGGATTGCGGACCGGGCGGCTACCAGGTCGGCGGCTTTCCGCCGGGCTGGGCGGAATGGAACGACAAGTTCCGCGACACGGTGCGCGATTTCTGGCGCGGCGAGGCGGATGCCCGCACCCTCGCGCCGCGCCTCTGCGCTTCGGGCGAGACATTCAACCGCGGCGGACGGCGCGCCTGGGCGTGCGTGAACTTCGTCACCGCCCACGACGGCTTCACCCTCAACGACGTCGTCACCTACAACGAAAAGCACAACGAGGCGAACGGCGAGGACGGCAAGGACGGTAGCTCCGATAACCGGTCATGGAACTGCGGCTTCGAAGGGCCGACGGAGGATGCGGAGATCGAGGCGCTGCGCGCCCGGCAGGTATGCAACTTCCTCTCCACCCTGCTGCTGTCGCAGGGCACCCCGATGCTGGTCGCGGGCGACGAGTTCCGCCGCACCCAGCAAGGCAACAACAACGCCTATTGCCAGGACGACGAGATAAGCTGGGTCGATTGGGAACTGGCCGGGAAGAATGCGGACATTCTCGCCTTCACGCGCAAGCTGATCGCGTTTCGCCACAAATATCCGATCCTGCGCCGCACGCGCTTCTTCACCGGCCAGTTCAACGAGGAGCTGGGCGTCAAGGACCTGACCTGGATCAATGCCGGCGGCGGCGAGATGCAGGCCGAGGAATGGGACGACGGCGCCATGAAGTGCTTCGGCATGCTGATGGACGGCCGCTCGCAGGTCACCGGCATCCGAAAGCGCGGCCAGAACGCCACGCTGCTGCTGGTGATCAACGGCTGGCACGACATGGTGGAATTCACCCTGCCCGAGGCGCCCGACGGCGAGGGCTGGATCCTGCTCGCCGACACCAACCTCGCGGACAAGGTCGAGCACGAGCATTTCGCGATCGGCGCGACCTACCAGGTGACCGGCCGCTCGTTCCTCGTGTTCCTGCTCAAGGCGACGCGGGCCGGCCGTTAAATTTCCTCCCCGGCTTCGCCCGGAGGGAGCTAGGGGCGCCGTGCACCCGGCGCGGTGTCGCGGAGGTAGGTGAGGGCGGCCTGGGCGCCGCCGGCCTTGTGCGGAACCTGCGCGAGCCCGAGTGCCATCTCCACGCCGCTCAGCGTGCCCATCAGCATCAGGTCGTTGAAGTCGCCGAGATGGCCGATGCGGAAGACCTTGCCGGCGACCTTGGACAGGCCTTGGCCGAGCGACAGGTTGAAGTTCTCCAGCGCCACCTTGCGGAAGGCGTCGGCGTCGTGGCCCTCGGGCATGACGATGGCGGTCAGCGAGCCGGAATAGGCCTTCGGGTCGCTGCACAGGATCTCCAGGCCCCAGCCGGTCACCGCGGCGCGCGTCGCCTCGGCGTGGCGGGCGTGGCGCGCGAACACCGCGTCCAGCCCTTCCTCCAGCAGCATGTCGCAGGCCTCGTTGAGGCCATAAAGCAGGTTGGTCGCCGGCGTGTAGGGGAACCAGCCGTTGGCGTTGGACGCCAGCATCTCGTCCCAACCCCAGAACGCCTTGGTCATCTTCGAGGACTTCGAGGCCGACAATGCCTTCTCGCTGACGGCGTTGAAGGAGAGGCCGGGCGGCAGCATCAGGCCCTTCTGCGAGCCCGCGACCGTCACGTCGACACCCCACGCGTCGTGGCGATAGTCGACCGAGCCCAGCGAGGAGATCGTGTCGACCAGCAGCAGGGCGGGGTGCTTCGCGGCGTCGATGGCGCGACGCACCGCGCCGATGTCGCTCACCACGCCGGTCGAGGTCTCGTTGTGGACAATGCAGACCGCCTTGATGGCGTGGCTGGTGTCCTCCTTCAGGCGCTTCTCGATGGCCGCGGGATCGGCCGGCAGGCGCCAATCGCCGCCCATGAATTCCGATTTGATTCCAAGCTTGTCGGCCATCTTCTTCCACAGCGAGGCGAAGTGGCCGGTCTCCCACATCAGCACCAGGTCGCCGGGCGAGAGGGTATTCACGAGGGCCGCTTCCCAGGCTCCCGTCCCAGATGCGGGATAGACGATAACCGGTTGTTTTGTCTGGAAAACCTGCCTGACGCTGCGCAGGACCTTCTTGGCCAGAGCGTTGAACTCCGGGCCGCGGTGATCGATCGTCGGATAATCCATCGCGCGAAGAATGCGGTCCGGGACATTGGTCGGACCGGGGATTTGCAGGAAATGGCGGCCGCTCGGATGGGAATTCAGGCGCATGGCTTCGTCCTCGCTCATTCTGTCGTTGCATTTTGTATACAATATGCGAGAGTGTGTCCAGCATGGATGGCGTGAATTTCCCGATCGCGCGTTCGACCCTGCCGGAGGCGGCGGCCGAGCGGCTGCGGACACTGATCATCGAGGGCCAGCTCGCTCCGGGCGCGCGGCTCAACGAGCGCGAGCTGAGCGAGCGGCTCGGCGTGTCGCGCACCCCGCTGCGCGAGGCCTTCCGCATGCTCGCGGCCGACGGGCTCCTGGTCCAGCTTCCCAACCGAGGTGCCCAGGTCGTGAGTCTCTCACGCGAGGATGCCGGCCACGCCTTCGAGGTCATGGCCTCGCTCGAGGGGCTGGCGGGCGAGCTGGCGGCCGCCCGCGCGAGCGATGCCGACCTCGCCGATCTTCGGGCCTTGCAGGCCGACATGGAGCAGGCCCACGCGCGCGCCGACCTGCCGGCCTATTACCGCGCCAACCGCGCCATCCACGAGCGGATCAACGCGATCGCCGGCAATCCGATCCTCAGCCAAACCTTCAAGACCCTGAACGCCCGCCTGCATGCGCTGCGCTTCCGATCCAACTTCGTGCAGGCGAAG
Organism: uncultured Rhodospirillales bacterium; assembly: GCA_945957125.1. Taxonomy (GTDB): domain Bacteria; phylum Pseudomonadota; class Alphaproteobacteria; order Reyranellales; family Reyranellaceae; genus Reyranella. The sequence goes on along the minus strand of CAMFJT010000250.1, from coordinate 1,335 downwards.
TGGGACCAGGCGGTCGCCGAGCATCGCGGGATGCTCGACGCCCTTGCGGCGCGCGACGGGGAGGGGCTACGGGACCTGCTGGTCGGGCACCTGCGCGCCAAGAAGCGCGCCGTGCTGGAGACGATGAAGGAGTGACGACGCCGTGAGCACGCTCGAAGACAGGCTGCGCGACGCGGTCAAGGGCGAGGTCCTGTTCGACCGCGCCTCGCGCGGCCGCTACTCGACCGACGCCTCGATCTACCAGGTCGAGCCGGTCGGAATCGTCATCCCGCGCGACGAAACCGACCTCGGCATCGCGCTCGACGTGGCGCGCGACGCCCGGGCCGCGATCCTGCCGCGCGGCGCGGGCACCTCGCAGTGCGGCCAGACGGTCGGCGAGGCGCTGGTGATCGACTTCTCCAAGCACATGCGCAACGTCGTCGGTTTCGACAAGAATCGCGCCGAGGTCACGGTCCAGCCCGGCGTCGTTCTCGATCAGCTCAATGCCTGGCTGAAGCCGCACGGTCTTTGGTATCCGGTCGACGTCTCGACCTCGGCGCAATGCACGTTGGGCGGCATGGCGGGCAACAATTCCTGCGGCAGCCGGTCGATCCGCTACGGCAACATGGTGCACAACGTGGCCGGCCTCGACGCCATCCTGGCCGACGGCACGCGCGCGCGCTTCGATGCACGGCGGCCGGAGGATATGCAGCCCGCGGTGCGCGCCATCGCCGACAAGGTGGCGGCCCTCGCCGTCGCCGAGCAGGACGAGATCGTGCGCATGTTCCCCAAGGTGCTGCGGCGGGTCGCGGGCTACAACCTCGACATCTTCTTCCCGCAGTCGGAGCGGCCCTACACGACCGACAACTCGGTCAACATGGCGCACCTGCTGGTCGGCAGCGAGGGCACGCTGGCCGTCACCGAGCGGCTGACGCTCAAGCTCGCGCCGCTGCCGAAGCACAAGACGCTGGGCGTGGTGAACTTCCCCAGCTTCTACAAGGCGATGGAGTCCGCGCAGCACATCGTCACGCTGAAGCCCACGGCGGTGGAGCTGGTCGACCGCACGATGATCGAGCTCGCGCGCGCAAATCCCGCATTTCGGCCCGTGATCGAGCGGGCGCTGATCGGCAAGCCCGAGGCGATCCTGCTGGTCGAGTTCGCGGGCGAGGAGCGCGAGGACCAGCTGCGCGACCTGCAACGGCTGGTCGCCCTGATGGGCGATATCGGCCTGCCGGGCAGCGTGGTCGAGATGCCCGAGCCCGGCCCGCAGGCCGCGCTCTGGGAAGTCCGCAAGGCCGGCCTCAACATCATGATGTCGATGAAGGGCGACGGTAAGCCGGTCTCCTTCATCGAGGA
>CAMFJT010000249.1 GCA_945957125.1 uncultured Rhodospirillales bacterium | reverse complement strand
TTCAGGTCGTGCGGCGGCGCCTCGATATAGTCGATCTCGCCGGCCAGCAGCGCGTTCACCGCGGTCTGGTGGTCGGGGATGGCGAGCCATTCGACCCGGTCGACCTTGGCGACCTTGCCGCCCGCCAATCCGGAGGCCGGCTCCTTGCGCGGCACATAGGCGGGATTGCGCACATAGACCGTCCGGTCGCCGGGCTTCCATTCGTCGGCCTTGAAGATGAACGGGCCGGAGCCGACGAACTCGCTGGTCTGCTTGGCGGGATCGGTCTCGGCGATGCGCCGCGGCATCATCAACGGTGTCGAGCCGCCCGGCTTTGCCAGCGAGTCGATCACCAGCCCGTAGGGCTCCTTGAGGACCAGCTTGAAGGTGTTGTCGCTCACCGCCTCGAAGCCGGCGACGAAGCTCATGAGCTTCAGCCCGGTCGCGTCGCGGGCGCCCCAGCGCTTGAGCGAGGCGACGCAATCGTCCGCCGTGACCGGCTTGCCGTCATGCCACTTGAGGCTGTCGCGCAGGGTGAAGGTGTAGGTGAGCCGGTCCTCGCTCAGGCTCCAGGCATCGACCATCTGCGGCTGGGGGCTGAGCGTCTCGTCCATCGCGAACAGCGTGTCCCACACCATGTAGCCGTGGTTGCGCACGATGTTGGCCGTGGTCCAGACCGGATCGAGGACCTTGAGGTCCGAATGCATCACGGCCCTGATCGTCTTCGGCTGCGCCAGCGCCGGGCCGGCGATGCACAGGCTTACGGCGGCCAGTAGCGACGATACTCGTTTCACGGATCGCTCCTCGTCGTCTTGCTGCACCGCGGGCGTCCCGCCCGCGGGCCGGCAAGGATCAGCTCTTCCACGCGGCAGTGGCGCGAGCGCCGGGGGCTACGTCGTCGGCGGTCGGTGTCGCCACCTTGGCCATGTGCTGGTAACGCTGGGCGGCGAACCACAGCGCGTAGTCGCCGAACTTGATGGGCGGATATTTCGCCGGATTCTCGGCCGACTGGCAGGACGGCAGGCACTCGATGATCGTGTCGTGGTCGGGGTCGCAGAAGAACGGGATGGCGTAGCGCAGCTTCCCCGAAACGTTGCGCACGCGGTGCGGCGTCGACAGAAAGCGCTCGTTGGTCCAGCGGTGCAGGATGTCGCCGCCGTTGACCACGAAAGCGTCCTCGACATAGGGCGGGTCCATCCATGTCCCGCTCGGCAGCAGGATCGACAGGCCCTGAACCTTGTTCGGCGGCAACAGCGTCATGAAGCCCGAATCGGTGTGAGGCACGAGGCTCGCCACCGTGTCGTCGGCGCCGTCGATCTCGGGATAGCGCGACTGGCGCAGGATCATGTGCGGCCTGGCGAAGCAGGCGTCGAAGTGGTCCTCCGGCAGGTCGAGCGCCAGCGCATAGAGCCTGACCAGCCTGCGGCACAACGCTTCCATCGTGTTCATGTAGGCGAGCGTCTGCGCGCGGAAGCCCGGCAGGTCGGCTGGCCACTGGTTCGCGGTATGGAACCGGCGGTTGGCAATCACGTCGGGATCGTCGGCTGCGCGTTCGCGGCGCAGGAAATAGGCCTCGTTCTGGCTCGGCTTCTTGCCTTGGGCGGCGGCGTTGGGGGGTGCCTTCTCGGCGATCGGCATGTAGCCGATCGTATGCTCGTTGACCTTGAGCGCGAGCTTCCGCTCCATCGGCAGGGCGTGGAAGCGGGCCGCCTGCTCGTACTGCGCCTCGATCATCGCGCGCGGCACGCCATGGCCGGCGAGATAGTAGAAGCCGACATTCTCGAAGGCATAGCGCAGCTCCGCCGCAGCCTTTTCTGCCGCCCCCGGCGTGCCGGCCAGGAAGCCCGAGACATCGATCAGGGGAATCTCGCTGCCGATCATGACCGTCGGCGCGCGTTCGGGCGTGGCGACGTGGGATATCCTCTGATCCATCGTGCAAGCCTCCAGCGTCGGCATCTACTATAGAGGGTGGGTCCAAGGCGCTGCAATAAGCGTGCCGCGGGCTGCAACAAACGAGGAAAAGCACAATGGCCGATGAAACCACTCCCAAGCCGCTCGTCATCGAGCAATTCCCCAGCGTTGCCGGCGGCCTCTCGGCCCTGGCGAGCGCCCAGGCGCCGTTCATCTACTTCGACGCGGCGCCCAATTTCGGCCTGAACGGCGGGGTCGCGAACCTGTCGCTCGAGGTCGTGCGTTTCACGCCGAATGCCGGGATGGCGGGCGTGAATGCCGACCGCGTGACCGTCGCGCACCTGCGCATGTCTCTTGAAGGCGTACGCTCGCTGAGGGCGGCGCTGGACGGGATCGAACGCATCGCCAGCGGCAGAGGCTGACCGTCCGGAGTCGTCGTGGATGCGGGCAGGCCCGATGTGGCCGTCGGCTTCAGGGACCATCGAGTGCGGAGAAGCATATGATCATCGACCGTATCGAGCCCTTTGCCTTGCGCATCCCAGCGCCGAACCGTGCGCCGAATGCTCCCGCGCCGCTGGCGGGCGGTGACCTGTGTCTCACCCTCGCGCGCGTCACGACGCGCGAGGGCGTGCAGGGCTACGGTGAATGCCTGTCGTTGCGGCCGGCCATGCAGCAGGCGCTCTTCGCCACCATTCGCGACGCGATCGCGCCGCACTATGTCGGGAAGCCTGTCGAACAGAAGGAGGCGCTGAACCTTGCTGCGCGCAGGCGCTTCGCGAGCTTCGGCCGTTCGGGCACGGTGCTGAATGCGCTGGCCGCCGTCGACATCGCGCTGTGGGACATCGCCGGCAAGGTGTCGGGGCGATCGATCTCCACGATGCTGGGCGGCGCCCGGCGTGGCCGTGTGCCGGTGATGGCGAGCCTCGACAAGTACGACCATGCCGGCCGCACGCGCACGCGCGTCGAGCAGGCCCTGGCGAGCGGCGTCGCGGCGGTGAAGGTCCACGAGGCGAGCCTCGAGGTCGTCGAGGAAGCGCGCCGCGCCATTCCGGCGGCGACCCCGTACGTTGCCGATTGCAACAACGCCCACACGCTGGCCGACATCCGCCGCGACGAGCAGCGATGGGCGGCGGCGAACCTGTTGTTCCTCGAAGATCCCTACTGGCCGCCCGAGGACCTGCTCGGCGCGCCGGCCATGCCGGGAATCACGATCGGCATGGGAGCCGACTTCGGCTCGGCCGAGCAGATGGCCGTCTACACCAAGGCGCCGTCGATCGGCGTGCTGCAGCCCGACGTCTGCATGCTGGGCGGGCTGAGCGAAGCGGCACGCGCGCTCGCCATGCTTGCGGCGGCCGGCAAGACGCCCGCGCCGCACACCCCGTTTGTCGGCCCGGCGGCGCTCGCCTCGCTGCACATGCTGGCGGTGATCGAGGAGGAGGGCTGGTTCGCTACGGTCGAGGCCGACGATTCGATGGATCCCTACGGCTTCGGCCTGACTCGCTGGCAGGCCTCGCTCGCCGTCCCGACCGGACCGGGGCTGGGCTTCGATCCCGATCCCGGCTTCCTGCGCCGCTACGATTGTGCCAAGGAATAACGAAGATATCTGGAGGAGACAGTATGGGTTCGCCGCTTTTCGACCTTTCCGGCAAGGTCGCCGTCGTCACCGGCTCGAGCAAGGGCATCGGCAAGGCGATCGCCATGCATCTCGCGCTGGCCGGCGCCAGGGTCGTCGTGTCGTCGCGCAAGGCGCCGGTGTGCGAGGAAGCCGCCGCGGAGATCCGGCAGGCGGGCGGCGAGGCCGTCGTCATTCCCTGCAACATCTCGCAGAAGCCGCAGTGCGAGAACCTGATCGCCGAGACCCGCAAGCAGCTCGGACCGGTCGACATCCTGGTCTGCAACGCCGCTTCCAATCCGTATTACGGGCCGAACGAGAAGCTGCCCGACGACGTGTTCATGAAGGTGATGCAGAACAACATCCTGTCGAACATGTGGCTGATCAATCTCTGCCTGCCCGACATGCGCGCCAAGAAGGACGGATCGATCATGATCGTGTCGTCGATCGGCGGCGTGCGCGCGAGCACGGTGATCGGCGCGTACTGCATCTCCAAGGCCGCCGACATGCAGATGGCCCGCAACCTCGCCGCCGAGTACGGGCCGGACAATATCCGCGTGAACACCATCGCGCCGGGCCTCGTCACGACCGACTTCGCGCGAGCCCTCTACGAGGATCCGCAGCGGCGCGCCGCGCGCGAAGCGGCCACGCCACTGCGCCGCCTCGGCGTGCCCGACGATATCGCGGGGCTCGCGGTCCTGCTCGCCGGCAAGGGCGGCGCGTTCATCACCGGCCAGACTCTCATCGCCGACGGCGGCACCACGATCGGCGGCTAGCTCGCGGGGGCGAGCCGCCGCGAGAGTCTCTGGCAGGTTCGCGAGCTGATCTATCGGCTCAACGTCGACGGGGAGAGCCGATCGGTCTGGATGGAGCTTCCGGCGTAAGGCGCGTTCGCGGCTACGCCGTCTTCTTCCGGAACGTCACTACCAGCACGTCACGGTAGGCCGGCTGGGCGGGGTTTTCGGGCTCGACGGGCGTGACGCCGTGGTAGCAGCGGGCGTCGTCGACCAGCGCGGCGTCGAGCGGATCGGTCAGGGTGAAGCTGCCGAGCGTGCGCTTGTCGAGGTCGTGGACCGTCGTCGTGCCGCTGGCGATGTTGCGGCGGTCGACCAGCAGCACCAGCACGTAGTCGACGCCGTCGCGGTGCATGCCCTCGGGGGTCGGCTTGCCGTGCTCGCCGGGCCGTGCCTCGATGCGGAACTGGTGCGCCTCGATGTGCCAGCTCTGCGTCTCGGGCGCGAGGCGGCCGAACAGGGAGCGACAATATTCGAGGATCGTGCGCATCGTGGCGCCGTCGCCGATGGCCGGCTCGATCGGCTCGAACCAGCGATCGACGCCGCCGTTGAGATGATTGTAGTCGAGCGTCTGATAGTGCGCCTGATGGGGACCGCGCTCGATCGCCCCCTGCCTGCCGGCAGACCACACGCCGAACCGCCGCCGGCGGTATCGGCCGCCGTCGGCCATGTAGGTATCGGTCAGCAGGTCGTTCCAGCTCGCGGCGAAGGCCGGCCAGTCGGCCAGCGTGCCGAAGCGGCCGAGCACCGTCCGCATCTCCGACGCCTCGACGAAGGCGTAGCCCGCCCGAGCAACCGAATCCCGGATGCCCGTTGCATTCTGCAGTCCCGTCCCGATCTCGCTCATCGAACGACATTAGCACCCGCTGACCGCATCCGGCAGCCAGCGAGCATGAAGGATTCTAAGGTTTGGCGCGGGCCTTGCATTTCACGGTCGCGTCCTTCGTGTCCTGGGGAGATCAAGCCGATGTTGCGCCGCACCCTTCTGACCGCTGCCGCGGCGTCGATGGCCGCCCCCGCCATCGTGCCGCACGCCTCGCTCGGCCAGACCCTGCGCAAGGTGAAGATGGGCTCCGCGTTCACGACGACGACCAACGCCGCCTTCCTGATGCCGGCGCTGCTCAAGCCCGAGGGCATCGACCTCGAGCTGGTGATGTTCCCGTCGCTGGTGCAACGCATGCAGGCCGTCGCTTCGGGCGACGTCGATATCGGCAATGGCGGGTTGTCGGCGACCATGCAGGTGGCGACCAAGGGCTTCCCGATGCAGGTGCTGGCAAACGGTTGCGACGGCGGCTGGATGGTGCTGGCCCAGCCCTCGATCAACAGCTTCAAGGACCTGGTGGGCAAGAAGGTGGCCGTGCAGAACGGCTCGATCGGGCTGGTATCGCTCAACTGGAAGCTCAAGCAGGAGGGCGTGTTCGGCAAGGTCGAGATGGCCTTCATGGACAACCAGGACCAGCCGATCCCGCTGATGCGCGGCGACGTGGCGGCGATCTGCTGCTTCGAGCCTTACGCGGCGCTCGCCGAGCACAACGGCTGGGGCAAGCGGTTGTGGGTGCCTTACGATTCGCCGATGGGCAAGACCAACCTGGGCTTCGTCGCTTCGGAGAAGTTCACCAAGAAGGAGCCCGAGCTCACCAAGAAGATGGTGCAGGCGCACGTGAAGGCGACCAAGGAGATGGCGGCCAATCCCGCCATCGCCATCGAGACGACCATCAAGCAGTTCAAGATGACGAAGGAAGTCGCCGAGCTGTCGACCAAGAATCTGTTCTTCAGCGCCGACTCCGATGCGCCCTTCGTGAACGGCCTCAAGGCGCTGGCAAAGATGATGATCGACGACAAGATGCTGGAGAAGGAGCCCGATTGGGCGAGCTTCCTCAATCTCGGCTACGTCTGATGCAATGGCGCCGCGCGCTGGGGCTGTTGCCCCTCGCGCTCCTGCTGCTGGCCTGGCATATCGCCGTCGAGCTCAAGGTCTATCCGCCGGTGCTGCTGCCGCCGCCCGCCAAGGTGGCGATGGTGTTCATCGACGATTGGCAGACCGTGCTCGACAATGCGGCCGCCAGCATCGCACGCGTGCTCACCGGCATCACGCTCGCCTTCCTGTTCGCCGTGCCGCTCGGCCTGATGATCGGGCGCTACCGGCTGCTCGACACCATGACCGACTGGTCGATCCAGATCTTCCGCTCCATACCGCCGATCTCGCTGATCCCGCTGGCGCTGCTGTTCCTCGGCATCGGCGACAAGCCGGCGATCGCGCTGATCTTCCTCGCCGGCACCTGGCCGTTGCTGATCAACACCATCTTCGGCGTGCGCGGCATCGAGCGGACCTTGATCAAGGTCGCGCGCGCGGCGCGGGCCAGCGAGCTGCTGGTGATGAAGGACATCATCCTGCCGGCCTCCCTTCCGGCGATCTTCACCGGCCTGCGGCTGGCGGTCGGCGGCGGCTGGCTGACCGTGGTGACGGCGGAGATGATCGCGGTGAAGTCGGGGCTGGGCTACATGATCCTCAACGCCCAGCTCACCTTCCGCTCCGACCTCATCATTGCCGGCATCGTCGTGATCGGCGCCATCGGGCTGCTGGCCGACCAGCTCGTACGCCGCGTGCGCGCCTCCGTCTGCCGCTGGCAGGAGGGCCTGACGGCCTCCCCCGAATGAACCGCTTCATCGAATGCATCGGCGTCGGCAAGATCTATCCCGGCAAGGACCAGCCGGTCGAGGCGCTGCGCGGCATCGACTTCGCCTGCGAGGCCGGCGAGTTCGTCTGCCTGCTCGGCCGCTCGGGTTGCGGCAAGTCGACCCTGCTGCAGATGGTGGCCGGGCTCGAGACGCCGACGGCCGGCCAGATTGTCGTCGCCGGCAAGGAGCTGCAGGGTCCATCGCCGTACGCGGCGATCGTCTTCCAGGACCACGGCCTGTTCCCGTGGATGACGGTGCAGAAGAATGTCGAGTTCAACATGAAGGCGCGGGGCACCCCGGCGGCCGAGCGCCGCCGCATCGCCGCGCACTTCATCGCCATGACCAGCCTGACCGGCTTCGAGGGGCGCTACCCGCACGAGCTGTCGGGCGGCATGCGCCAGCGCGTCGGAATCGCCCGCGCGCTGACGACCGGGCCCAAGGCGCTGCTGATGGACGAGCCGTTCGGCGCGCTCGACGCCCAGACGCGCGGCAAGCTGCAGGACGAGGTGCTGCAGATCTGGCAGGCCGGCCGCACCACGGTGCTGTTCGTCACCCATTCGATCGACGAAGCGCTGCTGCTGGCCGACCGCATCCTGGTGTTCAGCCCGCGGCCTGGCCGCATCGCAGCCGACATCAGGGTGGATTTGCCCCGGCCGCGTGTCCCACAATCGGCCGGCTTCACGGCCCTGGCGCGTGAGCTGCGCGAGCTTGTCGGCGCGGACCGTGAGATCGACTGAAGAAGAATCCGGAGGAACGATGCCCTACGCAACCACAGACGATGGCGTGAAGCTCTACTACGAGGAGGTGGGCAGCGGGTCGCCGATCGTCTTCGTGCACGAGTTCGCCGCCGACCATCGCTCGTGGGAAGCGCAGATGCGTCATTTCGGCCAGCGCCATCGCTGCATCACCTACGGCGCGCGCGGCTATCCGCCGTCGGACGTTCCCGAGAAGGCCGGCAGCTATTCGCAGGACCGCGCGACCGACGACATCCTGTCGGTGATGACGCATCTCGGGATCGGCAAGGCGCATGTCGTCGGCCTGTCGATGGGCGGCTTCGCGAGCCTGCATTTCGGCCTGCGCCATGCTGCGCACGCGCTGTCGCTGGTGGTGGCGGGCGTCGGCTACGGCGCGGAGAAGGACCAGCAGGCGAAGTTCCGTGGTGAGGTCGAGGTCGTGGCGAAGTCCTTGCTCAACGAGGGCATGCCGGCCTTCGCCGAGAGATATGCTTACGGCCCGACGCGGGTGCAGTTCGAGAACAAGGACCCGCGCGGCTTCGCGCAGTTCAAGAAGGAGCTCGGCGAGCATTCGGCGCTCGGCTCGGCCAACACCCAGATCGGCTGCCAGGGCCAGCGCCCGTCGCTCTACGACCTGGTCGAGGGCATGCGTCGGATGACCACGCCGACCCTCATCCTGACCGGCGACGAGGACTGGCCCTGCCTCGCGCCGTCGGTGATGATGAAGCGCGAGATCCCGACCGCCGCGCTGTCGGTGATGCCGAACTGCGGCCATACGATCAACCTCGAGGACCCCGACCAGTTCAACCGAATCGTCGGCGATTTCATCGTCCAGGTCGAAGCCGGCCGCTGGCCCAAGCGCGATCCCCGCGCCATGGCGAACTCGATCACCGGGATGAAGAGCTGACATTCTCATGGGACCGCGCGCATCCTGCGCGCTCATGATCATGAGCGCGCAGGATG
>CAMFJT010000248.1 GCA_945957125.1 uncultured Rhodospirillales bacterium | reverse complement strand
GCTTCGAGACCTCGCACTTCCTCGACGGCTTCGCCTGGCCCGACAAGAAGTTCCGATTCAAGCCCGACTGGAAGGCCTACGGCCCGCGCGGCGCGGAGATGCCGGCGCTGCCCGACCATTTCGACGTGATCGACAATGCGACGGCGGAGAAGTCGTTCCGCCTGGTCGCCGCGCCGGCCCGGACCTTCCTGAACTCGACCTTCACGGAGACGCCGTCCTCGCAGAAGCGCGAGGTGCGGCCGACCGCAATGATGAATCCGGAGGACTGCGCCGAAATGGGGATCGAGGAGGGCGACCGTGTCGAGGTCGGCAACGAGCGCGGCAGCACCATCGTCAAGGCGCGGCCGAAGAAGGGCCAGCAGCGCGGCGTGGTGATCGTCGAGGGCATCTGGCCGAACCGCAACTTCGAGACCGGCATCGGCATCAACGCCGTGACCTCCGCCGATCCCGGCTGGCCCAACGGCGGCGCGGTGTTCCACGACACGGCGGTCTGGATCAGGAAGCCATGAGCCCGTCCCGTCGTCCCGAGCGAAGCCGAGGGACCTCCTCATCCCGGCGGGTGCTGCATGAGCAGGTCCCTCCACTACGCCTCGCTCCGGTCGGCTCCGGTCGGGACGACGGAGGTGTGTATCGTGACGTTCTGCCATGACCACTGAATTCCAGCCCGCCGTAAATCCGAGCGTCATGCAGGCGCAGAGCGTGCGCGAGCCGGGGCGGGCGCACGTGCTCGTCATCGGTAACGAGAAGGGCGGCTCGGGCAAGTCGACCACCGCGATGCACATCATCGTCTCGCTGCTGGGCGACGGCGGGCGGGTCGCGACCATCGACCTCGACGCGCGCCAGGGCACGCTGACGCGCTACATCGAGAACCGCGCGGCGCACAACAAGCGCAAGGGCCTCGACCTGCCGATGCCGATGCATGCGGCCGTGCTGGCCTCGGGCGATCCGGCCGACGAGAAGGCGCGCTTCGAGACCGCGCTGGAGCCCGCGGTGCTGGGCGCCGACTATGTCGTGATCGACACGCCGGGCAGCGACACGCATCTCTCGCGGCTCGCCCATACCTGGGCCGACACGCTGCTGACGCCGCTCAACGACAGCTTCATCGATCTCGACCTGCTGGCGCGGATCGATCCCGACACGCTCAAGATCGTGCGGCCGTCGATCTATGCCGAGGCGGTGTGGAAGCAGCGCCAGATCCGCTCCATGCAGGGCGCGCGGCCGGTCGACTGGATCGTCATGCGCAACCGCCTCTCGTCGCTGGCCGCGCGCAACAAGCGCGACATGGGCTCCGTCATCGAGGCCCTGGCCAAGCGGATCGGCTTTCGCGTCGCCGCGGGGTTGAGCGAGCGCGTGATCTACAAGGAGCTGTTCCTCAACGGGTTGACGCTGCTCGACCTCAAGCGCGGCGGCGCCGGCCCGTCGCTCACCATGAGCCACGTCGCCGCCCGCCAGGAGGTTCGCGACCTCGTCGCCGCGCTCAATCTGCCGCCGCCGGATACGGCGCCGCCATTGGCCGTCCCCGAGACGCCAGAAGCCATGCCAGACCACCAAGCTGCAGAATGAACAGCGCGCCGAAGGCCCAGGCATAGCCGTCCGGTGCATAGCCGGTGGCCGTCCGCGGCCACAGGTCGACGATCTTTCCCATCGCCCATTGGCCCGCGAAGATCACGAGGAAGACCAGCAGGTTGCTGCTGGTGCTGACGCGGCCGGCGTAGGCGGGCGGGAACGAGGCCACCATCACCGGCATGTACTGGATAGGGCAGGCGCCGAGGAAGCCAAACAGCATCCACGGGATCAGCGGATTGCCCGGCGGCGCGAAGGCCAGCCAGCCGCAGACCAGCGCGAAGAGCAGGCTGGTGATCCCGGCACAGGCGAAGTCGCTGACGCCGATTCGACGGGACCAGCCCGAGAGCAGGCCGCTCGCGCCGAAGCCCACGGCCGTGGCGGCGGTCGTGTAGAGCTGGATGTCGGCACGCGCGCCGGCATCGGCGATGCCGCCGGCGTCGCGCAGCCACGGCCCGATCCACAGGCTGATGCAGCCGATGAAGGCGAGCTGCTGGACGGCGAGCAGCGGCTGGATGCGCCAGTAGAATCCGTCGGTCAGCACGATGCCGGTGACGCGGAACTGTTCGCGCAGGCTGCCCGGCTGGCCGGCCGCCGGCCGCTCCGGCACGACGCTGAAGATCAGCGCCGCGGTGGCAAGGCAGATGCCGGACAGCCAGAAGAACAGGCCCTGCCAGCTCATCAGCGACAGTGACCATTGCACCGGCCAGGTCGCCGCCATGGAGCCCGCCCCGCCGGCCATCATGTGAAAGCCGGTGACCAGCCCCCAGCGGCTCGGCGGATACCACAGGGTGAAGACCTTGATTGCCGCCATCAGGCCGCCGGCGAAGCCGATGCCGATCAGCACGCGCGCCACGACCAGCTCGGGCAGCGAGGTGCAGAAACCGAACAGCGCCGAGCCGAGCGCCGCCACGACCAGCAGCACGGCCTGCACCCGGCGCGGCCCGTAGCGGTCGAGCGCCACGCCCTGTAGCGGCTGGATGAGCGCGAAGAACAGGAAGAAGGCCGAGGTCAGCAACCCGAGATCGGCCGCCGTGATGCCGATGTCGCGCTCGAGATAGGGGAAGATGACCGCGTTGACGCCGCGGAAGATGTAGGAAAGGAAATAGGCGAAGGCGAACGGCAGGAAGACCTGCAGCAGCAGCCTCAGCCGGGACGGGGCGTTTCCGGTCATGTCTCTTTTGGCGCGGGTGGCGCGGCCGGGAGAGTATTCTACGGTCCCGTGGGGGTCAAAGCGCCGAAGAGCGCGTCACGAATTCATATGATTCCCTCCCCCGTCTTCGGGGGAGGTGGCCGCGTCTTACGCGGACGGAGGGGGTCAGAATCATGCAACGCTGCAACCATGACCCCCTCCGTCGCGGATTACCGCGCCACCTCCCCCGAAGACGGGGGAGGGCATGAATCTCAATCGGTCTGGATGCCGAGCGGGGGCAGGACCTTGCGGTAGCGTTCGATCTCGCTCGTGACGTAGGCGGCGAACGGTGCGGGCGGTTCGCCGACGACCTCGCCGCCGTTGCCGCGGACATAGTCCTCGAAGCTCTTCTCGCGCGCGGCCTTCATCAGGCTCTTGTAGAGCTGGTCGACGATCGGCGCGGGAAGCTTCGCCGGTCCCCAGAAGCCCGACCACGCCGGGATGTCGGCTTCGATGCCGAATTCGCCGAACGCCGGCACGTCGGGAAACTGCGCCATGCGCGTCGGGCTGGAGATGCCCAGCATGCGCAGCGCGCCCGCCTGCAGGTATTGGATCACGAGCGAGGGCGAGACGAAGAAGCTGTCGATCGTGCCCACGATCGCGTCCTGGATCGGCGTGGTCTTGTACGGGATGTGCGTAAGCTGGACGTTGGCGCTGCGGCAGAACAGCTCGCCCACCAGATGCGTCGTGTTGCCGATCCCCGAGGAGCCGTAGTTGAGCTTGCCCGGCTCGGCGCGGGCCGCGGCCAGGAACTGCTCCAGCGTCTTGAACGGCGACTTGCCGGACACGATCAGGCCGAAGCCCTGGCTGCGGGTGAGCAGGGTGATCGGCGTGAAGCCCTCGATCGGATCGTACGGCAGCTTGCGGATCAGCACGGCGCTCGAGGTGTGCCCGCCGGTCGTATAGAGCACGGTGTTTCCGTCGGGCCTGGCGCGCGAGACCTCGAGCGAGCCGATGGTCGTGCCGCCGCCCGGCTTGTTGTCGACGATCACGTTCCGGCCGTTGGCCGTCCGATAGGCCTCGGCGAAGACGCGCATGCTGTTGTCGGTGCCCGAGCCGGCGCCGAACGGCACGACGATGCGCAGGCTTTCCTCGGCAAGGGCGGGGCGGGCGGCGAGCAGCGCGCCTGCGGAAAGGACGGTGCGTCGCGCCAGCGTCATCGCGTCAGGCCCGGCCCTGGATCGCGGCCATCGCGCCGCCGAGCGTGCGCCCCGGATCGCCGGCGCCATCCGCGCTGCGCCAGCCGACATGGCCGTCGGGCCGCACCAGGACGGCGCCGGTGTCGGCGATGCCGTAGACCTCGCGCCACGATTCCTCGTCGCCCAGCACCAGCGGCTTGATTCCGAGCGGCCGCGCGGCATCGGCCCAGGCGCCGCCCTTCGCGCCGGCCAGCAGCACGAAGCCGTTGCCGAAGAGGTCGATCGTGGACACGCGCTCGCCGTCCTTCCTGACCCAGGCATGCGGCGCGCGCGAGCCCGGCCACGCCGACGGCATGTAGTCGGTCACCGGATTGGCGACGGCCGGCCGCGGCGATCCGTCGGGCACGACCGCCGAGGAGCCATAGGTCGCGCCGAAGATCATGCCCTGTTCGTTGAGGAATTCGCGCCGCGCGCCCTTGCCCTGCAAGGTCTTCTCCATGCGCCCCATCGAGGCGGCGTTGGCCAGCGCCTGCTCGGTGATCGCCTTGCCGACGGGCTGGCGCTCGGCGTTGTAGGTGTCGAGCAGCGCATCGCCCGCGTCGCCCTTCAGGACGGCGGCCAGCTTCCAGCAGAGGTTCTGGGCATCCTGCACGCCGGTGTTCATGCCGAAGCCGCCGGTCGGCGGCATCTCGTGCGCGGCGTCGCCGACCAGGAAGACCCGGCCGTCGCGATAGCGCTCGGCGACGTGCGCCGACGCCACCCACGGCGCCACACCCAGCACCTTCACCGGCAGGTCGGGTATGCCGACGGCGCGACGGATCATCTCGACCGAACGCTCCGGCGTGAAGTCCTCCGGCTTGAGGCCGTGCGCCCTGAGCGAGTTCACCAGGAAGCCCCAGCGATCGTGGGCGTTGATGGTGAGGAAGGTGGCGCGCATCTCCTCGTTCTCGATGAAGTAGAGCGCGGACGGCCGGTCCTGCACCCACGGCCGCAGATCGGCCTCGAGCAGGACGTTCACGCTGTCGTAGACGTCCCTCTCGCCCTGCATGGCGATGCCGAGCGTTGCGCGGACACGGCTCTGCGCGCCGTCGGCGGCGATCAGGTAGCGGGCGCGGACCTGTTCGGTCTCGCCGCTCTTCGTGCTCGTGAGCGTGGCGAGCACGCCGGTGTCGTCCTGCTCGAACTTCGTGAGCTCGGTGTCGAAGCGCAGCTCGCCCAGCGGCTGCCGCTCGGCGCAGCGGCGCAGCACGGGCTCGAGATAGTCCTGGGCGCAGAGGCAGGGGCGGACGGGCGTGACCTCGGCGCGCTTCTCGCTCTGGCCCCACGGCACGCGCCGTTCGATCTCCTCGCCCGCGAGCGTCCTGGTCCAGACGATGAAGCCCGCCTTGCTGGGCGGCAGCCCCGCCGCGCGCACCTCGTCCTCGATGCCTTGCTGGTGGAAGATCTCCATCGTGCGCGCGTTGATGCCGCGCGCCTTGGGATGGATGGCGGTGCCCGGATGGCGCTCGACCAGCAGCGACGTGATGCCGAGGCGCGAGAGCAGCAGGGAGGCGGTGAGGCCGACGGGGCCGCCGCCGACGATCAGGACGGGAACTTCGAGCATGGCGCGAACGTCATCCGTACGGATCGGTAAGTCAAGATACGGTTTTCCGGAGCGGCGTGGAAACCAGCAGGAAGCGGACTGCTGCGCCGCTATGCGACGTGAAGGCGTGCGGCGTGTCGCCGGGAAAGAGGGCGCTTTCGCCGGCCTCCAGCCGTCGCGCGCGCTTGCCCTTGAAATGGATGGTGAGCGAGCCCTCGAGGACGTAGCAGAACTTGGTGAAGGCATGGCTGAGATAGCCGCCGCCGTCCTGGACGCTCGTGTGCTCGGTCGTCATCACGAACGTCCGCAACCGGGACGACAGCGGGTTGCTGGGATGCAGCGACTTCGCGCTGCGCCGTCCGAGCTTCACCTCGAGCGTGCGGTGCGTGGAGAACGAGGCGTTGCGGCCGGCCGGCCGGTCGGCGATGACCGTGTCGGGAAGGACGGTCGACCACGGCACGCCGTAGCCCGCCACGATCTTGCCGAGCAGGGCGATCGTCGGCGCCATCTTGTTGTTCTCGATGCGCGAGAGGGTGGGGCGTGGAACGCCGGTGACCTCGCTCGCCTCGCCGAGCGACAGCTCGCGCATCTCGCGCAAGCCGCGCAGCTTCTCGCCCAGCTTGCCGGTGAGGTCGAGCTGGTCGGTGGTGCGTTTCCATCCCGCGCGCGAAGCCGTCTTGCCGCTCATCTCAACTGTTTAGGCGCCAACTTTGACATCTTTTTCTTGCTCCTCCCCCGTCATACGGGGGAGGTTGGGTGGGGGAAAGTCCCAGTGAAGCTGTCGTCCCGTTACAGATCATGATCCGAAATCGGCGATATTGGCCGGGTCGCGTGCCCCCACCCGGCCTCCCCCGTGTGACGGGGGAGGTGGATGAGAGTCGCGCTCCCGGCGCGCATGATCAACTCAAGACGCCTTGCAGTCGAGCGTGACCCGGCGCGGGGTGATGGTCGGCAGGGGCGGCTCGGGGTTGGGCATCGGGCGCGGCCAGGACTTGTCGGCAAGGTGCCTGTCGATCAGCGGGATCAGGGCGTTGAGCGTGATCCAGCCGCGCAGGCGCGTGCCGGCGTAGCTGGTGTGGACGGCGTCGAGGAAGAGGTCGGGATCGAACGGCAGCTTGCCCGCGATGTCGACGAAGGTGAGGCCGTGCGTCTTCGCGTACTTGGCGAACAGCCGGTTCTCGAAATTCGCCAGCCGCTCGAGATCGCGGTAGCGGTAGGGGTAGTTCGAGACGTTGAGCTGCTCGAGGATGTAGCGATGGCGGATCGGGTCGAGCACCAGCCCATCCTTCACCATCCAGGCGAACGAGCTCAGCGCGAAGTCGCTGCCGATCGTGGCGAGGTCGCCGCGGATCGCATCGAGGTCGTGCTGGATGACGTTCAAGCTGACCGGCAGGTTGGGATAGGCGAGGTCGGGATCCTTCTCGTCGAGGCCCGACGGCCACACCACCTTGTAGTCCGGCTTGGGCCATTCCTTGCCGTCGGTATCGGAGGCCGCGAAGCCGATCGCGGCCTGAACGCGGCCGAGCAGCGCCGACCAGCGCGACGCCTCGCGCAGCCATTGCGGCGACACGCTGGCGCCCGTGCCCGGCGGGCGCTGCGCCTTGCCCTCGGGCACCTTCTCCACGATCGATGCGGGCCGGAACTGGTTGCCGCCCTCGTAGTACACGACGAGGTCGGGATGCAGCGGCAGCACCTCGGTCCGCACGATGGCGGCGAGATCGGTCGAGACGTTGCTCTCACGCGCCGAGTTCAGCACCTCGAAATGGACGTCGAGCTTGCGCGCCTTGGCCCACAGGTTCAGCCAGTAGCCGACGAATTCCGGATAGGAGTACGGCACGAAATGGCCCTCGATGACGGTCGAGGAGCCGACGAAGACGATGCGGATCGTGCGCGGGCCGCGCGGCACCTCGATCGGCGGGCCGCGCCATCCCATCTGGTTGGTCACCAGCCGGTCGGGGAAGGTGCTGTTCGGCGGGAAACGGTAGGGCGGCGTCGGCTGGCCGTCGGGCGGGTCGTAGAGATAGAGCTGGCCGGGCGCGAGCCGCAGGAAGCGGTGCTTGCAGGGATCACCGGCGAACGCGCTGTTCCACGCCTTGAAGGCATCGAACGGCTGGAACTCGTTGTTGATCGGGCGCCGCTGCATCTCGTCGAAGATCTTCTGCCATTCCGCGGGCGGCGTGCCGCGATTGGGCAGCGGCGGCGGATCCATGGCGAACCAGGCGGGATCGACGCCCGGGGCGAGCGGGATGCTCTCGAGCTGGCCGGGCTTGACGCTGGCGCTGCCGACCGGGTCGGGCAGCGGGAAGGCGAACAGCGGCTGGCCGTTCAGGACGCGCACGACGCCTTCGGCGAAAGCGACGCTGACCAGCAGCGACATGAGGATCAAGACCGCGTCCGCGAAGGGCGAGGAGCGGCGTTTTCCGGGAGTGGTGGCCATGCGCCCGGCCTTATAGCCGAAGCGATTGCGCGGGCAAAGAAAGCAGCCCATATCGGGGGCCATGACACGCGCGGTCACCACCACGGCCGATGCCTTCGTCGAGCAGGTCGGCCGTCTGCCGGCGCGGCCCGCCGGCACGCGGGGCCGGCTGCTGTTCGCGATGGATGCGACCGCCAGCCGCGAGCCGACCTGGGACCATGCCTGCGCCATCCAGGGCGAGATGTTCGTCGCCGCCGATGCGCTGGGCGGGCTCGATGTCCGCCTCGGCTTCTATCGCGGCTTCGACGAATTCAAGGTGAGCCGCTGGACCTCCGACGGCCGCGAGCTGGCCCGATTGATGGGCGCGGTGCGCTGCCTCGCCGGACGCACCCAGATCGGCCGGCTGCTGCGCTTTGCCGGCGAGCAGCGGCGCGAGAGCCGGATCGATGCGCTGGTCTTCGTCGGCGACTGCTGCGAGGAGGATGTCGACGCGGTCGGCCACGAGGCGGGGCAACTCGGCCTGCTCGGCCTGCCGGTCTTCGTGTTCCAGGAGGGCGACGACCGCACCGCCTCGCGGCTGTTCCCGCAGATCGCCAGGCTGACGCGCGGCGCGCACTGCAAGTTCGACCGCAACAGCCCCGAGGAGCTGAAGCGCCTGCTCGGCGCCGTCGCCGCCTATGCCGCCGGTGGCCGTGATGCCCTGCTCAGGTACAGCCGCGACAAGGGCGGCGCGGCGGCGCGCCTGACGCACCATATGAAGTGACTCTTTTGCTGGGACCGCGCCACTCCG
>CAMFJT010000247.1 GCA_945957125.1 uncultured Rhodospirillales bacterium | reverse complement strand
CCTTCACCTCGTCCAGCTTGAAGGGCTTGATGATCGCTTCGATCTTCTTCATTTGCTTGCCTGACTCCGCACGCGCCGCCGGCCAAGCCCGCTCGGCTGGTCCGTGCCTCTTCGAGGATGCAGCTTTTATGCCACAATTTTCCACAGGCAGTAGGGTGGAAATAGCAGGCCCGACTGCCCGCTGGCTGGGCTGACTGCCTGCTCTCTGGGCTATTTCCTGCCCAATCGACAAGCAATGTGAGATTTAATCGATGAAGATCGCCAATTCACTGATGTCCGGCCTGGGAACGACGGTGTTCGAGGTGATGTCCGCGCTGGCGCGGCAGCACCAGTCGGTGAATCTCGGTCAGGGCTTTCCGGACGACAAGGGGCCGGAGGCCGTTCGGCGCGCCGCGGCGGATTACCTGATGGACGGCCACAACCAGTACCCGCCGATGATGGGCCTGCCCGAGCTGCGGCAGGCGGTTGCCGCGCACGCCAAGCGATTCCAGGGGCTGGAAGTCGACTGGCAGAGCGAGGTTCTGGTGACGTCGGGGGCAACCGAGGCGCTGGGCGACTGCCTGTTCGGGCTGATCGAGCCGGGCGACGAGGTCGTGCTGATCGAGCCGCTCTACGACTCCTACCTGCCGATCGTGCGCCGGGCGGGGGGCATCCCCAAGCTGGTCCGCCTCGAGCCGCCGACCTGGAGCCTGCCGCGCGAGGCGCTGGCAGCCGCCTTCAGCGATCGCACCAAGCTCATCCTGTTCAACACGCCGATGAACCCATGCTCGAAGGTATTCGATCGCGAGGAGCTCGAGTTCATCGCCGCGCTGTGCCGGAAGCACGATGCCTACGCGGTGTGCGACGAGGTCTACGAGCACATCATCTTCGACGATCGCCGGCACCTGTCGATCATGGCGCTCCCGGGCATGCGCGAGCGCACGGCGCGGATCGGCTCGGCAGGCAAGAGCTTCAGCGTCACCGGCTGGAAGGTCGGCTACGTGACGGCACCGGTCGAGATGATGAAGGCGATCGCCAAGACCCACCAGTTCATGACCTTCACGACCCCGCCCAACCTGCAATGGGGGGCGGCCGCCGGGCTACGGCTCGACGACGGATACTACTCGGGCCTGGCAGGGGACATGCAGCGCAAGCGTGACCGTCTGGCCGGCGCGCTGGCGGCGATCGGCTTCGACGTCCTGCCGGCGCACGGCACCTACTTCGTCACCACCGACTTCAGGCCCCTGGGCTTCAACGGCACAGACGAGGACTTCTGCCGCTACATCACCGTGGAAGCGGGCGTGACCGCCGTGCCGGTCAGTGCGTTCTACGATCAGCCGGAGGCGGCGCCCCGCCACTTCGCCCGGTTCTGTTTTTGCAAGCACGACGAGACGCTGGACACGGCGATTGCCCGGTTGAGCGCGCACTTCAAGGCGTGAGGACGATGGGACCGACGCGCTGCAGCGCAGGAATGGACGACGCTGGCGTCACTTTACGCCGTATTACTGCATTGCGATTGCCAAATTCTGGCGTATCCTGCAGTCGTCACCGTAACCCCAAGAGTTCCCGGTCGGGGCATCGTGGGTATCGAATTGCAAGACGGATCGAGCAGTAAGCCTCCGCGCATCGATGGCCGGCGCTTGCGTAGCGAACGCACCAAGCAGCTCATCATCGAGGCGTTCCTGTCTCTGCTGCGCGAGAACGCGCAGATGCCCACGGCCGTGCAGATCGCCGAGCGGGCAGGGTACTCCGTGCGCTCGATTTTCGAGCGGTTTCCCGACCTCAATGCCTTGCGGGTGGCGGCCACCGACTACCAGCTCGCCCAGGCCCTGGCCCTGGCCCCGCCGCGCGGCGCCGACGGCGACCGCGAGACGAGGCTGCATTCGCAGGTCAACACCCGGGCCCATACGTGCGAACGTGGTCTCGGCCTGTGGCGCGTGCTGCTGCAGTTCGCCGACCAGGATCCGACGGGTCACCTCAAGCAGCGTGTCGTGCGCGCTCGCGAGATCACGGTGGGACGCATCGAACTCATGTACCGGGCGGAATTGTCGGCCCTGCCGGAGGACGAGCGCCGCCAGATCCTGATCGCTCTCGAGGCGTTGACCGACATGGAAAGCTGGGGCCGCATGCGCGAGCAGCACGGCCTGTCGTTCGACGAGGCATGCGCGGTGTGGATCCACGCGATCGACCGGCTCCTGCCGCCAACGCCGATCGCCAAGGCCGAGGCAGCCTGAGCCGGGGGGCGCGATGGTCGACATTCCCGCCGGGAGCGACGGCGAGAGCCCTCCACTCAAGGCGCCACGCATCGACGGCCGCCGCCTGCGCAGCGAGCGCACCCGGCGGCTGATCGTCGAAGCGTACATGGCGCTGGTGCGCGAGTCCGGCCAGATGCCGACGGCGACGCAGATTGCCGAGCGCGCAGGCTATTCGGTGCGCTCGATCTTCGAGCGCTTTCCTGACCTTACCGCCCTGCGCGTCGCCGTCACCGACTATGCGATTGCCGCGGCGCGGGCCAGTGGCGCCTTGCGCGATCTCGACGCCCCGCGCGCAGTGCGCATCAGGTCGCAGGTCGAGCAGCGCGCCGAAGGCTGCGAACGATGGCTGCCGTTGTGGCGCGTGCTGTCGAAGGATGCCGCGCAATCGGCCGAGCTCGGCCAGCGAATATCGGTGATCCGAAAGCTCATCGTCGCGCGTATGGAGATGATGTTCGATCCGGAGCTGTCGGCGATGTCGGAGACGGAGCGCAGGAAAACGGTGCTGGCGCTCGAGGCGATCACGACGTTCGAGAGCTGGGAGCGCATGCGCGAGCTCTACGGCCTGTCGGTCGAGCAATCGATCGCTGCCTGGGTGCGGACGATCGACCGGTTGCTGCCCCCGGTGCCGTCTTGAGCGACTCGACGGCAACCGCCGCCAAGGGCGTAGCGCTCGGGGCGGTCGAGATCGACGGCCGCCGGCTGCGGAGCAAACGCACCAGGCAGTACATCGTCGATGCCTACCTGGCGCTATTGCGGGAGAGCCCGACGGTTCCGACGGCCGCGCAGATCGCCGAGCGTGCGGGGTACTCGGTACGCTCGCTGTTCGACCGTTTTCCCGATCTGCTTGCCCTCAGCCTGGCTGCCGCCGACCATGCCTACGCACAGGCTGTCGCACAGGCCGTGCTCCGCAACGCCGATGCCGATCGTGCCACGCGCATTCGCACCCAGATCGAGACGCGCGGCCAGACGTGCGAGCAATGGCTGCCGCTGTGGCGCGCCCTCACGCGCAATCTCCACCATTCCGAGGAGCTGGACCTGCGCGTACGGCGGATGCGCGAGGCCGTCCTGGTGCGTCTCGAGCTGATGTATCGACCCGAGCTCGGGACGCTCGATGCGGACCGGCGTCGCGGCACGCTGATCGCCCTGGAGGCGATCACGGATTTCGAGAGCTGGGGGCGAATGCGCGAGGTCTTCGGCCTGTCCGTGGAAGGAGCGTGCGAGACGTGGATACGGGTGGTCGACCGCCTGCTGCCGCCGACGCCTGTTGCTCTACGCGCTGTTTCTTGACGCCCTGTTTCTTGACGCTCCCGCCATCCCGGCGTAGGAAGGCGCGCTTCGTCGGGAAGGTGCCCACGATGGCGGCCGTAGCTCAGTTGGTTAGAGCGCCAGATTGTGATTCTGGATGTCGCCGGTTCAAATCCGGTCGGCCGCCCCAATTCCCCGCTCGTCATGGCTGACGGCCTTTTCCCCCGGTCCGAGCTTGTTCTGCTGACCTGCGCCGAGATGGCGGCGGCCGATGCCGCAGCCATCGCCACCGGCACGACCGGCAGCACGCTGATGGAGGCGGCGGGCAGGGCCGTCGCGCGTGCCGTCGTCGAGCGCTTCCGGCGGCAGCCGGTCGTCGTGCTGTGCGGTCCCGGCAACAATGGCGGCGACGGTTTCGTGGCGGCTCGGCATCTGCAGGCGGAAGGTTGGCCGGTCAAGCTCGCGCTTCTGAGTGGCGCCGGCGAGCTGCGGGGCGATGCGGCGCGGGCGGCAAGCCAATGGAAGGGCGCGGTCGCGGCCGCGTCGGCGGCCTTGCTCGACGGCCGGCCGCTGGTGATCGACGCCCTGTTCGGGGCCGGCCTGGCACGGCGCCTTGACGGCGCCGCGCTGGAGCTGGTCGAGTGCGTCAACCGCGAACGGCTGACGGTCGTGGCCGTCGACGTGCCGAGCGGCCTGCATGGCGACACTGGCGAGATTCTGGGAGACGCCCCGCATGCCGCGCTCACGGTGACCTTCTTCCGGGCCAAGCCCGGTCACTATTCGCTGGAAGGGCTGCGCCGGTGCGGCGAGCTGCAGGTTGCCGACATCGGGATTCCGCCCTCGGTCCTCGACGTGATCGGGCCCCGGCTCTGGCGCAATGATCCGGCTCTATGGGCGGGCGCCTTGCGGCGGGACGATCCCGGCGACCACAAGTATGCGCGCGGCCATCTCACGATCCTGGGCGGCGGCGCGGCGACCGGCGCCGCGCGGCTGGCGGCCGTCGCAGGCCGGAGGGCAGGGGCGGGGCTGGCGACCATTGCCGCGCCGCAGGCGGCGACGGCGATCTACCGTATGGCCGAGCCCGGCAACCTCGTCGTCGAGGCCGATGACGGCCCGTCGTTCGCGCGTCTCCTCGACGACAGGCGCCGCAACGGCTTCCTGATCGGCCCCGGCGCCGGCGTAAATGCCCGGACGCGCGAGGCCGTTCTCGCCGTTCTGGCGGCCGGCCGTGCCGTCGTGCTCGACGCCGACGCCGTGACGGCGTTCGCCGACGATCGCGCACGGCTTTTCTCGGCCATTCGCGGTCCGGTCGTGCTCACGCCGCACGAGGGGGAGTTCCGCCGCCTTTTCCCCGAGCTCGCCACAGTGCCCGGGAAAGTGACGCGCGTGCGCGAGGCGGCCCGTTCCAGCGGCGCCACGGTCCTGCTCAAGGGGCCCGACACGGTGATCGCCGCACCCGACGGGGCGGCGGTCATCAACATCCATGCGTCGCCCTCGCTCGCCACCGCCGGATCGGGCGACGTGCTGGCGGGTATCGCCGCCGGGCTGATGACCCGCGGGCTCCCGCCGCTGGCGGCAGCCGCGGCCGCGGCCTGGCTTCATGGCGAGTGCGCCCACGCCTTCGGCAAGCCGGGATTGATCGCCGAGGACATCGCCGATCGTCTGCCGGAGGCGCTTGCTGCAGCGATGAATTGACCGCCCGACAGGCGCGGGCTAAGAGGCCCGCCCATTCGGCCCAAAGCGATGCCAAGGCGGGCGTGGTGGAATTGGTAGACACGCGAGACTTAGGATCTCGTGCCGCAAGGCGTGGGGGTTCAAGTCCCTTCGCCCGCACCAGATGAAGAGATGGAAGTGAGCCCATGCAAGTGACGGAACTCCCAGCCGAGGGGCTGAAGCGGCAATTCAAGATCGTCATCCCCGCCGGCGATCTTGCGAGCAAGGTCGACGAGCGCGTGAAGGAGATGGCCCGCACGGCGTCGATGCCGGGCTTCCGTCCGGGCAAGGTTCCGGCCGGGCTGCTCAAGAAGCAGTATGGCCAGGCGCTGCTCGGCGAGGCGCTCGAGCAGGCCGTCAACCAGAGCACGAGCAAGGCGATCGAGGATCGCGGGCTCAAGCCCGCGATGCAGCCCAAGCTCGAGCTCAAGGGTGAGTTCGGCGAAGGCAAGGACGTCGAGTTCGAGGTTTCGCTCGAGGTGCTGCCGGAGATCGGCCAGCTCGACTTCTCGGGGATCGAGCTGGAGCGGCTGAAGGCCGCCGTGCCGGAGAAGGACGTCGACGACGCGCTGGGGCGCATCGCCAAGGCGAACCGCGAGGAGAAGCCGGTTGACCCGCCGCGGCCGGCGCAGAAGGGCGACGCGCTGAAGCTCGACTTCGTGGGCTCCGTCGACGGCGTCGAGTTCGAGGGCGGCAAGGCCGAGGATTACGTCCTCGAGCTCGGGTCGGGATCGTTCATCCCGGGCTTCGAGGATCAGCTCGTCGGCGCGGAGGTCGGCAAGCCGGTCGACGTCAAGGTCAAGTTCCCCGAGGACTACGGCAACAAGGAGCTCGCCGGCAAGGACGCCGTGTTCAAGTGCACGGTGAAGGAGATCCGCGAGTTCGTGGAGAAGCCAGCCGACGACGAGCTGGCCAAGAAGAACAACTTCGAGAACCTCGAGGCGATGCGCAAGGCGGTGTCCGAGCGGATCGGCCAGGACTACGCCCAGGTCTCGCGCAGCATGGTGAAGCGCCAGCTCCTGGACAAGCTCGCCGAGGCGCACAAGTTCGAGGTGCCGCAAGGTCTGGTCGACGCCGAGTTCGACGCGATCTGGCAGCGCGTCGAGGAGGCCAAGAAGCAGGGCCAGCCGCTCGAGGGCGACGAGGAGAAGATGAAGGCGGAGTATCGCGAGATCGCTGCGCGCCGCGTTCGCCTCGGCCTGCTGCTGGCCGATGTCGGCCGTTCGAACGCGATCGACGTGACGCCGGAGGAGCTCAACCAGGCGGTGATGCGCGAGGCGATGCGCTATCGCGGCCAGGAGCGCCAGGTGCTCGAGTTCTACAGCAAGAACGACGAGATGAAGGCGCAGCTGCGCGCCCCGATCTTCGAGGAGAAGACCGTGGATTTCATCATCGAGCTGGCCAAGGTGACCGACAAGACGGTGACGCCGGAGGAGCTGCTGAAGGCTGCTCGCGAAGCGGAAGAGGAAGACGAGAAGCCTGCGGCGGATGCCGCGGAGTCCGCGCCGCCGGCCACGGCGGGCTGACCGCTCGCTCCGGCGGCCTTGAATGCGGCCGCCGGCACTGCCACTTTCCCATTGTACAGTCACAAGGGGGCTCCGCGATGATTCGCGACCGCGATCCGCTGCAGGTCTACAACAACTACTACGTGCCGATGGTGGTCGAGCAATCGGCGCGCGGCGAACGCGGCTATGACATCTGGTCGAGGCTGCTCAAGGAACGCATCATCTTCCTGAACGGCCCGATCGAGGACAACGTGGCCGGCCTGGTCTGCGCCCAGCTTCTCTATCTCGAGGCCGAGAATCCCACGAAGGACATCTCGTTCTACATCAACTCGCCGGGCGGCGTGGTCACCTCGGGCCTGGCGATCTACGACACGATGCAATACATCCGGCCGAATATCTCGACCCTGGTCTTCGGCCAGGCCGCGTCGGCCGGCTCGCTGCTGCTGATGGCCGGCCAGAAGGGCAAGCGGTTCTCGCTGCCCAACGCCCGCATCATGATCCACCAGCCGTCGGGCGGCGCCCAGGGCCAGGCGACGGACATCGAGATCCACGCCAAGGAGATCCTGCAGACCCGTGCGCGCCTGAACCAGATGTACGTGGACCACACCGGCCGCACGATCGAGGAGATCGAGCGGGCGATGGAGCGCGACAAGTTCTTCTCGCCGCCGGAGGCCAAGGCGTTCGGCCTGATCGACGACGTGCTGGAGAACCGGCCGGTGCCGACCATCCAGGCGGCAGCCTCCTGAACGGGACGCGCGCGACCGATTGTTTCCAGCTTGCAGGCCGGCACACTATATTTTGATGTTGTCGCGATCTGTGACGGGTGTTTAACATAGCGCTGGGTGCGGGCTCGCAGGGTTGTCGGGCCGCCCAAGCGGAGGTGCGTTAAGAACATGCCAGCCGCCAAATCAGGGGGCGATTCCCGTAATACCCTCTATTGCAGCTTCTGCGGCAAGAGCCAGCATGAAGTGCGGAAGCTCATTGCCGGGCCGACGGTTTTCATCTGCGATGAATGCGTCGAGCTCTGCATGGACATCATCCGGGAAGAGAGCAAGACAACCCTCGTCAAGTCCAAGGATGGCGTGCCGTCTCCCAAGGAGATCCGCCAGATCCTCGACGACTATGTCATCGGGCAGGATCAGGCCAAGCGCATCCTCGCCGTCGCCGTGCATAATCACTACAAGCGGCTGAGCCACGGCGGCAAGTCGAACGAAGTCGAGATCGCCAAGTCCAACATCATGCTGATCGGCCCGACGGGCTGCGGCAAGACGTTGTTGGCCCAGACGCTGGCGCGCATGCTGGATGTGCCGTTCACGATGGCCGATGCTACGACCCTGACGGAAGCGGGTTACGTCGGCGAGGACGTCGAAAACATCATCCTGAAGCTGCTGCAAGCGGCCGACTACAATGTCGAGCGGGCGCAGCGCGGCATCGTCTATATCGACGAGGTCGACAAGATCAGCCGCAAGTCCGACAACCCGTCGATCACGCGCGACGTGTCGGGCGAGGGCGTGCAGCAGGCGCTGCTCAAGATCATGGAAGGCACGGTCGCCAGCGTTCCGCCGCAGGGCGGGCGCAAGCATCCGCAGCAGGAATTCCTGCAGGTCGACACGACCAACATCCTGTTCATCTGCGGCGGCGCCTTCTCTGGGCTCGACAAGATCATCTCGATGCGCCGGCAGGGCACCTCGATCGGCTTCGGCGCCGAGGTTCGCGGTCCCGAGGATCGCCGCACCGGCGAGATCCTGCGCGACCTCGAGCCCGAGGACCTGCTGCGCTACGGCCTGATCCCCGAGTTCGTCGGCCGCCTGCCGGTGGTCGCCACGCTCGAGGATCTCGACGAAGCGGCCCTGGTCGAGATCCTGACGCGTCCCAAGAACGCGCTGGTCAAGCAGTACCAGCGCCTGTTCGACATGGAGAGCGTGAAGCTCAAGTTCTCCGACGATGCCTTGAAGGCCGTCGCCCAGAAGGCGATCCTGCGCAAGACGGGAGCGCGCGGCCTCCGTTCCATCCTCGAGGTCGTGCTGCTCGACACCATGTACGACCTGCCGTCACTCGACGGGGTGGACGAGGTGGTGATCAACCGCGAGGTGATCGAAGGGCGCGCCC
>CAMFJT010000246.1 GCA_945957125.1 uncultured Rhodospirillales bacterium | reverse complement strand
AGCGGATGGACCGTGATGCCCTGCGGATCGACCAGGCCGGAGCGGATGAAGGCCACGTCGAGCCGCCCGTCGCGCAAGCCGCTCACCATGTCGGCCGAGCTGTTCTCCTCCAGCCCGAACGAAACGTCCGGCCGCGTGGCGCGGAACTCGCGGATCGCGCGGGCGACCAGCGGATGGAACGGCGCCGACGTCGTGAAACCGACCGCGATACGCCCGACCTCGCCGCGCGCGGTGCGCCTTGCGCGGATCCGGGCATGCTCGGCCTGGGCCAGGATCGCCTCGGCATCGGCGAGGAACGAGCGGCCGGCATCGGTCAGGCTGACGCCGCGCGGATGGCGGACGAACAGCGCCGCGCCGATCTCGCGCTCCAGCGCGCGGATCTGCTGGCTGAGCGGCGGCTGCTGGATGTGCAGCTTCTCGGCCGCGCGCGTGACGTGGCCTTCATGGGCGACGGCGACGAAGTAGCGGAGATGGCGCAGTTCCATGGGTTTCCCGGATAGCAGGATACCAGACGAACCAAGTATCAATTCTCAATTTACCATACATTTGAACACTGGATAACCCGGCCGTACACCGCCACTCATCACACAGGGGAGACGGCGATGACGGCTTTGATGGCGGCGGGGCTCAGCCTCCTGATGATCGGCACGGCGCTGCTGTCGGGCGTCTTCGGCATGGCCGGCGGGCTGATCCTGATCGGTGTGCTGCTGGTGGTCTTCCCGCTGCCCACCGCCATGGTCCTGCACGCGGTCACGCAGATGGCGTCGAACGGCTGGCGCGCGGTCCTGTGGTTCCGGCACATCGTGTGGAAGAGCATGGCGTTCTACGTCGCCGGCTGCCTCGTCTCGGTCGGGCTGTGGTCGATCACGCTCTACGTGCCGGACAAGGCGATGGCGCTGCTGCTGCTCGGCCTCTCGCCGTTCGTCATCCGCGCCATCCCCGACCGGATCCTGCCGCGCACGTTCGGGCCGGCGCAGGTCGCGGCGACCGGCCTGGTGTCGATGATGCTGATGCTGCTGACCGGCGTCACCGGCCCGCTGCTCGACACCATGTTCCTGCGCTCGCCGCTCGAGCGGCGGCAGATCATCGCGACCAAGGCCGCCTGCCAGGTGTTCGGCCATGGCTTCAAGCTGGTCTATTTCGGCGCGCTGATCGAGCAGGTCGGGCAGGTCGAGCCGTGGTTCCTCGCCGTCGCCGTCGCCTCGTCGATGATCGGCACCTCGCTCGGCCGGCTGCTGCTCGAGCGGCTGTCCGACACCCAGTTCCGCGTCTGGTCGAACCGGCTGATCACCGTGCTTGCCAGCTACTATGTCTGCTACGGCTTGGTGCTGCTGGCGGGCATCGCCTAAGATGCGGGCGTGTCCATTCCGCCAGGCTTCCGAAAGATCGTGCAGACCTCAGGCTTCGCCGAAGCCAACGGGCCGTGGTTCGAGAAGGTCGAGGCCGGTCGCCTGGTCCGCGGCTTCCGTCCCGGCCCGCAGCACGCCAACAGCCACGGCATCGTCCATGGCGGCATGCTGGCGACGTTTATCGATTCGGCGATGGGCTCGACTGTCTTCCATGTCCTGGAGCGCCGCTGCGTCACCGTGCGCCTGTCGCTCGACTACCTGATGCCGGGCCGGGTCGGCGACTGGCTGCAGGCCGAGGCGGAGGTCGTCGGTCATGACGGGACCATGGCGCAGGTGCGGGCTCGCCTCTATGGTCCGCGCCACGACACGCTGACCGCGCTGGGCTCGTTCGCGCTGCTCAGCCGTCACCGCGCTTAGGTTGGAAACACTAGATGGGCCAATAGAACTCTTGGAGGGGGAAGTGGCGGCGGAAACAGACTGGGTTAAGACACTCCGACCCTGCATCGAAGCAGATTTACAAGATGCGAAACTTTCAGTCGAAACGTCCTTCAAGTTGGCCTACTCGCTCACCGTCAAAGCGCATAAAGCACAGCCGGCCGGTACTCTGCTTGCGGACATCGAAGAGTTCGACAGTCGTGCCTACGAGACCGACATGCTGATTGCTGAGACGACTTCAGCGAGATGGACGCCGCGCGTTGTCGTTGAGTTCAAGTTCGACGGCATTACTACACATGATGTGCTGACCTATTCGGCCAAGGCTGCCACCCACAAGCGCATTTATCCACATCTGCGGTACGGCTTGGTAATAGGGAAGAGCAAGAGCCTTTTGCCGAAGCTGCTTTGGCACGGACATGATTTCGATTTTATGCTCATGCTGCCATCAGATGCGACGGAAGGCTCCGATCGCGCTCAGCTATGCGACCTACTAAAGGAGGAGGTCGAAGCTTCTAGGACCTTGAGCCGACTCCTGACTGGAAGACCAAAGGCGCACGCGCTTCATCGGAAGTTGGTGGTATCGGAGAGATAGCGGTGGTTTTGGTGACCGAAGACAATCCGCCCGAGGGCTTCCTGCGCGTCGATTTCGATCGCGGCCGGCCCGAGACGACTTTCAACAGCCATGTCGGGAACATTTACTGCAAGCGCGGCGAGAAGGGCACGCGCGACGAATTCGTGCTCGGCATCCGCGTCGCCCAGCACATGTGCAACCCGGCGGGCGGCCTGCACGGCGGCATGATGATGCTGATCGCCGACCTCGTCGGCACGATGGGCGGCGGCGCGCTGGCCGGCCTGCGCAAGTTCCTGCCGACGGTGAGCGTGAGCTGCGATTTCGTGGCGCCCGCCAGGCTCGGCGACTGGGTCGAGGGCCGGCCCGAGCTGGTGCGCCAGACCCGCTCGCTGCTCTTCACCAACATCTACCTGACGGTCGGCGAGGAGAAGATCCTGCGCGCCTCGGCGATCGCCAAGATCCCGTCGGGCGACGGGCTGACCTTCGGCCGCGCCCGGCTAGACCGCGGCGTCGAAGTGGCTACCAAGGGCTCGCCGGCCTGAGTCGGTCAGCCGCACCGTGCGGCCGCGGCGCAGGCGCTCGGCCCAGCCCTTCTTGAAGAAGGTGTCGGCGATCGCCGCCCCCAGTGCGCCCGAGATGTGCGGCCGCCGCTCGCTCCAGTCGAGGCACTGGCGCGCGAAGTGACGCGTGCCGGCGCGCTGGGCGCCGTCGAGATCGACGCCCAGCCGGCGACAGAACAGGGTGCCGGAGTCGGTGAGCGACCAGTCGCGTGGTCCCTTCGGTTCGAGATGGCCGTGCCGCGTCAGCGAATCGGTGACCGCCATGCCGACCTGGCCGGCGAGATGGTCGTAGCAGGTGCGGCAGAAGCGGAGATCGGGATCACGCCGCCACGCCGCGCTCTTCGAGGCGGGTCTCGCGCGCTCGCCGGCCAGCGCCATGAGCGATTCGATGGCATGCGCCACCTCGCCCGAGGCGAGTCGGTAGAAGCGGTTGCGGCCCTGAGCGCGGACGGCGAGGAGGTTGGCCTCGGCCATGCGGGCGAGATGACCGGACGCTGTCTGCGCCGTGACCCCTGCGGCGTGGGCGAGATCGGAAGCGGTGTGCGCCCGCCCGTCCATCAGGAGCTGCAGCATGGCCGCGCGCGCCGGATCGCCCATCAGGGCGGCGACTTCGGAGAGGGCGTTGACGGTGACCATGCCCGGACTCTAGGCGCGCCCTCGCGCACGCGCCACGGCCAATCGTTCGGCGGTGGCCGAAGTATCTTGCCGGGCCACAGGCGTCCCGCCCGCTCGAGCTCATGAGGCGGGCGAGACGCCCGCGGTCCGGCAAGATCAGCGCCACTTCGGATTGGCGATGGCGATCTTGTCGGCGATGGTGGCTTCGAGGTGCGCCATCAGCGCGGCGTCGCGCTCGTCGCGGTCGCCGGCGCGGAGCTGGCGGGCCAGTTCGCGGTTGAGGTCGGCAAGCGGGCCGTCGCGGCCGAGCAGCGCCACGAGCCGCGCATGCTCCCGCGCGTCGGCGGCGGGGCCGAGCCGTGACTCGCGTTCGAGGATCGCGAGCGCGTTTACGGCGACGCGCATCTGGAAGCCGAGCCGCGGCTCGGTGCGGTCGAGGGCGGGCGTCGCCTCCTCGCGCAGGAAATCGGCGATGGCGGCGAGCAGCTCGGCGGCGGTGGGTCGGTCCTGGGCCATCAGCGCGCCTCCTTCAGGAGCTGCAGCAGGTCGACCTCGGTCTCCACGGCGCGGCGGCCGATCGAGGCCAGCTCCATCGACTTCACCGAGCCCGAGAGATGGCGCCACGCCTGGGTGAGGCAGATCACGCCCCAGCGCACCGTGCCGAACACCTCCCACCAGTGCGCCCGCGCCGGATCGACCGCGCCGCCGCCGGCGTCCGCGTAGGACGACCACAGCTCCGCGCGGCTGCCGAAGCCGCCGGCCGGCTTGTCGACCGCGCCGAAGCGCCAGCTCTTCACGCAAAGCCAGCCGAGATCCTCGACCGGGTCGCCGAGATGGGCCCCCTCCCAATCGAGGATGGCCGTGACGCCGCTCTCGTCGGCGAGATAGTTGCCGGTGCGGAAATCGCCGTGGACCAGCCGCGCTCGTCCGGTCGGCGCCGGACGCCGACGGTCGAGCCAGGACAGCGCCAGCTCGAACACCGGCTGCGGCTGGTCGAGCGAATCGAGCACCGCCCGCAGCGCCGCGACCTGGTCGGCCGCCTCGCGATGGGGCAGCGGCGGCAGGCTCGCGGTGTCGACCGCGTGGATGCGCGCCACGATCTCGCCGAGCTGGCCGGCGATCCGCGCGCGCGCCTCGGCATAGGGTGGATCGCGTAGCAGCTTGCGGGCGATGGCGATGCCGCCGACACGGCGCATCACGAAGGCCTCGCCCAGCCCGTCCGCGGAGTCCAGCTCGAACAGCGGTTCCGGCGCGCGCACGCCGCCCGCGAACGCCGCGCGCAGGACGGCGAACTCGGTCGGCCGATCGAGCGCGGTGGCGCTCGCCTTCTCGCGGCCGCCGGCGGTCGGCGGATCGCGGCGCAGGATCAGCGCATGGCGCTGCCCGCCGACGACGGCGTCGAAGCTCCAGGTCTGGCGCGAGGCGCCGCCCGATTCGCGCCGCAGTCCCTCGATCGCGGCCGGCCCCCCGAAATGCCGGGAAGAGGCCGCGGCGAGCCCGGTCGCGACGAGATCGGGCTCGTTAACTGTGTGAACGGTCATTCACCCGACTGTGGCACAGGCCCCGCCGCATGGTAAGAGGGCGACCCCAACGCAGGAGATCACGGCGTGGCGAACGACTTTGCGGCCATGAACGGCCTTTATCTGGAAGACCTCAAGGTCGGCATGTCGGCGATGTTCGGCAAGACCGTCACGGAGGCCGACATCATGGCCTTCGCCGGCGTGTCCGGCGACACCAACCCGATCCATCTGCACGACGGATTCGCGCGCTCGACGCGCTTCGGCCAGCGCATCGCGCACGGCATGCTGAGCGGCAGCTTCATCTCGACGGTGATCGGCACCAAGCTGCCCGGACCCGGCTCCGTCTATATCGCGCAGACGATGAACTTCATGGCACCGGTGCTGATCGGCGAGACCATCACCGCCGTCGCCACCATCACCGCGATCGACGAAAAGCGCCGCCGCGTGACGCTGAAGACCCAATGCCTCAACGGCGACAAGGTCGTGATCGACGGCGAGGCCACCATCCTGGTGCCGCGCCGCGATGTGGCGTGAGGCGGGGCGCGCGATGATCCCGGTGTTCGACGACTGGCGCTCGACGCCCGCGGAATGGACCGGCGGCGTTGTCGCGCTCGGCAATTTCGACGGCGTCCACCGCGGCCACCAGGCGCTGCTGGCGGCGGCCGCGGAGCAAGCGCGGCAGCTCGATGCACCTCTGGTCGCGCTGACCTTCGAGCCGCACCCGCGGCACTTCTTCGTGCCCGACACCGGCCCGTTCCGGCTCACCCTGCTGCCCGCCAAGGTCCGTCTGCTCGCGCAGCACGGCGCGCAGGCGGTGCTGGCGCAGCGCTTCGACCCGGCCTTCGCGGCGATCACGGCCGAGGCCTTCGTCGACGGCGTGCTGCTGCAGGGGCTGGGCGCGCGCCACGTCGTGTGCGGCTACGATTTCAGCTTCGGCGCGCGGCGCGGCGGCAATGTCGAGCGGATGCGCGAGCTGGCGGCCGAGCGTGCGCTCGGCGTCAGCGTGATCGAGCCGGTGACGCACGAAGGCGAGATCTATTCCTCGACCCGCATCCGCGAAGCCCTGCGCGCCGGCTGGCCGAGCGAGGCGTGCGCGCTGCTCGGCCATCCGTGGGAGATCGAGGGCACGGTCGAGCAAGGCGACCAGCGCGGCCGCACCATCGGCTTTCCCACCGCGAACGTTGCGCTGGGCGAGCACCTGCGCCCGCGCTTCGGTGTCTACGCCGTGCGCACGCTGGCCGGCGGCGCGTGGCGCAACGGCGTCGCCAATCTCGGCAAGCGCCCGACGGTGGGCAAGCTGCAGGAGAACTTCGAGGTCCACCTGTTCGACTTCGCGGGGGACCTGTACGGGCAGACGCTGCGGGTGCAACTGGTGGATTTCATCCGGCCGGAAATGAAGTTCGCGGGGCTGGACGCGCTGAAGGCGCAGATCGCGGCCGACGGGCAGGCGGCGCGGAAACTGCTGTCATCGGCCTCGTAGTCATTGACGGGATGGCGGCTCCTCCGCCGATTCGAGCTTGTGCCTGACGTATGGCTCGATCGCCAGAAGCGCGGCCAACGGTCCCCAATCGATCACGAATCGAAAAACGCTCGTTGCCGTGGAAGCGGGGATATTGAATCGGCGAGCGATTGCGGTGTCCGCCCAATGGGCAATCGCATCATCGGCAGCCCAGGACACGCCTTCGAAAGCGAGCCGGCAAAGCCATTTGGCGACGAGGTAGAAGGTAATCACCGCAATCAGGCGGCCGAGCCGACCAAGCATCGTGGTTGCATAGCACGATGAAAACTCGTCTCCAATGCCGCTCACGTTTCGGCGATCCCTTGTCGACGACCGAAAATCGCGCGAGAGCAGGTAGACGGGTTATTGCGCGCCGGGCAGCATCCACGTCGTCGTGCAAACGTTTTGAGTCCGCGTAGCGTAGAGAAGGAGCAGACATGGCCGCCGCTGTCGAAGCCGCCTCCCCCTCGAACCTCCTCACCCTGTTCGAGGGCCGGGCCTTGCCGGAACTCGGCGCGTTCTGGCTCATGCGGCCCTGGCTCTCGACCACGCCGCGCGGTGACGGGCATCCCGTCCTCGTCCTGCCCGGCCTGCTGGCCGACGACTCGAGCACCAAGCCCCTGCGTGACTTCCTGAAGTCGCACGGCTACCGCACCCATGGCTGGAAGCTCGGGCACAATCGCGGGCTGCGCGGCAACGTGGAGGGCGGGATGCACGCCCGTCTCGACGAGCTGTTCGCCCGCTACGAAGGCCGTCGGGTCAGCTTGGTGGGCTGGAGCCTGGGTGGCCTCTATGCCCGCCAGCTCGCCAAGCGAGCGCCCGACAGGGTCCGTTGCGTCATCACGCTGGGCAGCCCGTTCGCCGGCCCGCCGGCGTCGACCCGCGAGTGGCAACCCTATGAATGGGCGTCGGGCAACCGCATCGACACGCCGAGCCTGCTGACCGAAGGCCTGGCCGAGCCGCCGCCGGTGCCGACCACATCGATCTTCAGCCGCAGCGATGGGGTTTGCGCCTGGGAGACCTGCCTCAACGGTGAGGGACCGCAGCTGGAGAACATCGAGGTTCAGAGCAGCCATTGCGGGCTGGGCCACCATCCTGCGGCCGTGTACGCCATTGCCGATCGTCTCGCCCAGCCGGAAGGGCGCTGGAAGAAGTTCGATGCCACGACCGGCTTTCGCCCTCTGATCTTCTCGCGCGTAGAAAGCAAATAGACTCGGCCTCCGTCTACCTCCGCGAAGCGCAACCTTGGTTCGTCCGCGTCGGTTACTTGCCTGCCGCGATGGGCGGCGATGAATGGAGGACGATATGAAGATCATTCCAGGCCTGGTCGCGGTGGCGGTCATCGGGATCTCGGGCGCGGTGTTCGCGCAGAATGCTCAGATGCCGAGCGGCGCCACGAATGCGCCTCCGGGGACGACCAACGGCAATGTGAGCTCGCCCATCCTTCCCGAGACCACGACGGGCACGCCGAAGGCCGGCGCTCTCGATTCCACCAGCGTTTCCGGTGCGCAGGCAGCAGCCCAGTCCAAGTTCAACGAGGCCGGCTTCACCAACGTCAAGGGTCTGTCGCGCTCGACCGACGGGACCTGGACGGGGCGAGCGGTGAAGAATGGCGTCGAGGTCGGTGTCGCCATGGCGCCGGACGGCAAAATCACCATGCAGTAAGGGCTGACCGGAACATCCGACGTTTGCGAGGTGGTCCGGGGGGTGCCTTGACCCCCCGGACCCTCGTCCCTAGATTGCCGGCCCCATGATGATCAGGGCCTCTCGGGAGCGAATTAGCCGCCCGGTCCGCGTGTAGCGGCCGGGCCGATTGCGCTTGCCTGAGTGCCGGGAAAGCCCGGCGCCTTCCGTTCCCGAATCCGAGAGTTCCTCGTGACGACCGACTACAAATCCAGCGTTTTCCTGCCGAAAACCGACTTTCCCATGCGCGGCGGGCTACCAAAGAAGGAGCCCGAGCTGCTGCGACGCTGGGCCGACATGAAGCTGTTCCACCGCCTGCGGTCGGAGAGCAAGGGGCGGCCCAAGTTCGTGCTGCATGACGGCCCGCCCTACGCCAACGGCAATCTCCATATCGGCCATGCGCTGAACAAGATCCTCAAGGACCTGATCACGCGCAGCCAGCAGATGATGGGCAAGGACTCCCATTACGTGCCGGGCTGGGATTGCCATGGCCTGCCGATCGAATGGAAGATCGAGGAGCAGTACCGCGCCAAGAAGCAGGACAAGGACAAGGTGCCGGTCGGCGAGTTCCGCCGCGAGTGCCGCGCCTTCGCCGACCACTGGATCGGCGTGCAGCGCGAGGAGTTCAAGCGGCT
>CAMFJT010000245.1 GCA_945957125.1 uncultured Rhodospirillales bacterium | reverse complement strand
CGCTGGGAGTGCGGCTCTCCAGAGCCGCTCTTCCTCCGGCTTGCCACATCCCATGAGCGGCTCTGGAGAGCCGCGCTCCCAGCCCAAAGAGAGTTGCAATGTCCGTAGTCCTTGGAAGCGGCGAGCATCGTTATCGCGTGGTCGAGAACTGGGCCAAGCTGCCGGATGGCTGGGAGTTTCGTGACGTCGCGGCGGTGGCGGTGGACAGCAAGGACCGAGTCTATGTCTTCAATCGTGGCGAGCACCCGATGATGGTGTTCGATCGCGACGGCAACTTCCTGCGCTCGTGGGGCGAAGGCCTGTTCAGCCGCGCGCACGGCATCCATATCGACGGCGACGACACGCTCTACTGCACCGACGACGGCGACCACACGGTCCGCAAGATCACGACCGACGGCAAGGTGCTGCTGACCATCGGCGTGCCCAACCGGCCCGCGCCGTTCCTGAGCGGCCAGCCGTTCAACCGCTGCACCCACACCGCCCTCTCGCCCAAGGGCGAGATCTACGTCTCGGACGGCTACGGCAATTCCTGCGTCCACAAATACTCGCCCGACGGCAAGCACCTGATGTGCTGGGGCACGACCGGCACCGATCCGGGCGAGTTCAACATCGTGCACAACATCGTCGCCGACGCCGACGGCTGGGTCTATGTCGCCGACCGCGAGAACCATCGCGTGCAGGTGTTCGACGGCAACGGCAAGTACGAAGCGCAATGGAACAACATGCACCGGCCTTGCGCGCTCTACTGCTGCGGCGGCGCCAACCCGCGCTTCATCATCGGCGAGCTGGGTCCGGGCATGCCGGTGAACACCCACCACAAGAACATCGGCCCGCGCCTCTCCATCGTCGACAAGCAGGGCACGACTCTCGCGCGCCTGGGCGGGCAGGACGGGCCGGGCGAGGAGCCCGGCAAGTTCCTCTCGCCGCACGGGCTGGCGGTCGATTCCAGGGGCGACATCTATGTCGGCGAGGTGAGCTACACAAACTGGCCGAGCACCCATCCCGGCATCCCGGTGCCGAAGTACCTGCGCTCGCTGCAGAAGCTCGAGAAGGTCGCGTAATGCAGCCGCGCGAACGGCTGCATCTGATCGGCAGCATCCCGCTCGCGACGAGCGAGGAGGTCTTCCGCACGCTCGCGCGCGAGCTCGGCCCGCATCTCGGCCGCATGCCCGACGGCGAGACCGGCGAGCGCTCGCGCTGGGTCTATTTCCAGGGCGTGATGCTGCGCGCCCATCCCGACATGGAGATCGATCCGACCGTGCCGCCCTACCCGTTCGTGCAGTGGGACGGCAAGGTCGTGCGCGAGATCCAGCAGGTCCGCTTCAAGCCCGGCATCGATCCTGCGACGGTGCTGTTCGAGACAGGCTACGACAAGGCCGCCATTGCTTCCTACGACGTCTTCAGGCGCCTGCGCGATGGGGGAGAGATCGCCCGGGGCACACGGTTCCAGGTCTCGCTCCCGACGCCGCATTCGAGCGGCTATCTCTATGTCAGCGGCCCCGCGCGCCAGGCCTATTTCGACGTCTACGAGCGGTCGCTGAAGGCGGCGCTCGCCAACATCGTGAAGGCGATCCCGCCCGCGGATCTCACCATCCAATGGGATGTCTGCCAGGAAGTGCTGGCCTTCGAGGGTTACTTCAAGGACCGCCCAGCCGACTACAAAAAGCAGACCTTCGACATGCTGGGGCGGCTCGGCGATGGCGTGCCGGCCGGGATCGAGCTGGGCTATCACCTCTGCTACGGCTCGCCCGCGGACGAGCATCTGGTGCAGCCCAAGGACGCCGCGGTCCTCGTCGAGATGATGGAAGGCATCGCCGCGGCCACGAAGCGGCCGATCGACTTCCTCCATATCCCGGTGCCCAAGGACCGCACGGACGAGGCCTTCTATGCACCGCTGAAGGCGTGGAAGCGGCCGGCAGGAACCGAACTGTATCTCGGTCTGCTCCATCATGCCGACGCGGCGGGCGACAAGGCCCGCGTCGCCGTCGCGAAGAAGTTCATCGACGATTTCGGGCTCTCGGCCGAATGCGGCTGGGGCCGGACCGAGCCGGGGCGGTTGCCCGGTCTGCTGACAGGTCATCGTGTTGCTGCGGAGGCATTCTGATGGTTGAGCGCGTACTCGTGGTCGGACCCAAGGACACCATCTCCATGGTGGACGACCTCGCACCCAAGGGATTCGAGATCGTCAAGGCGCTGCACAACTCGCCGGAGCAGAAGGCCGCCCTGCCCGGCGCCGACTATTTCGTGGGCTTCGTGCAGCAATACGTGAACCCGCAGCTCTTCAAGGACGCGCCCAAGCTGAAGCTGATCCAGCTCCTCAGCGCGGGCTACGACCGCGCCGACATCCCGGCGGCGATCGCGGCCAAGGTGCCGATGTGCAACAACGGCGGCGCCAACTCGGTCGCCGTGTCCGAGCACGCCCTGCTGCTGATGCTGTCGGTCTCGCGCCGGCTGATCACCCAGCACACCAACGTCACCGCGGGCCGCTGGCACGGCAACTCGCCGCCGACCGTCCACGAGGTGCGCAACAAGGTGCTGGGCATCATCGGCCTGGGCACGATCGGCAAGAAGGTCGCGCGGCTGGCGCAGGCCTTCGGCATGATCGTGCACTACTACGACATCGCGCGCCTGAAGGAGGAGCAGGAGGACGCGCTCGGCGTGCGCTTCCGGCTGCTGCCGGAGATCCTGCGCCATTCCGACATCCTGTCGCTGCACGTCCCGCTGAACGATTCGACGCGCAACATGATCGACGCGCCCGAGCTTGCGGTGATGAAGAAGTCGGCGATCATCGTGAACACCTCGCGCGGCCCGGTAATCAACGAGAAGGCGATGACCGAGGCGCTGTCGAAGAACGAGCTGTTCGGCGCCGGCCTCGACGTGTTCGACGAGGAGCCGACGCCGCCCGACAACCCGCTGCTCAAGCTCGACAACGTGATCCTGACCGCCCATCTGGCCGGCCCGACCTGGGAGAGCAACATCACGCGCCTGCGCAACGGCTTCGACAACGTCCAGCGCGTCGCGCGCGGCGAGGCCCCGTTGTGGGTCGTCGAAGAGATGGCGGGCAAGATCTGATGGCTGTCCGCCGCCGGAGCCTCATGGGGGCGGCGCTCGCCGCTCCCCTGCTGGCGCGCCATGGCTGGGCGCAGTCGAACGACTGGCCCAAGGGGCCGGTGCGCTGGGTGGTGGCCTACGCCGCCGGCGGCGCGGCCGACACCGTGGCGCGCAACGTCGCCGCGAGGGTGGCGGAGATCATCGGCCAGCAGGTGCTGATCGACAACCGCACGGGCGGCAACTCGCTGGTCGCCGAGACGGCGGTGCTGCAGGCGCCGCATGACGGCCAGACCTTCCTGGTCGACGCGGCGAACCAGCTCACCAACGAGTTCCTGATCAAGGACATCCCGTTCAACTACGAGAAGACCTGGCTGCCGGTCACCCTGCTCTCGATCTTCCCGCAGGTCGTCGCCGTGAAGGACGAGTTTCCCGCGAAGACCATCCAGGAATTCATCGCCGCGGCGAAGGCCAAGCCCGACACGATCAGCTACGGCACGCCGCCCGCCGCGGGCATGGCGCACATGGCGGGCGAGGCGCTGCAGAAGCAGGCCGGGATCAAGCTGATCCACACGCCCTATCGCGGCGGTGCCGACGCCGCGCGCGATATCGGCGCCGGCGCGATCGATTCGGTGATCATCACGACCTCCTCGATCCGCCCGCCGCTGGCCAACAAGAAGGCCCGCGTCCTCGCCGTCACGAGCGCGAAGCGCGCCGCTACCTTCCCCGACGTCCCGACCCTGGCGGAGAGCGGCTTCCCGGGATTCGACATGAACGACTGGAACGGCCTGTTCGCCGCCGAGGGTACGCCCGCGCCGCTGATCCAGCGCATGAACCAGGCCGTCGTCGAGGCCTGCAAGGACGTCAAGGTCAAGGAACGCCTCGATCCCTCCGGCGCCGAGCTGGTCGCCAACTCCCCCGCCGAGTTCGGGGCCTGGCTGAAGGCCCAGCGTGCCCTGCTGGGCAAGCTGATCGCCGACGCCAACATCAAGCTCGGCTAGCCCCCGGCGCGAGACGGGGCATGAGCATCCTCCTGCGGCCAGAAATGGAAAGCGCCCTGGAATGGGTGCTTTTCGCCGCCCTGGCATCTTCCGGGCTGTGCATGGCCGCCGTCGCGCTCATGATCATCTTCGGCCGATTTCGTGTTGCACGCACGCCGGACGCGCAGAAGCGGGCCGTGGGCGACAAGACACGCGGAATGCGCTGAAACCCGTTTCGAGACGCCGGCATCAGAAGCGATTGGCCTCGAGCGGCTCGCGGCTGCGCTCGTGGAAGCCCAGGGCCGCGACAAAGGAGATCGCCGCAGCGGCCATGATCATGTAGGCCGGACTGAAATCGTCGCCCGTGCGGTTGACCAGCCACGTCGCCACCAGCGGGCTCAGCCCGCCGACCACACCCAGGGTCACGTTATAGCCGAGCGCGATGGCGGTGCAGCGCACCGCGGCGGGTACCTCCTCGACCATCAGCGTGGGTTGCGTGCCGAGGAACATGCCGACCGACAGCACGAACCCGAGTTGCCCGGCCTGCACCAGCAGGTGCCGGTCCTGGTGCATCAGCCAGAACAGCGGCAGGGCCGACACGAATGCGAGGACGGTGGCCGCGAGAAGGATCGGCTTGCGCCCGAGGCGATCCGATAGGGCGCCCATCGCCACCATGCAGGGCAGCAGCACGACCATGCTGGTCGAGTTGATCGCGAGGGCGTGGGCTGGAGCGACCCCGTCGGCGAGCTGGAGCCAGCTCACGATGTAGACGAACAGCAGGTAGAAGCCGGCCGCGTTGAACATCGACAGTCCGGCCAACCGCAACAGCAGCCCGCCGTGACGCTGGACGGTCTCGCGCAACGGCGAGTGGCTCTCGCCGCGCTTCACCGCCCCGTCGGCGAGCGAGCGGCGCAGGACGACTCCCGCGAGACCGACCAGCAGGCCGAGCAGGAACGGTATCCGCCATCCCCACGACGCCACGGCGTCCGGTGGCAGCACCGCGGTGAGCAGCGCGCCCGTCGCCGACCCGAGCAGGATCCCGCCGATCGCGCCACAGCAGCCGAGGGCGCCGATCAGGCCCCGTCGATCGGAAGGCGCATGCTCGACCATGAAGACGATCGAGGTCGTGTATTCTCCGCCGACGGACAGCCCCTGCACCATGCGCAACACCGTCAGCGCAACCGGCGCCCATACGCCCAGCACCGCATAGCCGGGCAGGATTCCGACCAGGAAGGTCGGGATCGCCATCGCTGCCACGGAAAAGGTGAGCGCGACGCGCCGGCCGTGCTTGTCGCCGATATGGCCGACCAGCGCGCCGCCGACCGGCCGCATCAGGAAACCGACCGCGAAGATGCCGAAGGCCGCCAGCACTTGCGCGACGGGGTCCTCCTCGGGAAAGAAGGCGTGCCCGATCGCGGTCGCGAAATAGCCGTAGACCGCAAAATCGTACCATTCGAGCACGTTGCCGATGGCGCCGGCGGCAACGACCCTCGGCGCGTTACCGGCAGCCATTCTCTCTCCCGTGACGAGGCGCCGGGATCATAGCGCATGCGAGGATCGCCGAAAGTGGTGAACGCGCACGAACCATGTTTCGGCGGACTTCCGATCCCGGCAGGCGTATCATGTCGCCAGTGGTGGTTCGCGGCTCTTCGTGACTTGCGACCGGGACTGAACGTCAAGCCACGCGGACCGCGGCCCCTTCAAGACCGAAGGAGACGCCCATGGCCATGCAGCAGCACATTCGCAACCCCATCGAATGGGGATGGGATTCCCTCAAGCAGACGGGTCGCGCCATGGGCTCGGCCGGCCACACGATGGAAGGTGCATGGGAAGGCCACGACCGCACGGTGCCCGCCGTGCGCCGCATCACGACGGACGACCTGCGCGACGCGCTGCGCCGCGGCTTCGAGGACTTCGGCGCCTATCGCACCGACGTGATCTTCCTTTGCCTTCTCTATCCGATCGTCGGCCTGGTGCTGTCGCGCCTGATCTGGGGCTACGGCATGGTGCCGCTGCTCTTCCCGCTCGCCTCGGGATTCGCGCTGATCGCCCCGTTCTTCGCCGTCGGCCTGTACGAGATGAGCCGCCGACGCGAGGTCGGCCGGGCAAGCGGCTGGGCGGATGCTTTCGGCGTTGCGCGCTCCCCTGCCCTCGGCTCGATCATGGCGCTCGGCCTCGTGCTGCTGGCGCTGTTCGCGCTGTGGCTCGGCGCCGCGCACATCATCTGGCTGCTCACGCTCGGACCCGAGCCGCCGGCGTCTCTCGAAGGCTTCGCGCGGGACGTGATGGACACGGGCGCGGGCCGCGCGATGGCGATCGCCGGCATCGCGGTCGGCTTCTTCTTCGCCCTCGCGGTCCTGATGCTGAGCGTCGTCTCCTTTCCGCTCCTGCTCGACCGCGATGTCGGCGTCGGCACGGCGATCGCCACCTCGATCGAGGTGGTTCGACGGAACCCGGGACCGATGGCGCTGTGGGGCCTGATCGTCGCTGCCGGCCTGGTGCTCGGCTCGATCCCGCTACTCATCGGTCTGGCGATCGTGTTCCCGGTGCTGGGCCATGCGACCTGGCATCTCTATCGCAAGGTGCTTCCGCGCTGACGACCGCCGCGGGCGGCACGGATCACGAGGGCCGCGCCGCCGCGGCGAGGCCCGGCGTGGACGTATCCTTGATCGGCACGTTCACCGCGGCGGCCAACAGGCCGGCCGCCGCGGTCAGCACCCAGACCAGCGTGTAAGACCCCGTCAGGTCGAAGACCACGCCGCCCGACCATGCGCCGAGGAACGAGCCGATCTGGTGGCTGAAGAAGCAGATGCCGAACAGCGTACCGAGATGGTGCGTGCCGAACACCTTCGCGATCCATCCGCTGGTGAGCGGCACGGTGCCGAGCCAGGTCAATCCCATGATCGCGGCGAAGCCCAGGACCAGCGGCCCGCTCTTGGGCAGCGCCACGAAGGCGCCGATGGTCACCGCCCGGACGAGATAGAGCCAGGCCAGCACGTATTGCTGCCGGACACGGCCACCCAGCCAGCCGCAGGCCCAGGTTCCCACCATGTTGAACAGGCCGATCAGGGCGAGCGCCGTGGCGCCCAGCCCGACCGGCATCTGGCACAGGATCAGGTATCCCGGCAGATAGGTCGCGATGAAAGCGAGCTGGAAGCCGCAGGTGAAGAAGCCGACCGTCAGCAGCCGGTAGCCGGGGTGATGAATGGCCTGCGCCAGCATCTCGGACAGCGGCGGTGCCTGCAGCACCTCGTCTGCCGCGGCCTCGCCGCCCCGACCGTCGAGCAGCAGGCCGAACGGCGCGACCGCAACGGCGACCAGGGCCAGCACGATGAGCGCGACCGAATATCCGTGAAGATCGGTGACGGCCTGGGCCAGCGGCACCAGGACGACGTGGCCCAGCGATCCCCCGGCGCTCGCCAGCCCCATGGCCATGCTGCGCTTCTCCGGCGCAGCGAGACGGCCGACCGCGGTGAGCACCACGCCGAATGTGGTGCAGCTGACGCCGAGCCCGACCAGCAGCCCGAGACCGAGCACCAGCAGCAGGCCCGAGGAAGCCACCGCTGCGAGCGCGAGCCCGCCGGCAAAGGCGACCGAGCCGGCGATCGCGACCGGCATCGCGCCGTAGCGATCCGCCAGGGCGCCGGCGAATGGCTG
The DNA here is from genome assembly GCA_945957125.1 of uncultured Rhodospirillales bacterium. GTDB lineage: Bacteria > Pseudomonadota > Alphaproteobacteria > Reyranellales > Reyranellaceae > Reyranella. Next base: position 1,183 of record CAMFJT010000245.1, on the reverse strand, counting down.
CGCGAAGCCCCAGACGAGGTTGTGCAGCGCCATCGCGAAGGCGATCACCGCGAGCGGAATGCCGCGCTCGGCGGAGAGCGGATCGATGAACAGCCCGAAGGTCTGGCGCGTCCCCATCGAGGCGCTGATGAGCAGCGCGGCCGCCACGATCGCCAGCGTCGACTTCCTCATGCTGCTGCCCTCCGCCCGCCAACGTGGCGACGGGCGGCAGTGCCCGCAAAGGAGAAGGAATTGACGGCAGGTGAATGATATTCACCCGGCGCGCGCTTCCTCCACCAGCCAGCGCTTGAAGCCGCGGAGGTCCGGCCTGGCGTCCGACGCCTCCGAGCAGACCAGCCAGAACGCGGTCTGCGCGGCCGCCGCCTCCAGGCCGATCTCGACCAGCGTGCCGGCCGCCAGATCGCGATCGACGAAGGGCCGGCGCCCCAGGACGACACCGAAGCCCGCAATCGCGGCGTCGAAGGCGAGCTCCATCGTGTCGAAGCGCAGACCGCCTTTGACGTCGGGACCGACGATGCCGCGCGCATCCAGCCACGCCTGCCAGTCCTCGCTGGCGGTGATCACGTGGATCAAGGTCGCTCGGCGAAGATCGATGCGCCCGTTGCGGTCGAGAAGCGCGGCGCGACAGGCCGGGCTGCAGACCGGCACGAGCCGCTGCTCGAGCAGGCGCGTCCAGCCGTGGTCGCCTTGCGGACCGCGACTGAGGCGGATCGCGAAGTCGAAGCCGTCGGCGGGAAAGCCGACATGGCGGCGCGAGGTGTCGACCGTCACGCTCGCCTTCGGCCACCGCCGGCTGAAGCCCTGCAGGCGTGGCACCAGCCAGCGCGCAGCGAAGATCGGCGCGCAACTCACCGCGATCGTGCGATCGCCGCGCTGGCCGGGCAGCCGCTGCGTGCCGATCGAGATGAGGGACAGCGCCTCGGCGACATAGCTCAGATAGTCCGCACCCGCCGGCGTGAGCGACAGGCCCCGCGCCTCGCGCACGAAAAGCGTCGTGCCGAGCGCCTGCTCCAGCCCGAGGATGCCATGGCTGACCGCGCTCGGCGTGACGTTCAGCTCGGCGGCGGCGCGCTTGAAGCTCAAATGTCGCCCGGCCGCCTCGAAGAAGCGCAGTGCGGGCAAGGGCGGAAGGCGAAGCGGCATGGCCGAACGATAAGTTCTTCGCCGGGACCGCGCCACTCCG
>CAMFJT010000244.1 GCA_945957125.1 uncultured Rhodospirillales bacterium | reverse complement strand
TCCCGGAGGCTTGTGAAGCTATCGGCGCTTTGTCGTCTTGCCGGACCGCGGGCGTTCCGCCCGCTCATGCGTCAGCGCCTCCGTGCGAGGCGCATGCCCCCAGCGAAAGATCTCTGCAATCAAAGTTGACACAATTGGCTGCGACGTGGCCCTTGGAGAGGAAGAAAAGGGGTCTCGCGTTGAAGAAGATCGTTTTGCCGCGCCGCCGCGCGCTGTTGCTGTCGGGCGGTGCGATTGCCGCGCCGATGATCGCCTCGGGCATTGCACGTGCGGCGGACGACTGGCCGAGCAAGCCGGTCAGGTACATCAACCTCTTCCCCGCCGGCGGGCCGACGGACGTGCTCTCGCGCATCGCCTGCCAGAAGCTGTCCGAGCTCACCGGTCAGCAGTTCATCGTCGAGAACAAGGGCGGGTCGGGCGGCAATGTCGGCGCCGAGGCGGTCAAGAGCTCGGCGCCGGACGGCTACACGATCGGACTGATGAGCGTGTCGTCGCATGCCATTGCAACCACCCTCTATTCCAAGCTGCCGTTCAATGCCGACAAGGACTTCACGCCGGTCAGCATGCTGTGGTCGCTGCCCAACCTGCTGGTCGTGCGCAAGAGCCTGGGCCCGCGGACAGTGACGGAGCTGATCGCCATGGCGCGCGAGAAGCCCGGCAAGCTGTCCTATGCTTCGTCGGGCGCGGGAACGACGGTGCATCTCAGCGGCGCACTGTTCTGCGCCATGGCCAAGATCGACATCCTGCACGTGCCCTATCGCGGCAGCGCGCCGGCGGTGCAGGACCTGCTCGCCGACCAGGTCGACATGATCTTCGACAACATCCCCGGATCGCTCGCCCAGATGGCCGGCGGAAAGGTGAACGGGCTTGCCGTGACCAGCCTCGAGCGCAGCCCGATGGCGCTGGAGGTTCCGGCGATGACGGAGTTCCTGCCGGGCTACGACATCAATTCCTGGGGTGGCATCTGCGGCCCGGCAGGGCTGCCGCCGGCGATGGTCGAGAAGCTCAATGCGCTGACCCGGCAGGCGCTGGAGAGCGACGAGGTGAAGAAGGCCTACCTCAAGAACGGCGCAACGCCGCTCTGGAAGAGCGTCGCCGATACCATTGCCTTTCGCCGCGCCGAGGAGGCCCGCTTCGCCCCGATCGTCAAGGCGAGCGGAGCGAAGGTCGATTGAGCTTTCCTCCCTGCGCGCAGCGCGGGGAGGTGCCCCTCCGCCCTCGTATGACGAGGGCACCTCCCCTTCGCGGATTCCGCGAAGGGGAGGAAAATGAGCTTCATTGCGGCTCGATTTTCGCGAGCTTGATATACCTCGTCCAGGATTCGCGTTCGCGCTTCACGAAGGCGTCGCACTTCTCGATGTCCCAGTCGCGCGGCGGGGGCACGAGACCGAGTTCCTTCACGCGCGCCAGCACGGCGGGCTCGTAGAGCGCATCCATGATCAGGCGATTGAGCTTCTGCTTGATCGCGGCGGGGACTTCCTTGCGCACCGAGAAGCAGGAGTAAGCCACGATGGCGTATTCCGGATAGGTCTCGGCGATCGCCTCGACGTCGGGATATTGCGGCGAGCGCTCGGGCGAGGTCACGGCGAGCGCACGGACGTAGCCGGAGCGGACGTAGCTCTCGCCGACCACCTGATCGGGGAACACGGCATGGACGCGGCCGGCGTTCAGGTCCTGGATCGAGGCGACGGCGTCGCGATAGGCGACCTCCTCGAACTTCACGCCGCTCGTCACCTCGAACAGCGCCGCCGGCACCCGGGAGGAGGCGTTGCCGTAGCCGGAGAACAGCGGCTCCTTGCTGGCCTTCGCGAAGGCCACGAACTCCTTCACCGTGCGGTACGGCGCGTCCTTGTTCACCAGCATGAAGTTGCCGGTCGAGCCGTTGACCGCGACCGTGGTGAAATCCGCCGGGTCGTAGGTCATCTGCTTGTACAGGCTGGGATTGGCCGCCAGCGTGCTGGTCGAGCCCAGGAGCAGCGTATAGCCGTCGGCCGGTGCGTTCTTGACCTGCGTGGTGCCGATCATGCCGGTGGCGCCGGGCTTGTTCTCGATCACGAACGGCTGACCCGTGACGCTCTCGAGCTGCTTGCCGACCAGGCGGGAGATGATGTCGGTCGAGCCGCCCGGTCCAAACGGCACCAGGATCTTCACGACCTTCGTCGGATAAGCCTCTTCGGCCCGGGCCGCTTCACCGAGGACCATCGCCGCCGTCGCGCCGCCGAGCACCGCCAGGGCGTCCCTACGCTTCATCGTCACTCTCCGCTCTCCGCCTGGAACGCGCTTCTCATAGAGCGGAGATGCGGAAAGGTGAAAGCGCGTTGCGTCGCAATTTCGCCGCGCGAGCGACGGCCCTCCTCCACGTAATGGAGGAGGGCCGCGTCCGTCACATCTGCATCGTCGAGACGAACTTGGTGTTGAGGTAGCTCTCGAGCGCCTCGGTGCCACCCTCCGAGCCGTAGCCCGAGTCCTTGACGCCGCCGAACGGCACTTCCGGCAGGGCGAGGCCGAGATGGTTGATCGTCACCATGCCGCTCTCGAGGCCCGCGCCGACCGCCTGCATGGTCTTCTGGCTCTTGGTATAGGCGTACGCCGCGAGCCCCCACGGCAGGCGGTTGGCTTCCGCCATCACGCTGTCGAAGTCCTTGAACGGCGTGATCGGCACAACCGGCCCGAACGGCTCGTCGTTCATGATCTTCGCGTCGAGCGGCACGTCGGTCATGACGGTCGGCTCGTAGAAGTAGCCCTTGTTGCCCTTGCGCTGGCCCCCGGTCTGGATCTTGGCGCCCTTGGCGATCGCGTCGCTCACGAAGCTGTCGACGGCGTGCAGCCGGCGCTCGGCGACGAGCGGGCCCATCTTCGTATCGGCATCGAGTCCGTTGCCGACCTTCACCGTCTTGGCGTAGGCGGTGAACTTCTCGACGAACTGCGGATAGAGCTTCTCGTGCACCAGGAAGCGGGTCGGCGAGACGCAGACCTGCCCGGCATTGCGGAACTTGGCGCCGCCCAGCAGGGTCACCGCCTGGTCGAGATCGGCGTCCTCGAACACGATCGCCGGCGAATGGCCGCCCAGCTCCATGGTGACGCGCTTCATGTGCGCACCGGCCAGCGCGGCGAGCTGCTTGCCGACCGCGGTCGAGCCGGTGAAGGTCACCTTCTTGATGATCGGATGGGGGATCAGGTACTCGCTGATCTCTGACGGGATGCCGTAGACGAGCTGGACAACGCCCTGCGGCACGCCGGCATCGGTGTAGGCCTTGATGAGCTGCGCGCACGAGGCGGGCGTGTCCTCAGGCCCCTTGACGATGATCGTGCAGCCGGTGGCGATCGCCGCCGAGGCCTTGCGCACCACCTGGTTGATCGGGAAGTTCCACGGCGTGAAGGCGGCGACCGGCCCGACCGGCTCCTTGATCACGAGCTGGTAGACGTTGTCGAAGCGCGGCGGGACGATGCGGCCGTAGGTGCGGCGGCCTTCCTCGGCCATCCAGTCGATCGTGTCGGCCGCGCCCAGCGTCTCCATCTTGGCCTCGGCCAGCGGCTTGCCCTGCTCCATGGTCATGAGCGTGGCGATCTCGTCGACCCGCTGGCGCAGCAGGTCGGCGGCCTTGCGCAGGATCTTGTAGCGGTCGAACGGCGAGACCTTGCGCCAGGTCTTGAACGCCTTGTCGGCGGCCTCGAGCGCGCGGTCGAGGTCGGCCTTCTCGGCATGCGCCACCTGGCCGATCACCTCTTCGGTCGCCGGGTTGATGACCGGAATGGTCCGGCCCATCGCACCCTTGGTCCAGGCCCCGTCGATCATCAGGGGAACGTCGCTGTAGGTCGTCATCATCTTCCTCCGTCTTCTCTAGCTTCCACGATAGGTCGAATAGCTCCAGGGCGTGCAGAGCAAGGGGACATGATAGTGCCCCTCCGGCTCCCCGACCGAAAAGCGCAAGGGCACGATCTCCAGGAACGGCGGATCGCCCGCCTCGATGCCCCTCCTGCGAAAATGGTCACCGATCGCGAAGCGCAGTTCATAGCGCCCGATCGGCAACGGCCGGCCGCCGATCAACGGCTGATCGGTGCGGCCGTCGGCATTGGTGACCGCTGAGGTCACACGGTGATAACGCTCCCCCGCCAGCTCGTAAAGCTCGATCGCCACGCCGATGGCCGGACGTCCGGCATGGGTATCGAGGACATGCGTGCTGATCCGGCCGTCGACCTTCGGCATTCCCTCGCCCGTCACCTTGGCCCCCAGGCGCAGCCGCGTGATGTAGAACACCTCCTGGAGGGCGGCCGCGAGCTCGGTCGCCGCGTCGCGCGGCAGGCGGCGCTCGAATTGCGCCAGGATCGAGTCGCGCGTGTGCCGGCGCACGCAGATCATGAACGGGAAGCCGAATTTCGCCTTATAGGCGTCGTTCAGGCGATGGAAGCGGACGAACTCCTCCTCCGACAGCGTGTCGAGCCCGGCACTCGCCTGCTCGCTCTTCGAATCGTCGGTGATCGCGCCGGCCCGCGCGGCCTTGCCGGCAAGATCGGGATGATTGCGCAGGAAGGCGAGCTGGGTGTCGCGCGGCGCCGCCCGCACCGCGCCCATCATGGCGGCATGCAGGTCGCTCACCGTCGCGAACGGCCGCCGGGCGTGTGCGGCGGCGGCGACCCACGGGGCGAGCTCGAACGCCTCGCCGACGGCGGCTTCGAAACCTGCAAGGTCCATGCGGTTGAGGTCGGCGAGCGTCACGGTCATGCCCTCCGAACTAGCACGCCCATGGCACCCTCTCTATAGTCCGCCCAGCCAATTCTGGGAGGGATCGGGATGACGAGCAAAATCAATTTTACACGCCGCGGATTGGGACGCGTCGCCGCCGGCGCCGCCTTGATCGGGGCCCCCCTGCCGTTGCGCTTCGCCTCGGCGCAATCGGCGCCGGCCAACCTCAAGGTCGGCCTGATCCTGCCGATGTCGGGCGCGCAGGCGCTGATCGGCCAGATGTGCAAGCACGGCGCCGACATCGCCAACGACATCTTCGTCGACATCAAGCTGCCGGTGAAGCTCGAGATCGTGACTTACGACACCGAGACCAAGCCGGACGTGGCGCGCACCCAGGCCGAGAAGGCGGTCGAGGCCGGCTGCCACGTGCTGGTCGGCGCCTTCGACTCCGGCCAGACGATCGCCGTCGCCCAGGTCGCCGAGCAGAAGGGCGTGCCGCTGGTGGTCAACATCGCCGCCGCCCCGCCGCTCACCGAGTCGGGCTACAAGTTCATCGTCCGCAACTTCCCGACCGCGCCGATGCTGCTGGCCAGCGCCTTCGACCTGCAGAAGCAGATCTTCGCGGCGTCGGGCGTGACGCCCAAGAGCGCGGTGCTGCTCAGCATCAACGACACGTTCGGCAACGCCATGGTCAACGGCATCAAGGCGATGTTCCCCAAGGCCGGCATGCCTTACGAGATCCTCGACATCATCACCTACGACGCCGGCGCCAAGGACCTCTCGGTCGAGGTCGGCAAGGCCAAGGCGAGCAAGGCCGAGATGCTGATGCCGATCTGCCGCCTCAACGACGCCAAGCTGATGGTGCAGGAGATGGTCAAGCAGCGCTGGGAGCCGATGACCATCAACCCCGGCACGCCCGGCATGTACGAGCAGGACTTCATCAAGAGCATGGGCAAGTACGCCGAGTACACGCTGTCGATCCAGCCCTGGCTCAACCCCAAGGCGGCGATGACCAAGATCCTGGAGAAGCACCACAAGGCGAAGTTCCCGGGCGCCCAGATCGACATCGACGCCGGCTTCACCTTCGAGGCGATGCTGATCGCCGCCCACGCCTGGCTCGACGCCAAGTCGACCAAGCCCGACGCGCTGATGGCCTCGCTGCGCAAGACCCACATCGACGATCACGTGATGGTCGGCGGCCCGATCGAGTTCGACGCCAAGGGCCAGAACAACAACATCAAGGGCACCGCCCTGCAGGTCCTCAAGCGCAACATCGCGGTGGTGCTGCCCAAGGACGCCGCCGAAGCCGACCTCGTCTTCCCGCAACCCGGCTGGACCGACAAGCGCCGGACGTGATCGGCTGAGGTTGGGCATTCGAGTAGCTGGGAGCGCGGCTCTCCAGAGCCGCTCTTGGAGTGCCGCAAGCCGAAGAAAGAGCGGCTCTGGAGAGCCGCGCTCCCAGCAAGCCATGACGCATCATCATTGAGAAGTCGCCACTTCCTTGACCTCCGATTTCCTTCTCTCGCTCGCGCAGGCGGTCAGCAAGGGGCTGCTGACCGGCATGGTCTATGGGCTGATGGCGCTCGGGCTGTCGGTCATCTTCGGCGTCATGCGCGTGGTCAACTTCGCGCACGGCGAGATGATGGTGGTCGGCATGTACCTCGCCTGGATGGGCTTCGACGCGCTGCAGATCACGCCGATGCTCGGCCTGCCGCTGGTCGCGGTGCTGTTCTTCGGCGTGGGCTATGCCCTGCAGCGCGGGCTGATCCAGCCCTTCATCGCCCGGCCCGAGCACCAGCAGTTCCTGCTGCTGCTCGCCGTCGGCACGCTGCTCGCCAATGCCTGCCTGGCGATCGCGGGGCCCGACTCCCGCACCGTGCAGCTCGATTCGCAGTTCGATTCCTATGAACTCGGCCCGCTGGTGCTCGACGCGGTGCGCGTCCACGCGGCCGTCGTGGCGCTGGCGATCGCCGCCCTGCTCTTCCTGTTCTTCACCCGCACCCGTACCGGCAAGTCGATCCGCGCCGCCGCCGACAACCACATGGGCGCGCTCGTGGTCGGGCTCGACGTGCGGCGGCTCTACGCCGTGACCTTCGGTATCGGCGCCGCCTGCGTCGGCGCGGCCGGCGCGCTGATGACCACCCTCATCCCGGTGACGCCGTTCCTGGCTGGCGAATACACGCTGCTCGCCTTCGTGATCGTCATCGTCGGCGGCCTGGGCAGCATGACCGGCGCGCTGCTCGGCGGGCTGCTGATCGGGGTCAGCGAGGCGGTCGCGGGCCTGCTGCTGCAGCCGTCGCTCAAGAGCATGTTCAGCTTCGGCCTGCTGATCGTCGTGCTGCTGCTCCGCCCGCAGGGCCTGCTCGGCCGCAAGGAGTCGCGATGACCGCGCGCGCGGCGATCGGGCTCGCGGCCCTGCTGGCGCTGCTGATCGCGGCCCCGGCGCTGCTCGGCGGCTACGGGCTGTCGGTGCTGATCCTGGTGCTTTACTTCGCCTATGTCGGGCAGGCCTGGAACATCATGATGGGCTTCGCCGGCCAGCTCTCGCTAGGCCACGCGCTCTATGCCGGGCTGGGCGGCTACATCGCCGCCGGGCTCTATTTCCACTACGGCATCGGCCCATGGCTCGGCATCTTCGCCGCCGTCGCGGTGGCGGTCGCGGCCGGCTCGATCGTCGGTTATCTCGGCTTCCGCTTTTCCCTGGCCGGCGTCTATTTCGCGCTGCTGACGATCGCCTTCGCCGAATTCACGCGCATCGGCTTCGACAACTGGGAATGGACCGGCGGCTCGGGCGGGCTGTTCCTGAAGGTCGAGCGCGGCGTGGTCGACCTCGCCAACCTGCGCGGCGGGCCGGTGATGTTCTACTACGTCATCCTCGCCCTCGCGGTCGGGGCGCTCGTGCTCTGCCGCCTGCTGCTCGAAAGCCGGCTCGGCCGCTACTGGCTGGCAATCCGCGAGGACGCCGAGGCCGCGCAGGCAGTCGGCGTGCCGGTCCTGTGGTGCAAGATGCTGGCGATCATGATCTCGGCGGCACTCACAGCAGTGGCCGGCGTCTGGAACGCCTTCTACTACAACAACCTCTTCCCCGAGACGGCGTTCGCCATGGGCCGCTCGATCGAGATGACGCTGGCGCCGATCATCGGCGGGCTGGGCACGCTGTTCGGTCCGTTCGTCGGCGCCGTCGTGCTGACCGGCCTGGGCGAGATCTTCACCGCTGCGGGCGATCGCCTCGATATTCCGGGCATCAAGCAGATCTTCTACGGCGTCGCCCTGCTGCTGATCGTGATGTATCGCCCAGCCGGCGTCTGGCCTTGGCTCGCGGCGCGGCTGGGCTTCGCGGAGCGTAAGCCGTGAGCGGCGCGCGGCTCGAGCTTGCCGGCCTGGGCAAGAGCTTCCGCGGCCTGCGCGCGGTGCACGACGTGAGCTTCAGCGTGCCGGCCGGCGCGATCCACGCCCTGATCGGGCCGAACGGTGCGGGCAAGACGACGATCTTCAACATGATCGCCGGCGTCCATGCGCCGAGCGCGGGAACGGTGAGCCTCGACGGCCAGCGGATTTCCGGCCTGCGACCGGACCATGTGTGCCATGCCGGTGTCGGCCGCACGTTCCAGATCGTGCGGCCGTTCAAGGGGCTGAGCGTGCTCGACAATGTCACGACCGGCGCGCTGCACCGCCGGCCGCGGCTCGCCGAAGCCCGCGACGCGGCGCTCGCGATCCTGGAGCGCCTCGGACTCGCCGACCGCCGCCACCAGCTTGCCGAGAGCCTGACCCTGCCCGACCGCAAGAAGCTCGAGGTCGCCCGCGCCCTGGCCACCGAGCCCAAGCTGCTGCTGCTCGACGAGGTCATGGCGGGGCTGCGCCCGACCGAGGTCGACGTCATGGTCGGCTTCCTGCGCGACCTCAATGCGGAGACCGGCCTCACCGTCCTGCTGATCGAGCATGTGATGCGCGCGGTCATGGCGCTGGCCGCGCAGGTCGTCGTGGTGAGCTACGGCGAGAAGATCGCCGAGGGTACGCCGGCCGAGATCACCCGCCATCAGGCGGTGCTCGACGTCTACCTTGGCGCCGAGGAGGTCGCATGAGCGGGCCGCTCCTGAAGGTGGACGGCCTCGACCTGCATTACGGCGATGCCCAGGCGCTGGCCGGTGTCTCGCTCGAAATTTCCGCGGGCGAGATCGTCGCCATCGTCGGCGCCAACGGCGCGGGCAAGAGCTCGCTGATCCGCTC
>CAMFJT010000243.1 GCA_945957125.1 uncultured Rhodospirillales bacterium | reverse complement strand
GGTGATTGGGTCGCGGGACCGCCATGATCCATTGTCCGGCCATAAATTCACAAGCACGGAGTGGCGCGGTCCCGGCGAAGAGGCAGCCGGTCAGCGCCTTTGCTACCGTCAGCAGCAAGCCCTGGATCGCGATGCAGGGTCCAACCTCTCGTCATCTTCCTGATTTGATCGGTCGTGCACTTCAGGCTGCCGCGTCCTCGCAGGTGTTGAGGCGCATCGCTACAGGTCACAGCAATTGCGGCTTCAGCGCCTCGGCTTCCTCCTGCAGGGCAGCGACGTAGCGTTCGGCGACGGAGCCGGCGGAGGAGTCCTCGACCCAGACGGCGACGCACAGCGCGGCGATCGTGGCTCCATCGTAGCGCTTCAGCGGCACGGCGGCGGCGTGGTAGCCGCGGCGCAGTTCCTGGGCCGTGATCGCGAAGCCCTGCTTGCGGCCCTGCAGGATCTCCAGCCGCAGCGCCCGCTTGTTCGTCACCGTGAAGTCGGTCATGCCCTTCGGCTCGAGCCGGTCGAGCCAGGCATCGAGGTCGGCGTCGGGAAGCTGGCCCAGGATCGCGCGGCCCGCCGCGGTGTTGAAGGCGGGGCGGCGCAGCCCGATGGTCGGGGCCAGCACGTCGGGCCGGCCATGCAGCGAGTGGGCGATCATCACGATGTCGTAGCCGTCGAGCACGGCGGAGAAGCACGACTGCTCGGTGCGATCGGCAAGGCGTTCGCAGGCCGGCTGCACGACCGTCGAGATCATGTTGGAGCCGAGATAGGCCGAGGCAAGCTCCATGATCCGCGGCGTCAGGCGGAAGCTCCGGCCGTCGCTCGTCGCCAGGCCGAGGCAGGTCAGCGTGTAGAGCGCGCGCCGCACGCTGGGCTTGGGCAGGTCGGTGGCGCGCGCCACGTCGCTCAGCGTCATCTGGCTGTGTTGCTTGTCGAAGGCGCGGATCACCCGAAGCCCCCGCGCGAACGCCTCGAGGAAGTCGGGGCCGTAGCCGCTGGCGACGCGCGCTTGCGCGTCCTGCTCCCGCAAGCGTGCCATCTATTCTCTCAGCGCCCAGGCATTGTCGGCATCGACCGTCAGGGTCACGGTGTCGCCGATCGTGGCCGCCCGCGTCGCCGGACATTCGACATTGAGACGCCGGCCCTGCGCCTCGACGGCGAGCGAACGGCGCGATCCGCGGAACACGCCATCGACCACGCGGCCGGTCCAGGCCAGTTGTCCGGCGCGTGCGGGCTCGTTCGGCCGGCCGAGCGCCACATCCTCGGCACGGATCATGACCACCACCCTCTCGCCCGGGCGATGGGCCTGCCCCGCGCGGCAGTCGCCCTGCGCGCCGGCGCCCTCGATCGCGAGCACGTAATCGTCACCTTCGGCGCGGCACGCGGTGACTTCCGCCTCGATGAAGTTCGGCGTGCCGAAAAAGGCGGCGACCGTGCGGCTCGCCGGCCGGCGATAGACCGCTTCCGGCGCGCCGATCTGCAGGGCGCGGCCCTTGTCCATCACGACCACGCGGTCGCTCAGCGCCATCGCCTCCTCCTGGTCGTGCGTCACATAGAGGGTAGTGATGTTGAGCCGCCGCTGCAGGGCGCGGAACTCCTCTCCCATCTGCGCACGCAGACGCGCGTCGAGATTGCTGAGCGGTTCGTCGAGCAGCAGCACCTCGGGTTCGAAGACCAGGGCGCGGGCGATCGCCACCCGTTGCTGCTGGCCGCCGGAAAGGGCCGGCGCCGGCCGCTCGGCATAGGCTTCCATCTCCACGAGGCGCAGTGCGGCCATCACGCGCGTGCGGATCTCGGCCTTCGGATGGCGGCGCACCGCCAGCGGATAGGCGACATTGTCGAACACCGTCATGTGCGGCCAGATCGCGTAGGATTGGAACACCATGCCGAGCTTGCGCCGGTCGGGCGGCACGAAGAGATCGGCGGCCGCGTCGCTCACCGTCCGGCCGCCGATCACGATCGTGCCGGTGTCGTTGCGCTCCAGGCCCGCCACCATCCGAAGCGTCGTGGTCTTGCCGCAACCCGAAGGGCCCAGCAGCGTCAGGAACTCGCCGTGCTCGACGGCGAGATCGACCGAATCGACGGCCTTCAGCGCGCCGAAATGGCGCCCGACCCCGTGGAGCGTGACGCTTGGCACCGGCGGCTACTTGTAGATTTCTTTGGCGAGCGCGAGCATCTCGTCCTGCTTGGTATAGTCGGTCGTGCCCATCGCCTTGGTCGCGAGCAGCGGCCGTATCTCGGGAAGCGTCTTCTCGACCACGCCCTTGACGACGGGGTTGTAGCCGGCATTGCCGAAGACGAGCTGGGAATCGACCTCGAGATAGTGGTTCATGAACAGGCGTGCGGCGTTGGGATGCGGCGCGTTCTTCAGCGTCGACAGGTCGAAGCGGATGTAGGGGCGACCTTCCGCCGGCACGATCGCCTTGACCGGCAGGCCCTTGAGGTTGTTCAGGTTCTGCAGCGAGAAGGGCAGGTAGAGCGGGAACTCGCCGCGCGCGGTGCGGCGCTCGCTGTTGGCGATGTCGCGTGAGAAGACCGGCTTCTGGGCGGCGAGCTTCTCGTGGAACTCCCGGCCGAAGGCGTTCTGCATCACGACGAAGAAGACCGCACCGCCGCCCAGGGCACGAAAGTCGTCGGACAGGATCTTGCCGGTCCAGCGCGGATCGAGCAGGTCCTTCCAGCTCTTCGGCTCATCGGCCGGCTTGACGATGTTCTTGTTGACCAGCAGGCAGTAGCTGATCACCTCGGCGGGAATCCTGATGTCGTCGGCTTCGTAGGGCGGCTCGATGTTCTTGACGTTCGGGACGAAGCCGCGCGGCTGGAAGTTGCCGTCGCGTTGCATCAGCCCGGTCGTCGTCGCGCCGTTGTGATGGAGGTCGCCCAGGAAACGGCCGGCCGCCTGCTCGACGCGGACGCGCTCGCGCACCTCGCTGGCGCGCGCCTCGAGCAGGTCGACCTTGATGTCGTATTTCTTCTCGAACGCGGTGATGACGGTGCGGTGGAACGGCGAGCCGATCGAGGCCGTGTAGATGACCAGCTTGCCTTCCTTCCTGGCCGCCTCGACGACCTTGGACCAGTCGTCGCCCTGCGCCGCGGCCGACCGCACGATTGCCGGCGAGGCCGCGAGCAGCCCCAGCACCTTCCTTCTCTGCATGGCCAAGCTCCCTGTTCCCGTCTTTGTTCGTTCTTTCACAGCGTGCTGATGCGCCGCTTTATGAAGCGGAGCTGCACCCAGCGGAAGACCAGGACCATCGCCAGCATGACGAGGCCGATCACGCTCACATCCTCGGGCTTGCCGCCGTTCCACATCTTCAGCATCACGACCGAGAGCACCTCCGTATCCGGCACATAGAGCAAGATGGAGGCGCTGAGCTCGCGCATGATGCCGAAGAAGATGAGCACCCAGCCGACCGCGAAGGCAGGCCAGGCGAGCGCCACCAGGATGCGGCCGAGCGTCTGCCACCAACCCGCGCCGTGCACCCGCGAGCATTCCTCGATGTCCTTGGCGATCTGGGCATAGGCACCCGAGGTCACGCGCACCGCGACCGGCGTGCCGAGCGCGATGTAGGCCAGCAGCAGCGCCCAAAGCGTGCCGTAGATCGGCACGGCGTGCGGCAGGATCGCGAAGCCCCACAGGAATCCGATGCCCAGCACCATGCCCGGCATCATCCACGGCAGCCAGGCGAGGATGTCGATCAGCCGCCGGCCGCGCCAGGTGGTGCGCGTGGTGATGTAGGCCACGATGCCGCCCAGCACCATCGTGGCCGTGGCGCCGACGAAGCCCAGCAGCAGGGTGTTGCCGAAGGCGCCCCAGAACTGGCGATTCTCCCAGACGTTGCGGTAGTGCTCGAGCGTCAGCATGTCGAGCTGGTAGAAACCGAAGAACTGGAAGAACGAGCTGAGCAGGAGCTGCCCGACCGGCAGCGCCACGGTGAGCGCGAAGAAGGCGACGCAGATCGCAAAGGTCACCCAGCGCATCGCGCCGAGCCGCGTCACGCTGGGCGCGTAGGCCTTGCCGGTGACCGTGGTGTAGCTCCGTCCGCGCAGCAGGCGGCTTTGCACGAGCAGCAGGACGAACATCAGCGCCAGGCTGGCGAAGCCCATCGCCGTTGCCGACTGGTAGTCGGGCTGGGCGCGCTGCGTGATCAGGTCGAAGATCTGGGTGGTCAGCACCTTGATGCCGACCGGGGTGCCGAAGAATACCGCCGATTCGAACGATTCCATGCCGCGGATGAAGCTCAGCAGGAAGGCGCTGGTGGTGACCGGCAGCATCAGGCCGAAGGTGATGCGCCAGAAGGTCTGCCAGCGCGACGCGCCCGACATGCGGCTCGATTCCTCGAGCGAAGGATCCATGGCGCGGAAGGCGTCGACGATGAACAGGAACATGAACGGCGTCGAATACTGCATCATGTGCCAGACGATGCCGCCGTAGGAGAAGACGTCGACCAGCGTGCCGTCGCTGCCGGTCAGCCAGCGCCATACGAGGTTGATCGTGCCGACCTGCGCGTTGCCCAGCATTGCCCAGGCGGTCGCGGTCAGGATGGGCGGGATGAAGAAGGGCAGGGTGATCAGCGCCTCGAGCACGCCGCGGGCCGGCGTGTCGGTACGCGCCACGATCCAGGCGAGCAGGATGGCCAGCGCCAGCGACAGCACGGACTTCACCAGCGACAGCGCCACGGTGTTGACCAGCGCCTGCAGGTTCTCGGCGGTGGCGAGGTTGGCGTAGCCGTCGAGATTGAACGTCCCGGCCATGCCCGGCGGGGTCGAATGGAGGCTGCCGTAGAGCAGCATCGCCATCGGATAGAGGGTCAGGAAGCCCAGCCCGAGGATCAGCAGCGCGATCCCGGCCGGCCGGCCGTAGCGTTCGAGACCGCGCGGATACGCGGCCTCTCGATCAGCGAGCGGAACGGCGACTGTCATCGAGCCAGGCTATCACCCATCGAAAGCCTCCCTCCCCAGCCTACCGGGGCGATGTCAGCGTCATGCGCTGCCGGCGGGGGGCATGGGCTGCACCGGTGCTTCCGCCCATGACCCTTCCGTCGCGGATTGCCGCGCCACCTCCCCGAAGACGGGGGCGGGAAGTCCTGTTGTGCGTCAACTACTCGGCCGCGAGCGGCAGGCGCCGCAACATGCCGAGCGGGCTGAGCGCGCTCTGCAGCTTGTCGGCATAGGCGTCGAGCCAGTCCTGCTTCTCCGGCGCGACGAACGAGCCGCCGCGAGCGCGCTGGCAGGCATCCTGGTCGTCAACCAGCGGCGGCACGGTGCCGTCGTTCATGAGCTTCTGGCAGGCCTCCAGCAGCCGCTTGCGCGTGATGGCAATCATGCGGTCCGACGGTGCCAGGTGCTCGAGGCTGCGATCGACGATCTCGCCCATGCATTCGACGGCGGCCTGATCCTGCCGGCCGATGCCCTGGATGCCGGTATAGTTCGAGTGCTTCTGCATCTCGCGGTCGATGAAGTAGTCGTTCTCGCGCCGCGCGACGAGGCGATGGCGGCCGAGCCAGTCGTTGGTGTTGGGCAGGTACTGCATGTCGGGCTTGAGGCCCGGGATCCAGTCGCCGTTCTTCAGCGTCTGCAGCGGAGCGGTCTTCTTCACCCAGTTCAGGTTGTAGACCATGGTGTGGGTGTCATCCATCGGCACGTTCAGCGTGCAGGCGACCTGGTCCTCGAACGAGCCGTTCGGCGTCAGCGTGATGAACGGGAACATGAAATGGGCGAAGCGGTAGTAGAGACTGCCCGCCTCCGCCGGCCGGTAGGCCGCGTACATCGTGCCCCAGTCGGTCTCTGTCGACTTGTAGTCCGGCGCGCGGTCGCCGACGCCCCACTTGTGGATCGTGTCGGATGGTACCTCCTCCATCTTCAGGCCGCCGATATGCAGGAAGCCGAAATGCGAGGTATCGATGTCGCCTTCGAGCGACTGGAACCAGTTGCACTCGCGCTGGTGCACGCGCGTGACGCGCTGGTCCTCGGGCAGGTTCAGGACCTCGAGCGCCGGCAGCTCGGGCGGCTTCTCGCGCTTGCCCATATAGGTCCAGACGAAGCCCGCGCGCTCCACGACCTTGTAGGCCTTTGCCTTGATGCGGTGCTTGAAATCCTGCGCCGGCGGCACGTTGGGCATGTCGGTGCAGTTGCCTTCGACGTCGAACTTCCAGCCGTGATAGACGCAGCGCAGGCCGCCTTCCTCGTTGCGGCCGAAGAACAGCGAGGCGCAGCGGTGCGGGCAGCGATGCTCCATGATGCCGACCCGGCCTTCGGTGTCGCGGAACGCGATGAGCTGCTCGCCGAGCAGAAGCAGCCGCATGGGCTCGCCGTCGGCCTTGAGTTCCGAGGAAAGACAGGCGGGAATCCAGTATTCGCGCATCAGGTTGCCCATCGGCGTATCGGGGCCGGTGCGCGTCAGCATCTCATTGGCGGCTGCTGTGAGCATGATTTCCTCCGATTTGTACGCTCTGCGAACGTTCGTACGATTGTATCAGCAATCTGCACAACCCGCGAGTCTGCCGGCCGTTCCCGCCGCGACGGCATGCGGATGTCCTCGATGCCGGCTCGCGAAGACGAGCTCATGGTTCGATGCGGCGACGGTCTCAATCGTATTCATTGCGACCTGACGGTGCGTGCAGCCGACGGCCATCGCGCGAACCTCAAGCGCCCATCCGAGCCCCGTCTGGTTCGCGCGACGAACGCGCCGTGAGAATCGAGCACTGCCGCGAGCCTCGAAATCCAGCCGCGCGGATTGGCTTTGGTCTGGGGTCATGTTCGCGCGGACAAGCCAATTTCCATTGTGTTTCCCGAGAGCTAAGTTGCGGGAGTCGCCTCCCTCGCGGGGGCGTGGATCGAAACGCGCGGGCTACGGGCAGCCTCGGCGCCACGATGGGGTCGCCTCCCTCGCGGGGGCGTGGATCGAAACTCCGTGGCACCCAAGTCCCAGCCGCGCATCCACTGTCGCCTCCCTCGCGGGGGCGTGGATCGAAACGCGATCGGCGTGTCGCCGAGCTTCATGGACGCCTCGTCGCCTCCCTCGCGGGGGCGTGGATCGAAACGCGCGCCCAGGTGCCGCGCAGCTCGAGCACGCCGTGTCGCCTCCCTCGCGGGGGCGTGGATCGAAACATACTGTCGCAGGCCTCGGGCGGCGCGCCGCGCGGGTCGCCTCCCTCGCGGGGGCGTGGATCGAAACGTCGAGATGCCGGACCCCGCGCGCGGAGGTGCGCCGTCGCCTCCCTCGCGGGGGCGTGGATCGAAACTCCGGCGTCGGTGCCAACGCGGCGCCCGCGAAAGCCGTCGCCTCCCTCGCGGGGGCGTGGATCGAAACTGCTGGCGGGCCTTGTCGATCGTCTCGGCGGCCTTGTCGCCTCCCTCGCGGGGGCGCGGATCGAAACAGCCCGCGGCCGCCTTCGCGCGCGGCGATGCCGATGTCGCCTCCCTCGCGGGGGCGTGGATCGAAACAGCGCGTCCGTCATCGTTAAGCGCCCCGACGATCGTCGCCTCCCTCGCGGGGGCGTGGATCGAAACAATCGGTCAATGTCGATGACCGACAACGAGATGGAGTCGCCTCCCTCGCGGGGGCGTGGATCGAAACCAGGCCGGCGCGGCATCGAACGCTATCTCGCGCCAGTCGCCTCCCTCGCGGGGGCGTGGATCGAAACAAGCAGCTCACCGCCGAGCAGCTCGAGGACGTGAAGTCGCCTCCCTCGCGGGGGCGTGGATCGAAACGCGAAGTCGAGCCGCAGCACGCGCCCCGTGTTGCCGTCGCCTCCCTTGCGGGGGCGTGGATCGAAACTCCCAATCCGCTGCCCAGGCGCGCTCGCGCGCGGGTCGCCTCCCTCGCGGGGGCGTGGATTGAAACGGCAATCCGACCGAGACGACGGGGTGGTTGCCGCCCGTACAATCACGATGTTGGCCACGACTCTGCCCTCTGTCCGGGTGCCACGCTCATCCGGACTCGCGCGGTTCGGGGAACGAGCGTTGTCGTGGCAGTCCCACCGGCCGTCGCAAAAAATTCATGAGAGCGCATGCTCGTATCTGCTATTGTCGATATGTCGAGACTATTCGATATAAGGCAGACGCACATGACTCTTCCAATCGTCGGCGAGGCGGCTGCTCTCGAGAGCCTGGCCGCGCTCGCGCAGCCAACGCGGCTGGCGACAATGCGGCGACTCCTGGCGGCGTTCCCGGCATCGCTGCCGGCGGGGGATCTCGCGCGCGCGTGCGATGCGCCTCACAACACCATGTCGACCCATCTCGGAATTCTGAGCCGGACCGGCCTCGTCGCGGTCGAGCGATCTGGCCGCTCGATGAACTACCGCGCGGACGTCGAGGCGTTCCGCGGGCTCGTGATGTTCCTCACGAATGACTGTTGTGGGGGAAAGCCGGAGTTGTGCGGCGACATCGCGAAGCTGATCCCGGCGCAGGCGCCGCCGCTTCCCGAGGAAAACGCGTTGATGCCCGCGTTCAACGTGCTCTTCCTTTGCACGCGCAATTCGGCGCGCTCGATCATGGCCGAAGCGTTGCTCGAGCGCCTCGGAAACGCACGGTTCCGGGCATATTCAGCCGGCTCGGCGCCCGCGCGTCGGCCGATGCCCGAGATCATCGACCGCCTGAAGCAGCTGGGGCATGACGTGTCCCGGCTGCGGCCAAAATCCTGGGACGAGTTCGGCGGGCCCAACGCGCCGCGGATGGACTTCGTGATTGCGCTCTGCGATTCGCCCCGCGGGCAGGTGTGCCCTGACCTTGGTGACAATTTCGTCACGGCGGCATGGCCTCTTCCCGATCCCGCCGGGTTCAAGGGATCGGCGATCGAACGCACCACGCTGCTCAATGAGCTTTACGGCATGGTTCGCCGACGAATCGAGATCTTCATCAGCCTGCCGTTCGCCAACCTCGATCGCATGGCGCTCAAGAAGCGACTCGACGAGATCGGCGATACCGTTCG
>CAMFJT010000242.1 GCA_945957125.1 uncultured Rhodospirillales bacterium | reverse complement strand
GCGTTGCCATCCTTCGAGACGCTCCGCTTCGCTGCGCTCCTCAGGATGAGGTGGGCGTGTAGCCAGATCGCTTTTCTTGCCATCGGCCGATAAATTCACAAGCTCTCCGTGGCGCTCATCCTCATGATCATGAGCGCCACGGAGTGGCGCGGTCCCAGCGACGAAGGCCTACCCGCTGTTCCTCAGTCCGGCGGCGATGCCGTTGATGCTGAGGTGGATGCCCGCCACCACGTTGGGATCCTGGTCGCCGGCGCGGTGGCGGCGCAGCAGCTCGATCTGCACGTGGTTCAGCGGATCGATGTAGGGCACGCGGCCGCGCAGCGCGCGGGACAGGAGCGGGTTGCTCTCGAGCAATTCTCCCTCGCGCATGATGCCGCGCACGGCCTCGACCGAGGCCTGCCATTCCGCGCGCAGGCGCTCGAAGATCGACTGGCGTAGCGCCGCGTCGCCGACCAGCTCGGCATAGCGCGAGGCAATGGCGATGTCGCTCTTGGCCAGCACCATGTCCATGTTGGAGAGCGTGGTGCGGAAGAAGCCCCAGTCGTCGTGCATCGCCTGAAGCCGCGCAAGGCCGTCCTGCGGATGAGCCTCGATCCACTTCGCCACCGCCGTACCGAACCCGTACCAGCCCGGCAGCATCAGCCGGCATTGCGCCCAGCTGAACACCCACGGGATGGCGCGCAAGTCCTCGATACCGCGCCGCTTGGACCGCGAGGCCGGGCGGCTGCCGATATTCAACGACGCGATCTCGTCGAGCACCGTGGATTCGCGGAAGTAAGTGGCGAAACCCTCGGTCTCGTAGACCAGCGCGCGATAGGCGCGGAACGCATCGGCCGAGAGCTGCTCCATCACGTCGAGATAGTCCTTGGGTGGCAGCGGCCGCCCAGCCTCCAGCAGCGTCGCCTCGAGCGTCGCGGCGGCGATGGTCTCGAGATTGCGCCGGCCGACATCCTGGTTGGAGTATTTGCCGGCGATCACCTCGCCCTGCTCCGTGACACGGATCGCGCCCTGCAGCGCGCCCGGCGGCTGCGCGAGTATGGCTTCGTAGCTCGGCCCGCCGCCGCGGCCGACCGAGCCGCCGCGGCCGTGGAACAGCCGCAGCCCGACGCCATGGCGGCGGAAGACCTCGATCAGGGACAGCTCGGCCTTGTAGAGCTCCCAGGTCGATGTCAGGTAGCCGCCGTCCTTGTTGCTGTCGGAATAGCCCAGCATCACCTCCTGGATGCCGCCGCGCGAGGCGAGCAGCCGGCGGTAGCCGGGCACGGCGAACAGCGCCTGCATGACCGGCCCGCAGCGCTGCAGGTCGCCGATCGTCTCGAACAGCGGCACGATGTCGACATCGAGCCGCCCTTCGCGCGGCCGGAGCAGCCCGACCTCCTTCAGCAGCACCGCCACCTCGAGGATGTCCGACACGCTGTCGGCCTTGGAGATCACGTAGTGCGGCAGCGCAGCAGCGCCGTAGCGGCGATGGGCATCCGCGGCGACCCTCAGCATGGCGAGCTCGCCGGCAGTCTCCTCGCCGTATTCATCGTGCGGCGTGGCGAGCGCGCGCGGATTGGCCAGCTCCGCCGTCAGCAGCGCCACGCGGGCCGCCTCGTCCATCGTCGCATAGCCCTTGCCCGCGCCCGCCGCCTCGACCAGCTCGGCCATGACACGCTCGTGCACGTCGGAATTCTGGCGGATGTCGAGCTCGGCGAGGTGGAAGCCGAACACGTCCACCGCGCGCCGCAGGGCGCGTAGCCGGCCGCGCGCCAGGACGCCGAGATTGTTGGCGTTCAACGAGTCGTGGATGGTGTCGAGATCGGCCTTCAGCTCACCCGCCGTGGCGTAGGCCGGCGCCGGCCCGACCGGGGGATGAGGCGGTTCGAGCCGGTCGAGGGACCAGGCGGTCGCAGCGAGCCGGGCATAGATGCCGGTCAGCGCCCGGCGATAGGGTTCGTCCTGGCGCTCGCTGGCAGTATCGGGCGATGCGTCGGCGAGCGCCTGCAATGCGGGGGAGACGTGCACCATCGGCCCGTAGAGCGGCAGCTCCGCGCCCAGCCGATGCAGCTCCTCGAGATGGTGGCGCAGCGCGTGCTGGCTCTGCATCGCCAGGGTCTCGCGCGTGACCTCGGCGGTGACATTGGGATTGCCGTCGCGATCGCCGCCGATCCAGCTTCCCATGCGCAGGAAGGACGGCACCTCGAAGCCGAGCTGATCTTCGAGATCGGCGTAGAACTCCGGCAGCCCGGCCAGGAAGGTGTGATCGTAATAGGCCAATCCATTGGCGACCTCGTCGAGCACGCGCAGGCGCGAATGCCGGATCAGGCTGGTCTGCCAGAGGGTCAGGACGTTGCGGCGCAGGGCGCGGCGGTTCGCGGTCAGCTCCTCCGGCGTGAAACGGACCCGATCACGCTCGTCGAGCAGGCGGGCGATCTCACGTTCGCGGTCGATCGTGCTCTGGCGGCGGACTTCCGTCGGATGGGCCGTCAGAACCGCCACGCAGAGCGCGCGGGCGAAGAAGCCCTCCAGCCGTTCGCGCGGCAGGCCGGCCTCCCGGGCTCGGGCGAGCGCATAGGCCATGGTGCCGCGCCGCGCCGGCGCCTCGGCCATGGCATAGGCGCGGGTGCGGCGGATGTGATGCTGGTCCTCGGCGAGGTTGGCGAGGTGCGAGAAATAGCCGAAAGCGCGGATGATCAGGATCGCCTCGCGCGTCGGCAGGCCGCTCATGATGGACTGCAGCTCGCGCCGCGCGCCCTCGTCGGCATTGCGATGGAATTGCACGCCGGTGCGGCGGATATGCTCGACCAGGCCGAAGACATGCTCGCCCTCCTGGGAGCGCACCGTATCGCCCAGGATGCGGCCCAGCAGCCGCGTGTCGTAGCGCAGCGGAACGTCCTTCTCGGGCGTCTCCCCGTCGTCGGCAAGCGAAGCGTCGTTCATGCGGCCTCCTGCTGCGTCCGCCGCAGCGTAGCACGGGGTGCCCGTTGAGCCGGCCGCCACCGCATGGCACGGTTCGCGGTCACAAGTGTCTGGGAGGCAATCGCCATGCCGTTTTACGAAAGAGGCCCGGTTCGCATCCACTACGAGGAGAAGGGCTCGGGCTTTCCGCTCTTCATCATCCCGGGGGGCGGCCTGAATTCGACAATCGGCGGCCTGTCGACGACGCATCCGTTCGATGCGCTGACGGTGTTCAGCGACAGGTTTCGCTGCATCGCCGCCGACCTGCGCAACGCCAATCCCGGCCAGTCCTCCGGCCCGGTCGAGGGCGACCGACCGTGGGATTCCTTCACCGACGACCATATCGGGCTGATGGACCATCTCGGCATCGAGAAGTTCATGGTGCTGGGCTACTGCATCGGCCAGCCGTTCATCTGGAACCTGATCAAGCGCGCGGGCGATCGCGTGGTCGCCGCCGTGCTCGCGCAGCCCTCGGGCCACCGGCCGGAAATGCCGACCCAGTTCTACGACAACAACATGAAGGGCTGGGGCCCCGACTTCGTGAAGCGCCGGCCCGAGGTCACGATGGAGCAGGTCAGCGCGTTCCTGAAGCAGATGTATCTCAGCAACCCCGACTTCGTGTTCACCGTCTCGCGCGACTTCGTGAAGAGCTGCCCGACTCCGATCCTGGTGCTGCCGGACGACATCCCGCCGCACCCCTACAAGGTGGCGATGGAGGTGGCGATGCTGTCGCCAAATTCACAGGTCAGCCTCTATCCGTGGAAGGACACGCCGGACAAGATCCCGCTCGCCGTGCGCCACGTCCGCATGTTCCTGGAGTCCAACCGGCCGGCAGTGGCGTAGCCTTTCCGCTGGGGCGCGTCATCGTCTTGCCGGAGCGCCCCCAGCGATATCTCAGGCGGCGTAGGCGGGCCGTCGCTGGCGGATGGGGACCTCGCGCTTCTGGCCGTGGCGGAACATCACGGCCTCGCGCTCCGGATCCGACCAGGGCGAGCTCTGGAACGCGCCGGCAGCGGCGCGCCGTTCGGCCTCCTCCAGCCCCGCCAGCCAGGCACGCGCCTCGCGCAGGCTCTTGAACACGCTCACCGGCCGCTCGGACTGGGTCGCGGCGAAGGCACGCGCGAACTGGCCCTTGTCCGGGTTGATCAGGAACGCCACGGGGCCGCGCTTCACATCGGGGCCGCCGCGCAGGAGATCCGCGATCCGCTGGATCCGCTCGGGATCGATCTCCGCGCTCGCGGCGGCGACATCGACCAGCTTGGCGAACTGCGGAACCTGGGCGTCGAAGAGCTGCTTGGCGGCGCCCATGATCTCGTCGGGCAGAAGCTGCCCGCGCGCGACGATCGTCACACAGCGATGCAGCCTCGAAATCTCCATGTAGATCGGCATGCCAGCGAACTCCTATCGACGGCAGCATAGCATTTTCGGCGGGGCGAAATTGTGTCGACATTCGAATCGCCTGTCGACCCGCGGCCTGCGCAAGGAATCCTGGTTACGCCCGGGATATTACTTTCGCCTGACAACGGAGGCGTTCCGCTGGGGACTACGCCGTCTTCTCCGCCTTGAGGCCGAGCTTGCCGATGGTCTGCTCGCGCATCACGAACTTCTGGATCTTGCCGGTGATGGTCATCGGGAACTCGGGCACGAACTCGATGTAGCGCGGGATCTTGTAGTGGGCGATCTGGCCCTTGCAGAACTCGCGTATCTCCTCGGGCGTGGCGCCCTGGCCGTCGTGGAGCTTGATCCAGGCGCAGATCTCCTCGCCGTACTTCGCGTCGGGCACGCCGATCACCTGCACGTCCTGGATCTTGGGATGGCGATAGAGGAACTCCTCGATCTCGCGCGGATAGACGTTCTCGCCGCCGCGGATCACCATATCCTTCAGCCGGCCGACGATGTTGACGTAGCCTTCGTCGTCCATCGTCGCGAGGTCGCCGGTATGCATCCAGCCGGCCTCGTCGATCGCCTCGCGCGTCTTCTCCTCGTCGTTCCAGTAGCCCTTCATGACCGAATAGCCGCGGGTGCAGAACTCGCCGGTCTCGCCGCGCGGCACCGCCTTGCCCTCGGCATCCACGATCTTGATCTCGATGTGCGGCAGCACCTGGCCGACGGTCGAGACGCGGCGCTCGACCGGATCGTCGGTCGCGCATTGCGTCGACACCGGCGAGGTCTCGGTCATGCCGTAGGCGATCGTGACCTCGTGCATGTTCATCTTCGACTGCACGCGCTTCATCACCTCGATCGGGCAGGGCGAGCCCGCCATGATCCCGGTGCGCAGGCTGCCGAGGTCGAACTTGTCGAACTCCGGATGGTCGAGCTGGGCGATGAACATGGTGGGCACGCCGTAGAGCGCCGTGCAGCGCTCCTCGGCCACGGCCTGCAGGGTCGCCAGCGGATCGAAGGCCTCGGACGGGTAGACCATGGTCGAGCCATGCGTCAGGCAGCCGAGATTGCCCATCACCATGCCGAAGCAGTGATAGAGCGGCACGGGGATGCACAGCCGGTCGTTCTCGGTGAGCTTCAGCCCGCCGCCGACGAAGTAGCCGTTGTTCAGGATGTTGTGATGGCTGAGCGTCGCGCCCTTCGGATGTCCCGTCGTGCCCGAGGTGAACTGGATATTGATCGCATCGTCGAACTGCAGCTTCGGCCCGAGCTCGGCGAGCTTGACCCGCTCGGCGTTGCCGCCGGCCGACGCCACGTCGTCGAAGTTCAGCATGCCTGGCGTCTTCTCCTTGCCGAGCCGCACGACGTGCCGCAGATGCGGCAGCTTCGCCGCCTTCACCAGGTCGTCGACGATCTCGAGATAGTTCGAGGTCTTGAGCGCCGGTGCCAGCACCAGCGCCCGGCACTCGACCTTGTTCATGGCGTATTCCAGCTCGGCGCGCCGGTAGGCCGGATTGACGTTGACCAGCACCAGCCCGGCTTTGGCCGTGGCGAACTGCATCAGGGTCCATTCCGAGGTGTTGGGCGCCCAGATGCCGACCCGGTCGCCACGCTCCAGCCCGAGGCTCGTCAGCCCGGCGGCAAGATCGTCGACGCGGCGGCCGAGCTCGCCCCAGCTCCAGCGCACATCCTGGTGCTTGACCACCAGCGCCTCGCGCTCGCGATACTTCTCGACCTGCCGGTCGAAGAAGGTCCCGATCGTCTCGCCGATCAGCTTGCGGGTCGAGACGCCATGGTCATAAGAGATTTGTGGGGATGCGTGAGCATTGGTCATGCGCGCGAGCTTAGCGCGCCGTGGCAGATTTGGGAGCATGAAACACGCTTTCCAGACCGTCGACGTCTTCACCGACCGCAAGTTCGGCGGCAATCCCCTCGCCGTCGTGACCGACGCCGAAGGCCTGACCACGGAGCAGATGCAGGCCATCGCCGCCGAGTTCAACCTCGCCGAGACGACCTTCGTGCTGCCGCCCAAGGACCCGGCGCACACCGCGCATGTCCGCATCTTCACGCCCAAGGCCGAGCTGCCCTTCGCCGGCCATCCCAATGTCGGCACGGCGTTCGTGCTGGCGCGGATGGGCCGGGGCGGCGACCGGCTGGTGTTCGAGGAGATCGCGGGCCTCGTGCCGCTCGACGTGATGCGCGAGGACGGGGTCGTGATCGCCACGCGCCTCGCCGCGCCGCAGCCGCTGACGCTGGTCGAGACCATGTCGCGGCAGATCGTGGCGTCGGCCGTCGGGCTCGCGCCCGAGGACATCGTCGGCGAGCCGGTGGTCGCCACCACGGGCACGAAGTTCGTGTTCGCCGAGGTCACCTCGCGCGCGGTGCTGGCCAGGGCGCTCTATAATGTCGAGGTGTTCCGCACGCACCTGCCGATGGAGCGCACCGTCGGCGTCCATCTCCATGTCACCTCCGACGAGCCCGGCATCGACGTGCAGACCCGCATGTTCGCGCCGCTGTTCGGCGTGCCCGAGGATCCCGCGACCGGCGCCGCCAACGTCACCTTGATCGGCCTGCTGGCGCATCGCGATCCGCGCGCCGACCTCTCGCTGTCGAAGACGATCGGCCAGGGCTTCGACATGGGCCGGCCGAGCCTGCTGGACGCCATGGCGGAGAAGTCCGGCGGCGCGGTTCGCCGCACCTTTATCGGCGGGCGCTGCGTGCCTATGCTGAGCGGGACGATCGACCTCGGATAGGAGACCCATGACGCCTTTCGGCCAGGTTACGCGCAAGATCGTGATGGCCTGCGCGGCAGCGCTGGCACTGGCCGCGCCGCCCGTGGCGATCGCCTGCACGCGGGTGGTCTATCTCGGCGAGGATGGCACGACCATCACCGCGCGCTCGATGGACTGGAAGAGCGACGTCGGCACCAATCTCTGGATCCTGCCGCGCGGCATGGCGCGCAGCGGCCAGGCGGGCCCGAACTCGATCAAGTGGACATCGAAGTACGGCAGCGTGATCGCGACCGGCTACGACGTCTCGACGACCGACGGCGCCAACGAAGCCGGCCTGGTGGCCAACCTCCTGTGGCTGGTCGAATCCCGGTACCCGCCTCTCGACGCATCGAGGCCCGGCCTCACCATCGCCGCCTGGGCGCAGTACGTGCTCGACAATTTCGCGACGGTCGACGAGGCGGTTAAGGCGCTCGCCCGCGAGCCGTTCTCCATCGTCACCGACAACGTTCCCGGCCAGGAACGGCTCGCGACCCTGCACCTGTCGATGTCCGATGCCAGCGGCGACAGCGCGATCGTCGAGTATATCGACGGCCGTCAGGTCATCCATCACGGCCGGCAGTACCAGGTGATGACCAACTCGCCGATCTTCGACCAGCAGCTGGCGCTCAACGAATACTGGAAGCAGATCAGCGGCACCGTCATGCTGCCGGGCACCAACCGCGCCTCGGACCGGTTCGCCCGCGCCTCCTTCTACATCAACGCCGTGCCGCAGAAGCAGGAGCCCAACCTCGCGGTCGCCAGCGTCTTCAGCGTCATCCGTAACGCGTCGGTGCCGTACGGCCTCACCACGCCGGACGAGCCCAACATCTCGTCGACCTGGTGGCGAACGGTCTTCGACCACAAGCGCAAGCTCTACTTCTTCGATTCGGCGCTCACGCCGAACGTCTTCTGGGTCGACCTCAAGGCGATCGACTTCGCCGCCGGCGTCCGCAAGCTCGACCTCGGACCGAACCAGGCACACACCTACGCCGGGGACGCGACGAAGGCCTTCACGCCGGCCAAGCCGTTCGAGTTCCTCGGGCTGCAGTAGCCCGCTGCCGGTCAGCCCAGCGGCAAGGCGGTCCCTTGCTTGACCGGCCGCAGCGCGAAGGAACTGCGGATCTGGGCGATGCCGGGAATCTTGGTGAAGTCCATGACGAAGCGCTCGTAGGCTTCGAGGTCGGGCACGACGATGCGCAGCAGGTAGTCGCTGTCGCCGGTCATCAGGTAGCACTCCATCACCTCGGGCCGCGCCGCGGCCGCCCGCTCGAAGTCCTTCAGCGATTTCTCGTTCTGCGTCGACAGCGACACCGACATGAAGACGTTGACCGACAGGCCCACCGTCCGCGCGTCGAGCAGCGCGGCATAGCCTTTGATGACGCCCGCCTCCTCCAGCGCCTTGACCCGGCGCCAGCAGGGCGAGGACGACAGCCCGACCTTCTCGGCCAGGTCGGCATTGCTCAGCCGGCCGTCCTGCTGCAGTCGTTCGAGGATGCGCCGATCGATGGCATCGAGGGAGATCATTGCTCCATCCGTCAGGAAATCGGACAATTCTGCCCAATACAGTGCGATTCTCAGCCTGAACGCAAGGATTTTCCCCGGATTGCGGCGTATGTCATCCCCATGAGCACCCTCGCCCCCGTCCAACGCCTGCGCCTTCTTCGCGAGCTGGAGCGCAAGGTCCTGTGGCTCTCGGCCTGGACCATCCACAACGCCAATCACCTGCGGCCCAACCGCGACGGGCTGAAGGTCGGCGGCCACCAGGCCTCCTGCGCCTCGCTCGCGACGGTGATGACGGCGCTCTATTTCTCGGTCCTGAAGCCCGAGGACAGGGTGGCGGTGAAGCCGCACGCCTCGCCGGTGTTCCACGCCATCCAGTACCTGTTCGGCC
>CAMFJT010000241.1 GCA_945957125.1 uncultured Rhodospirillales bacterium | reverse complement strand
TCCGGATGGCCTTCGGAAACCGATTCGCTGGTGAAGATATAGTCCTTGAGCGCCACAAAGCCCTCCACAGATGTCACTGGACCTCCGGGCAGGGCGGATGTGCCGCCTAAGTCCGGCTTAGCCTTTGGTTACGCGGTGGCAAGTCGTCCAAATCCGTCCGCGTCGGCGCCGGCGATCGGGCCGCGCCGCAAAAAACTCCAAACCGCCGCGAAAATCAAGAGGGCAGAGCGGCCTGCTTGCCGCGCACCTTGCGGCCGCCCAGCACCTCGGCATGGCTCGCCGCGCCCACGGCCTTGACCATCTCGAAGATGCGCTTGCGCACGCGGCTCTCACGGATCTTGTAGTAGGCGCGCACCAGCTCGAGCGTCTCGCGCTTGATCAGCGGATCCTTCTCCTGCTCGAACGGCGTGGCCGCCTCGCCGAAGCCACCCTTGCGACCACGACCCGACATCGGCCGGCCGGCCAGCGCATTCGAGGGCATCTCGTCGAAGAAGTACGACACCGGCACGTCGAGCACCTTGGCGAACTCGAACAGGCGGCTCGATCCGATGCGGTTCGAGCCGCGCTCGTACTTCTGGATCTGCTGAAAGGTCAGACCAACCGCCGTGCCGAGCTTCTCCTGGCTCATGCCGAGGAGCGTGCGGCGCTGGCGCATCCGCGCGCCAACATGAACATCAACCGGATGCGATCTTGCCATCTTTCTTCATCCTTCCTGAAGTTGCTTGCGCGGCGCGATTATCGACCAGAACGGCTCAGGACACGTTTAGATTGTACCGACGCGCGCATTTCGCCCCTGCAAAAATGCATATCTGTGCAACAAGGTTGCATATGACATATCCGTCATGGATTGCAAGCCGAACCTATTCATTTCGAGCGCACGAACGCTACGGATCGAACGCTTTCCGCCTCGGCCCGATCGCAAAGGCGCACGCCGCGAGTACCGCCAAAAGGGCGAACAGGGTCCAATCATGCCACCTAGCGTACGGCGTCGCCGCGCGCGGCGGTGGCAGCGCATGATCGATTACACCCTGATTCTCCATGTCCAAAAAGGCAAGGATGCGGCCGTAGGCATCGATGAAGGCCGATATGCCGGTATTGGCGGCACGGACCATGGGCAGGCCTTCCTCGATCGACCGCAGGCGGGCGCTGACGAGATGCTGATAGGGGCCGCTGGAGACGCCGAACCAGGCATCGTTGGTGACGTTGAGCAGCCAGGCCGGCCGTGCGTCCGGTCCGGTGACCTCGGCGGGAAAGAGCGCTTCATAGCAGATGAGCGGGGAGAAGCCGGGGAGGCCCGGCAGCGCCAGCGTCGTGAACGAAGCGCCGGCGTCGAACGAGCCGCGGCCGACCAGGCCGGTCAGCGGCGGCCATTCCTTGTGATACGGGATGTATTCGCCGAATGGCACGAGATGGACCTTGTCGTAGGTCGCGATCACCCTGCCCGCCGAATCGATCGCGAGCAGCGAGTTCCAGACGCCATCGTCCATGCTCGGTCCCGAGCGCACGGCTCCTGCCAGCAGAACGCCGCCAGGGGGCGCAGCGGTCGCCAGCATCTCCAGGCCGGCCGATCCTGGCTGGACGACGAAGGGGACGGCAGTCTCCGGCCAGACGACGGCGGCGAGACGGTCGAAGCCGTCGCGCCGGCTGAGATCGATAAGCGTCTTCATCTCGCGCGCGCGCAAATCGCGCCGGCCCTTCTCCGCCTGCGGAATGTTGGGCTGCACGATGCGCACGATCGGCCCGGCAGCAGGCGCGCGCTCGCCCATGATCTGCTGCCCGCCCACTCCGGCAAGCCCGACCGCGACCAGCGCGGCCAGCGCGGCGCGCCAGCCGGCGGCCGGCGATGCCAGGACGAGGAAGGTCAAGGTCCCCAACCCATAGACGCCGAACAGCGCGGCACCCTGCAGCAAGGGCGGGGCAAATGCCCATACGTGCGCGAGCGGGTTCCAGGGGAAGCCCGTGAAGACGTGGCCGCGCAGCCATTCGGTCAGCGTCCAGGCGATCGCGAGCAGGACCAGGCGGCGGTAGCGGCCGGCGAGGAGCGGCCAGCGCAGGACCAGTGCCTTCGCCGTTCCGGCCGCAATGGCCGGAAAGGCCCCCAGCACCAACGCCAGGCCGAAGACCGCGGGCGGGCCCAGCGGGGCGAAGTCGGCCGGTGGGACGAAGAAGGCCTCCACCATCCAGTACGAGCCGACCGTGAAATGCCCGATGCCCCAGAGCCACGCCCGCAAGGCAGCCTGGCGCGCTGTCGGCGCCTCGTCCCACAGCCGGACCAGGACCACGACGCCGACCACCGCCAGGGGCAGCCAGTAGAGCGGCGGCATGGCAAGCGCAGCCAGCGCGCCCGCGGTCATGCCGGCGCCCAGCGCCCGCCATCCCCGGAGAAACGTCACGGCGTCGCGGCGATCAGGTGGCGGACGACGCGGCGGCCGGCGGCCGCACGCGCAGACGGCGGATGCGCCGCGGATCGACGTCCAGGATCTCGAACTCGACCCCTGACGGATGGGTGACCACCTCGCCACGCTCGGGGATGCGGCCGAGCAGCGAGAAGATCAGCCCGCCCACCGTGTCGATCTCGCGCCGTTCGTCCTCCGACAGCACGTTGCCAATCTCCTGCTCCAGCATCTCCACCGGCGTGCGGCCGTTCATGTCGATCGTGCCGTCGGGCCGGCGCAGCACGGTCGGCGCCTGCGCCACGTCGTGCTCGTCCTCGATCTCGCCGACGATCTCCTCGACCAGGTCCTCGATGGTGAGCACGCCGTCGGTGCCGCCGAACTCGTCGACCACGAGCGCCATGTGGGTGCGCGAGCGGCGCATGTCGAGCAGCATGTCGAGCACCGGCAGAGTGGGCGCGACGAACACCACCCGGCGCAATATGTCACGCAGGTTGAACTTCTTGGGCGTGCCCCAGTAGGCCAGCACGTCCTTGATGTGAATCATGCCGATCACGTCGTCGAGCGTCTCGCGATAGACCGGATAGCGCGAATGGGCCTCGGCCTGGATCAGCCGC
Source organism: uncultured Rhodospirillales bacterium (assembly GCA_945957125.1). GTDB lineage: Bacteria > Pseudomonadota > Alphaproteobacteria > Reyranellales > Reyranellaceae > Reyranella. Next base: position 6,021 of record CAMFJT010000241.1, on the reverse strand, counting down.
ACCACCTCGTCGAGCGGCGTGTCGGCGGAAATGGCGACGATGTCGACCCGCGGCACCATCACGTCGCTCACCGTCTTGTCGCGCAGCTTCAGGATGTTGGCGAGCAGGACGCGCTGGTCGTCGCTGATCGGCGTGTCGCTTTCGGGCGTCTCCTCGATCAGTTCCTCGATCGCCTCGCGCACCGCCTCGTTCTTCTCGCGGCGGCGCAGGCGGCGCATGATGGCCCGCAGCAGGCCGCCGTTGGAGACGGCGTCCGCCGCCGGGGCCGGGGATAAGGGGGTGATCTCCCCGTCCGAAGCACGGCCGCCAGGGTCTGGCTGCGGGGTGCGCGCTGTGGAGTCCGGCATGGCTGATAAGATAAGGTATAGGCCCTGCGTTGCAATCGGCGGAAGGAATTGATGCAATCCTGCGAGATGCCCTCCGGCGCGCGGATGCCGGCCTTCGGAATCGGCACCTGGCGCATGGGCGAGAGCGGCCGCCGCCGCGCCCAGGAGCTGGCGGCCGTGAAATACGCCCTCGAGCTCGGCTATCCGATGGTCGACACCGCCGAGATGTACGGCGACGGCGAGGCCGAGACGATCGTCGGCGAGGCTCTGGCCGGCCGCCCGCTTCCGTTCGTCGTCAGCAAGGTCTATCCGCACAACGCCACGCGGAGCGGCACCATCGCGGCCTGCGAGCGCAGCCTCAAGCGCCTGAAGCTGGAACGAATCGACCTCTATCTGCTGCACTGGCGGGGTGGCGTTCCGCTGGAGGAGACCTTCGAGGCGTTCCATCGGCTGCGCGAGGCCGGCAAGATCGGCGATTTCGGGGTCAGCAACTTCGACACCGACGACATGGCGGAAGCCACGGAAGTCGATCGCGGGCTCACGGCCTCCAACCAGGTGCTCTACTGCCTGTCGCGGCGCGGTCCCGACTACGACCTGCTGCCCTGGATGCGCCAGCGCTCGATCCCGCTGATGGCCTATTCGCCGCTCGACCAGGGCCGCCTGCTGGGATCGGCGCCGCTCCAGAAGATCGCCCACGAGGCCGGCTGCACGCCCGCGCAACTGGCGATCGCCTGGCTGATGGCGCAGCCCGGCGTGGTGACCATCCCCAAATCCTCGACCCGCGAGCGCGTGAAGGAGAATTTCGACGCCCTGGCGATCACCCTGTCGCCCGACACCCTCGCCGCCCTCGACCGCGCCTTCCCGCCGCCCAAGCGCAAGCAATCGCTCGAGATGCTGTGACTTCATTTCATCGCTGGGACCGCGCCACTCCGTGGCGCTCAAGGTCATGAGCGCCACGGAGTGGCGCGGTCCCAGCGGAGATTCAGTACGGGTCGGCGATGCCCAGCTTCTTGAGGATGCGGCGCTCGAGCGCTTCCATGCGCTCGGCGTCGGCGTCGCTGGTCTCGTGGTCGTGGCCGAGCAGATGCAAAGTCCCATGCACGACGAGGTGCGCGAGGTGATCGGCCGGCGTCTTCTTCTGGGCGCGCGCCTCGCGCCACACGGTCTGGCGGGCGAGCACGATGTCGCCGAGGAACGTCTTCTCGCCGGACGGATAGGACAAGACGTTGGTCGGCTTGTCCTTGCCGCGGTCGCGCCGGTTGAGCGCACGCACGCGGCGATCGTCCGACAGCGCCACGACCAGCGACCTCACCCGCGCGCCCAGCGCCACACGCGCGGCCTTGCGCACGAGCCGCTCGACGCCGGGCAGGGCTTGCGCCCACGCCGCGTCGAGCAGGACCACGTCAACCTTTGATCTTGCGGTCGCGCGCGTCATAGGCCTCGACGATGCGGGTCACGAGGTCGTGGCGCACCACGTCCTTCGAGGTCAGCCGCACGAAGCGGATGCCGTCGACCTTGCCGAGCGTGTCGACCGCATCGTTGAGGCCGGACTTCTGGCCGCCCGGCAGGTCGGTCTGGCTGGGATCGCCGGTGACGATCATGCGCGAACCCTCGCCCAGCCGCGTGAGGAACATGCGCATCTGCATCGGGGTGGTGTTCTGCGCCTCGTCGAGGATGACGTAGCAGTGAGACAGCGTGCGGCCGCGCATGAAGGCGAGCGGCGCGATCTCGATGTCGCCGGCTTCCATGCGCTTGGCGATCAGCTCGGCCGGCAGCATGTCGTGCAGCGCGTCGTAGAGCGGCCGCAGGTAAGGATCGATCTTCTCGCGCATGTCGCCGGGCAGGAAGCCCAGCCGCTCGCCGGCCTCGACCGCCGGCCGCGACAGCACGATGCGCTCGACCTTGCCGGCCAGCAGCAGCGACACGCCCATGGCGACGGCGAGATAGGTCTTGCCGCTGCCCGCCGGCCCCAGCGCGAACACCATGTCGCGTTCGCGCAGCGCCTCGAGATAGTCGCGCTGGCCGGGCGAGCGCGCACTGATGGTACGCTTGCGGGTGCGGATGCCTTCTTCTTCGGCCGCCACGCCGGAGCGCGCGAAGCGGATCGCCGCGTCGACGTCGGCCATCTCGACCGTGAGACCCCGCTTCAGCCGCTCGTAGAGGCTGGTCAGCGCCTTGTGCGCGGCGGTCACGTCGTCGGCATCGCCGGTGATCTCGACCTGGTTGGCCCGGGCGCGGAGCTGCACCTCGGCAAGCTGCTCGACGCGCGCGAGGTTGCGGTCGTGCACGCCGTAGAGCTCGACCAGAACCGAATTGTCCTCGAACGTGACGCGGCGGGTGACGGTCACGCGGCGGCCTCGTAGCTTCCGGTCACGATCTCGCCGGCCAGGCTGTTGGCATGGCCTTCGACGATGCGCGCCTCGACGATGCGGCCGATCAGCCGCGGCTTGCCTTCGGCGTAGACCGACTGCAGCCACGGCGTCTTGCCGATGAGCTGGCCGGGCTTGCGGCCGGGCTCGGCGAACAGCACCGGCACGGTCTGTCCGGTCTTGGATTCGTTGAACGCCCGCGCCTGCCGGCCGAGCAGCGCCTGCAGGGCCGAGAGCCGGGCCGATTTCACCGCTTCGGGAACCTGGCCGTCGAGCGCGGCGCCGGGGGTGCCGGGGCGGCGGCTGTACTTGAAGGAGAAGGCCGAGGCGAAGCCGACCTGCTCGACCAGCCGCATCGTGTCGTCGAAATCGGCGTCGCTCTCGCCGGGGAAGCCGACGATGAAATCGGACGACAAAGCGAGGTCGGGCCGCGCGCGGCGCAGGCGATCGACCAGGTCGAGGAAGAGATCGCGGCCATGCTGGCGGTTCATCGCCGCAAGGATGCGGTCGGCGCCCGACTGTACCGGCAGGTGCAGATAGGGCATGAGCTGCGGCACCTCGCCGTGGACGGCGATGAGATCGTCGTCCATGTCGCGCGGATGGGAGGTGGTGTAGCGAATGCGCGCCACGCCCTCGATCCCGGCGAGCGCGCGGATCAGCCGGGCGAGCGACCAGGTCGAGCCATCGTCTGCCTCGCCGTGATAGGCGTTGACGTTCTGGCCGAGCAGCGTGATCTCGACCGCGCCGGCCTCGACGAGCTGGCGCGCCTCGGCCAGCACGCGGGCGGCCGGCCGCGAATATTCGGCGCCGCGCGTATAGGGAACGACGCAGAAGGTGCAGAACTTGTCGCAGCCTTCCTGGATCGACAGGAAGGCCGAGCCGGCACGCACGCCGAGCGGCGCGGGAAGATGGTCGAACTTGCTCTCGGCCGGGAACTCGGTATCGAGCACGCCGGCACCCGGCCGACGTTTGCCGGCCTTCAGGATGGCGGCCTTGCGCTCGGCCTCGGCCAGGAGCTGGGGCAGCCGGTGATAGGCCTGCGGGCCGACCACGATGTCGACCGCCGGCTGGCGGCGGGAAATCTCCTCGCCCTCGGCCTGCGCCACGCAGCCCGCAACGGCGATGGTGAGGTCGCCGCCTGCGGCGCGGCGCTCGGTCTTGAGGTCGCGCATGCGGCCCAGCTCGGAATAGACCTTCTCCGAGGCATGCTCGCGGATATGGCAGGTGTTCAGCACGACGAGATCGGCCTGCTCGGGCTCCGCGGCCAGCGCATAGCCCAGCGGCCGCAGGACGTCGGCCATGCGGTCGGAATCGTAGACGTTCATCTGGCACCCGTAGGTGCGGATGAACACATGCTTGCGCTTCCCCTCGGTGCGCACGGCGGCCTTCTCGATCGGTTGCTGGAACGGGCGCGGTTCTAGCAAATCACGCCAACTTGGGCAAAAGCTCGTGGCGACCGGAATTGGCCGCCTGCACGCCCAGCGACACCTGCCGGTAGCAGAACTCGGCCAGCTTCTTGCGGTCGCCCAGCCGGTCGATGTCGACCGGCGGGAAGAAGGTCACCACCGCCTCGGTTTCGCCGAGACAGACCATCTGCCAGAGGTGCGGCACAAGGTCGAGATCGCCGAACCAGGCGAACAGCGGCCGCCAGTAGCGGCCGAGCGGGATTCCGTCGAGGCGCGTGTAGGCGATCGCCACCGGCTGCACGACGATCGGCCGGTCGTCATGGCGGAGCTGGGCGACGCCGAACAGGGCGCTGCGGAACGGCAGCACGCGGGTACCGTCGCTGCTGGTGCCCTCGGGGAACAGCATCAGGTTGTCGCCGGTGTCGAGCCGCCGCATCATCTCGTCGCGGCTGGCGCTGGTCTTGCCCGACGTGCGCTCGATGAAGATGGTGCGCTGCGCCTTGGCCAGGGTGGAGAAGAACGGCCAGGTCGCGACCTCGGCCTTGGCGACGAAGCTGCCCGGCACCAGCCCGCCCAGCACCTCGATGTCGAGATAGGAGACGTGGTTGCAGACGAACAGGGTCGGCGTCACGTCCGAGCGCGTGCCGCGGACCTGGACCTTGATGCCGAGCAGGAAGCAGACGACGCGATGATAGGCCACCGGCATCCAGCGGATGACGGGCCGGAGGCGCAAGGCCGCCGCCAGCATGTAGGGGGGCAGCAGGACGAGCGTCAGCACGACGTAGCTGAACAGCCGGAACGCACCGCGCAAGGGAGAGCCGATCCACATCGAGGCGGAAAGTCTCAGTCCTTCTCGTTCGCGCCGCGCTCGTAGTGCCGCATGTATTTTTCGGTCACCAGCTCGGTCTTGACGACGATGAAGACATCGGTCGAGTTGAATTCGGCATCGATCACCGCGCCATCCCCGACGAAGCCACCCAGCCGCAGGTAGCCCTTGATCAGCGGCGAGACCCGGGCGAGCGCCTTGCGCGGCTCGTAGCTGCCGGGCTCCAGCATGTTCATGGCGACATAGCGCTCGGGCAGGGCGTGCGCGCGCAGCTCGGGCGGCGCGAGATGATGGTGATGGAGATAGGACAGGGCCTGCGCGTGCTGGCTCGGGTCGGTGCCGGGCATGCTGGCGCAGCCGAACATGAGCTGGACGTTGTAGTGATGGGCGTACAGGGCGATGCCCCGCCACAGCATCTGCATGGTCGCTGTATTGCGCGCGTCCCGCGCGATGCAGGAGCGGCCGACCTCCAGCACCTCGCCGGGGTGGTCGATGATCTTTTGGATGTCGTATTCGGCGGCGGAATAAAACCGCCCCATCCTCGCCGCCGCCGATCGGCGGATCAGGCGATAGGTGCCGACGATGCCCTCGGGGCCCTCGCCGCGACGGCGGTCGAGCACCAGCAGATGATCGCAGACCTCGTCGAACGGATCGAAGTCGCGCTGCTGGGCGGCCACCTCGGGAGAGGGATGGGCGGCCATCTCCTGATAGAAGATGCGATAGCGCAACATCTGCGCCGCCTCGATCTCGGCGGCGGTCTGCGCCAGCCTTACCTCGAAATCGCCGGCAACCACCTTGACGATCTCCCGATTGGAGATGGGTGGTCCGAGAAGCTCGGCTTCGCTGTCAGCACGGTCAATGCGCATGAAGTATCCGCAAGGGGGCCGCCCCGATCATTTGGCCATTATCGGGGCAGCAACAGGCTCGTCCACTCATTTCTGCCGGTCGGTCTTTCCGCCCAGAGGCACGCCGTACAGCTCGAGCCGATGACCGACCAGCCGATACCCGGCCTTCTCGGCGATCCGCCGCTGCAGCTCCTCGATCTCGTCGTTGTGGAACTCCACGACCTTGCCGCTCTGGATGTCGATCAGGTG
>CAMFJT010000240.1 GCA_945957125.1 uncultured Rhodospirillales bacterium | reverse complement strand
CGTTGATGTGCACCGTCCGCACCAGCTCGACGATCTTCTTGCGGTGCTTCTCGTAGCTCTTCTCGAACTCGGGGCTGGGCTTCTGGCCGCGGCTGAGCGTCGACAGGCGCCGGTTCTGCACCTTCGACATCTCGACGTAGACCTTGTGGATCTTGGTCAGCGTGCGCAGGACCTCGGGCTTCAGCTTCTCCTCGAGCGCCGACAGCGACAGGGCGTTCTCGTCGTCCTCCTCGCCGCCGGCTTCGGCGCTGCCGCCGGCGGGGCCCGCTTCGCCGTTGGCCTGCGGCGGCGGCGCCAGGCGCACGACCGGCGGCTTGGGCATGGCCGGCCGCGGCATCGGCGGCGCGGCGGGGACGGCGCCGTTGACGGCGCCCTCGGCTGCTGCTCCCTTGCCCTCGCCGGGCAGGCCACCCTGGGTCGCCTCGAGGTCGATCACGTCGCGCAGAAGCATGCGGCCTTCGTTGATCGCATCGCGCCACGCCAGCAGCGCGGTGATGGTCATCGGGCTCTCGCAGATGCCGCCGATCATCTTGTCCTGGCCGGCCTCGATCCGCTTGGCGATCTCGATCTCGCCCTCGCGGCTCAGCAACTCGACCGAGCCCATCTCGCGCAGGTACATGCGCACAGGGTCGTCGGTGCGGCCGAGTTCCTCGTCCTCGCCGGTCGCCTCGGCCGCCACCACGGCGGTCTTGGCAGGCTCGGCCGGATTGGCCGTGGTCGAATCGTCCTGCTCCTCGGCCTCGACGACGTTGACGCCGGCTTCCGACAGCATCGCCATGGTGTCCTCGATCTGTTCCGAGGACACCTCGTCGGGCGGCAGGGCCGCATTCAGCTCGTCATAGGTGACGTAGCCGCGCTCCTTGCCCTTCTGGACGAGCTTCTTGAGCTCGGCGCCCAGCGTGTCGAGCAGCGGGGCATCGGGGCCCTCCTCTCGAGCTTCGGGGGCGTCGGGCTGGGAAACAACTGCGGTTTTGGTCGCCATTTCACTTCCTTGGATGCGCGACTGACGGGTCCTGCGACAACAGCCCCCGCGCGGCCGATATAGGCCGTTGGAAGGCTGCGAGAAGGGGGTGCGGCTGGGCGTACCGCTTGAGATTACCCTTCTACTATATGGGGCCTAAGTGCAAGCTTCGATAGGTCCGCGCCCTTCGAAATGCGCAGGACGGCTATCCGCTTTCGGATGCTGCAACTTGCTGATGGTGCTGACGGGCGTCCAGGAAGAGCTGCCAGTTCTCCTCCGTAGCCTGTGCCGCGAAGGCCTGCTCCGCCTCGAGCAGGTGAGCCGCCGCTGCCTTGCGGGCCATTACATGGTCGAACATCCGCCGCCAGCGTGCCAGCCAGACCTCGTCCTCCTTGTCGCGAAACAGCTCCTGCGCCTTTTGGCGCGCGCCCTGGGCAACGCCGCCCAGGCCTCTGCGCTGCAGATGTTGCGCGAGCTGGCGTTCTTCAAGGGGTTCGGCGACGGGGGCTCCTGTTTCCGCCTCCGGCGGGGGAGGATCGGACATGAAATCGTGCAGGGCGCCTTCCAAGCGCCGCAGCTCGGGGTTGACGATCGCGAGCTTATGGACGTCGTCGAACACGGCGTGGAGGAGGGAGGGCCGGGCGATCAGGGCGCCGAGCAGCGCCCGTTCCTGGCGGGAGCCGTCGAGATCCGTCCCGGCGGTGCGGGCCGCGGCACCGGCCGGGAAGGGGGCGGCTTCCGGGCCCGGCCCGCCGCGGGAGAAGCCCCGCCGGCCCTGCCAGCGGGCGGAGGGTGGCGGGCGATGCGCCTTGTCCAGGCGCTCGAACATCTCGCTGCGATAATAGGCCTGGACCGAGCCGTCGGCGATCGTGGCGACGCGGGCCAGCAGCGCGCTCTTTATGCTCGCCCGCCGCTCCGGCGTATCGGCCGGCTTGCCCTCGGTCTCCAGCTCCCAGATCACGTCGGCCAGCGGCCGGGCCAGTTCCAGGACCTGTCGGATGGCGTCCGGCCCCCGCGCGCGGATCAGGCTATCGGGATCCTCGCCGCCCGGAAGGGCGATGAAGCGCAGGCTCTTGCCCGGCCGCAGCAGGGGCAGCGCCCGGTCGGCGGCGCGCTGGGCAGCGCGGCGGCCGGCATTGTCGCCGTCGAAGCAAAGGAACGGCTCGTCGGCAAGCTTCCAGATCTCGCCGAGCTGGCCCTCGGTCAGGGCCGTGCCGAGCGGCGCCACCGCGCCGGTGAAGCCCGCGCCGTGCAGGGCGATCACGTCCATGTAGCCCTCGGCCACGATCACCGGCTGGTCCTTCGCCGAGGCCTCGCGCGCGCGGTCGAGGCAATAGAGGTTGGCGCCCTTGTGGAACAGCGGCGTTTCGGGGGAATTGAGGTACTTGGGCTCGCCCACGCCCATGACCCGCCCGCCGAAGGCGATCGCCCGGCCGCGTCTGTCGTTGATCGTGAACATCACCCGGCCGCGAAAGCGGTCGTAAGGCTGACGAGCGCCGTCCTCGGGCTGGATCACGAGCCCGGCCTCGACCAGCTTTTCGACCGGCACCCCTTCGCGCTTCATCGCGCCAAGCAGCCCGTCTCGCGAATCGGGGGCGAATCCCAGGCGGAAGTCGTCGATCGTGGCGTCCGACAGGCCGCGGCCGCGAAGATAGTCGAGGCCGTGGCGGCCGACCGGCAGGCGCAACTGCTTCTGGAACCAGCGCGCCGCCTGCTCGACCACTTCCTGCAGGGTGGCGGCGCGCTCGGACCGCTCGCGCTCCTCGGGCGTGGCGCGGGGAACTTCCAGGCCGGCATCTCGGGCCAGCTTCTCGACCGATTCGGGAAAGGACAGGCCCTCGGTCTTCATCACGAAGCCGATGGCGTCGCCTTTCTCGTGGCAGCCAAAACAGTAGAAGAAGCCCTTCTTGTCGTTGACCGTGAAGGATGGCGTCTTCTCGTTGTGGAACGGACAAAGGCCGTAATACTCCGAGCCCGATCGTCGTTTGAGCGCTACCTTCCGCCCGATCACGTCGGACAGGCTGAGCCTGGCGCGCAGCTCGTCGAGGAAGCCGGGAGGGAAGGCCATCGCCGGACTCTAGTCCTGTCGTCTTGCGCGCGTGAGGGGGCGTTGCGGGGAAAACTCCTGTCGCCCGGTCCCGTCCGACCTGCGCTTGGCCGGCTTAGGGGGCAGGGTCTCGACATGATCCAGGCCGCGCTTGACCCATTTGCGCAGGGCGGCTGCCGTCCGATAGCCCTCGGGCGCGACGCGCACGAAGCCGGTCATCGGCCGGCCCCTCATGGTCAGGGGCGTCACGTGCGGCTCCTTGAGCACGCGCGCTTGCGCCTCGGCGCCGACGCGGACCATCAGGCCGCCCCGGCCGCTCGCCACGACGCACATGTTGCCGCCGACCATGAAGACCAGCCCGCCCATCATCCGGCGTTCCACCACATCGTGCCGCTGCGAGAGGATGAAGCGGATGCCGTCGGCGGCTTGCATGTCGTAGGGCATGGACGATCACCCGCTCCGGCTGGCTTGTAGCTGCTATATAGACCGGCCGAGACCGCCGCGCGGCATTCATCCGACACGCCAACGCTGAAAATGACAAAGCTCCCCCCGAGGACAGGCACCTTCCGGTCGCTGGCCATCTACAACTACCGGCTCTGGGCGGGTGGCGCGCTCGTCTCCAACGTCGGGACGTGGATGCAGCGGGTCGCCCAGGACTGGCTGGTGCTCACCCAGCTCACCCACAACAACGCCAGCGCAGTGGGCGTGGTCATGGCGCTGCAGTTCGGGCCGCAGATGCTGATGCTGCCGTTCAGCGGGTTCGCGGCCGACTTCTTCGACCGGCGCAAGCTCCTGATGCTCACGCAGGCCGGAATGGGCTTTTGCGCCCTCGGGCTCGGTCTGCTCACGATCAGCGGCCTGGTCGAGCTCTGGCATGTCTACGTGTTCGCCTTCCTGCACGGCTGCACCGCGGCCTTCGACGCGCCCGCGCGGCAGACCTTCGTGTCGGACCTGGTCGGCGAGGCCGACCTGCCGAACGCCGTGGCCCTCAACTCGACCTCGTTCAACGCCGCGCGCATGGTCGGCCCGGCGCTCGCGGGGCTGTTGATCGCCGGCGTGGGAACGGGCTGGGCGTTCCTCGCGAACGCCGTGTCGTTCGGCGGCGTGCTCTGCTCGCTGCTGTTCCTGCGCGTGGAGGACCTGCATCGCAACCGGCGCGCCGTGCGGGCACCCGGCGGCTTCGTCGCCGGCTTCCGTTACGTCTGGAGCCGGCCGGACCTGCGGGCGATCCTCCTCATGCTGTTCCTGATCGGCACGTTCGGCATGAACTTCTCGATCTTCATCTCGACGATGGCTGTCACGGCCTTTCATGCCGGCGCCGAGACTTTCGGTCTCCTCTCGTCGATGATGGCGGTCGGAACCATATCCGGCGCATTGCTCGCGGCGGGCCGCGAGAGGCCGCGCATCGAGCTGTTGCTGATCGGCTCGGCGATGTTCGCTGTGGGCTGCACGTTGGCCGCGCTGATGCCCAACTACTGGCTGTTCGGCCTGGCCCTGGTCGTCATCGGCGTCTCGGCGCTCACCGTGACAAATTCGAGCAACAGCCTGATGCAACTGTCGACCGAGCCCGCCATGCGCGGCCGCGTGATGGCGATCCGCCTGGCCATCGCCCTCGGCGGCACGCCGATCGGCGCGCCGGTCGTCGGCTGGGTCGCCGACCGCTTCGGCCCGCGCTGGGCCCTCGGCGTCGGCGCCGCGGCGGGGCTGGCAGGGGCGATCGTCATGATCCACTACCTCGCCAGGCACCGCCGCCTGCGCCTGCACATCGCCGGCGGCCGCCTGCGCGTCAGCATGGACGAGGGCGAGGCGTTTTCCCTTCCCCGGTGAGGTCAGATGACACGCTTCGATCGCATCACGCAGATACCCGGAGTCATGGGCGGCAGGCCGTGCATACGCGGGATGCGCGTCACCGTCGGCATGGTGGTCCGCCAGATCGGCGCAGGACATAGCATCGATCGGATGCTCGTCGACTATCCATACCTCGAACGAGACGATGTTGTGCAGGCGCTGCGCTACGCAGCGTGGCGATCCGACGACCGGGAGATCGTGCCCGAGACCGCAGGATCGTCGGCGATGTAGCCGTCGATCAACTCTCAGACGCTACCGGCGAGGGCCGGCTTGGGCTTCTTCCTCGTGGTCATCCTGTACCTTGCTTGCTGTCGAGCCTTCGTGTCCCTCGGTGGAGCAGGGCATTCACATATTAGCAAATCACCGTCGTCCCGACCGGAGCCGAGCGGAGCGAGGCGTAGCGGAGGGACCTCCTCATGCGACACCTGCCGGGATGAACAGGTCCCTCGACGACGCTTCGCTCCGCTCGGGACGACGGCAGCCGGGTCATATGCCGATGCCTTGCCCCCGGTCGAGGAGGGCCGATCAAATGCCAAGCCAACGAAGGCCGCCCGGAAGTTCTTGGGCGGCGTAGTCGACCTGAAGGACCCTGCGGCGACCCGGCCTGGCCGCTAGCTCCGAGGCATGAACGATCGGTGTCGAATAGGCCCAGATGTCTCCTGCCGACGCGGCACAATGCGCAATCCGGGAGCTTCGCACGACCCCGGCGATATCAGCTTGCGGGACACGGCCGAGCCGGTGTGATCCGGCCGCTGCCAGGAGTGGCGCATTGTCGAGAGGCACGTCATCAAGGTGGATGCGCAGGGTAATCATCGCTGCCTGCAGGGTCGGCGGAGGCTCGATGTGGATCATGCCGGCCTTGACCGTCAAAGGTCCAAAGCCTTCGACCTCGCAACGCTCGGCGATTGCGATCGTACGATCCTGATGCCAGCCGAGCGCCCAATTGTTCTCTCCCGACTTATCGAACAACAAGGCCCGCACCGGTCTTGCTGCCGCGCCAAGATGATGGCTCGCGACGGCGCCGATGCTTCCGCCGCCGTTCAGCACCTCTCTCAGGCCGTGCACGCCGTGCAAGCGCGCTCCAGCCCGTTCGATCGGGACACTCTCGAGGACAAGCCTCAGGTCAGCCAGAGCGGGCAGCGCCGATCCGGCATGGTGCTCGAAGCCGTCCTCGGCGAGCAAGCGCCTACCCGGCCAGCGTCTTCCTCACCACCGCCGAGGCTTTGGCGAAATCCATCTGGCCGGCGTACTTGGCCTTCAGGGCGGCCATCACGCCGCCCATGTCCTTGATCGAGGTCGCGCCGGCGGCCTTGATGGCGTCGGTGACGGCGGCCTGGACCGCCGCCTCGTCCATCTGCTGCGGCAGGAACCGCTCGATGACCGCAATCTCGGCCTTCTCCTTCTCTGCGAGCTCGGGGCGGCCACCCTTGTCGTAAAGGGCGATCGACTCGTTCCGCTGCTTGATCATGCCCTGCATCATGGAAAGGATCCGGTCGTCGCCCACGCCGTCGCGGCTGGTCTCGGTGCGGGAGGCGATGTCGACCTCCTTGAGCTTGGCCAGGATCATCCGGATGGTGCCCAGCGCCGCCGTGTCGCGGGCGCGCATGGCGTCCTTCATCGCCTCGTTGAGCTTGTCGCGCAGCATGATTGCATCCCAATTGCGGAAGAGGCGGAAACTAATCGCCTCGCCCGTTGTTGGCAAAGCAAATAAGTTATTGAAAAGGCTCGGGAATTGCCGCCCAGCCGCGTCTTGACCCTGTGCGGCGCGTTGGCTACAACCCGCGCGGCCCGGGCTGACCTCCTTCGGGCCGCTAAAACGGACACAGCATCATGACCTCACCAAAGACCGCCGGCGCCGAGACCGCCGCGCCGCGTTGGGCCACGGCCGCGCTTGTACTGGGCGACGGTGCCGTATTCTGGGGCAAGGGCGTAGGCGCCGCGCGACGGGCCGTGGGCGAGGTCTGCTTCAACACCTCGATGACCGGCTACCAGGAGATCATCACCGATCCCTCCTATGCCGGCCAGATCATCACCTTCACCTTCCCCCATGTCGGCAATGTCGGCACCAATATCGAGGACATCGAGAGCATCAACCCCGCCGCGCGCGGCGTGGTGCTGCGCGGCGACATCACGGAGCCGGCCAACTGGCGCAATGCCAAGCCGCTCGACGACTGGCTGAAGGGCCACAACCTGCCCGGCATCTGCGGCGTCGACACGCGCGAGATCACCCGCCGCGTGCGCGACGGCGGCGCGCCCAACGGCGTCGTCGTCCATGCGCCGGACGGCCGGTTCGATATTCCCGCGCTCACCCAGATGGCCCGCGACTGGCCCGGCCTCGACGGCATGGACCTCGCCATCGAGGTGACCACCAAGCAGAGCTACCAGTGGGACGAGACGACCTGGGCGCTGGGCAAGGGCTACGGCAAGCTCGACAAGCCGCGCTACCACGTCGTGGCGGTCGACTACGGCGCCAAGCGCAACATCCTGCGTTGCCTGGCCAATACCGGCTGCAAGGTCACGGTAGTGCCGGCGACGGCGACAGCCGAGGACATCCTGCGCCACGAGCCCGACGGCGTCTTCCTGTCGAACGGCCCGGGCGATCCGGCGGCGACAGTGGCCTACACCGTGCCGGCCATCCAGGGCGTGCTGAACAAGGGCGTGCCGCTGTTCGGCATCTGCCTTGGCCATCAGCTCCTCGCCCTCACCCTGGGCGGCAAGACGGCGAAGATGGATCGCGGTCATCGCGGCGCCAACCAGCCGGTCAAGGACCTGACGACCGGCAAGGTCGAGATCACCTCGCAGAACCATGGCTTCTGTGTCGTGGAGGACTCGCTGCCCGCCAATGTCGAGGTGACGCACACCTCGCTGTTCGACGGCAGCAACGAGGGCATCCGCTGCACCGACAAGCCGGCCTTCTCGGTGCAATACCATCCCGAGGCTTCGCCCGGCCCGACCGACAGCCACTACCTGTTCGACCGCTTCGTCGAGATGATCGACAAGAGCAAGGCCGGGAAGTGAACGTGGAATTCGACGCAACAGCCTTCCTCCCCTTCGCGGAAACCGCGAAGGGGAGGTGTCGCCGTCTTACGGCGACGGAGGGGTCATGGGCCGCGTCGCCCGTGGCTCATGACCCCTCCGCCCGCGCAGACGCGGGCACCTCCCCTTGGCGGACTCCGCCAAGGGGAGGAGGGGCTTTTCGGTAGGCACCATGCCCAAGCGCACAGACATCAAATCCATCCTCGTGATCGGCGCCGGGCCGATCGTCATCGGCCAGGCCTGCGAGTTCGACTATTCGGGCGTTCAGGCGTGCAAGGCGCTGAAGGACGAAGGCTACAGGGTCGTCCTGATCAACTCCAACCCGGCCACGATCATGACCGATCCGGGCCTGGTCGACGCGACCTACATCGAGCCGATCACGCCCGACATGGTCGCGCGGATCATCGAGAAGGAGAAGCCGGACGCCATCCTGCCGACCATGGGCGGGCAGACCGCGCTCAATACCGCGATGGCGCTGCACCGCGATGGCCGGCTGGCGAAGCTCGGCGTCGAGCTGATCGGCGCCAACGCCGAGGCGATCGACAAGGCCGAGGATCGGCTGCTGTTCCGCGACGCCATGACGAAGATCGGCCTCGAATCGCCCAAGAGCCAGGTCGTGCACAATCGCGAGGAGGCGGCCAGGGCGCTCGACTTCGTCGGCCTGCCGGCGATCATTCGGCCGTCCTTCACGCTGGGCGGCACCGGCGGCGGCATCGCCTACAATCGCGACGAGTTCTTCGAGATCGTGCAGGGCGGCCTAGAGGCGTCCCCGACCACCGAGGTGCTGGTCGAGGAATCCGTCCTCGGCTGGAAGGAATACGAGATGGAGGTCGTGCGCGACCGCCACGACAACTGCATCATCATCTGCTCGATCGAGAACGTCGATCCGATGGGCATCCACACCGGCGACTCGGTGACGGTCGCGCCGGCGTTGACGCTGACCGACAAGGAATACCAGATCATGCGCAACGCCTCGATCGCGTGCCTGCGCGAGATCGGGGTCGATACCGGCGGATCGAACGTGCAGTTCGCGATCGACCCGGCGACCGGCCGCATGGTGGTGATCGAGATGAACCCGCGCGTCTCGCGCTCCTCGGCGCTGGCGTCGAAGGCGACCGGCTTTCCGATCGCCAAGGTCGCGGCGCGGCTGGCGATCGGCTACACGCTCGACGAGCTGCTGAACGACATCACCGGCAGCACGCCGGCGGCGTTCGAGCCGACGATCGACTACGTCGTCACCAAGATGCCGCGCTTCGCCTTCGA
>CAMFJT010000239.1 GCA_945957125.1 uncultured Rhodospirillales bacterium | reverse complement strand
GAAGAGAACGAAGCAGAGGTTTGACCCCGGCGCTCTTGCATCTTATATGGGCGCCGCGCGGGGTTTCGGCCTGTGACGCGACCCGGGGGCGAGCCCGTAGCTCAACGGTAGAGCATCTGACTTTTAATCAGAGGGTCGTCGGTTCGACACCGACCGGGCTCACCACGGGGTGCAAGGAGGAGAAGCTCGGCTCATGCCGTCGGTGAACGTCGTCAACGGCAAGCAGATCGTGGTCGAGGAGCTCGGCACCGCCGAGCGCGCGGTCCGCTTCCTCGCCAAGCCGTTCGCGCAGATGTGGCATCACCAGGACCTCATCCAGGCGATCCTGCGCCGCGAGGTCAGCGAGCGTTTCAAGGGATCGGCGGCCGGCTGGGTCTGGGCGGTCGTGGCGCCGCTGCTGGCGATCGCCGTCTATACGTTCGCGTTCACGACCAACCTCAAGCTGCCTTTGGCCGACAATGCCGGCGGGCCGCGGGTGGGCTATGCGCTGTTCATCTTCAGCGGCATCATCATCTTCAACTTCTGGTCGGAGATGGCGTTCCGTGCGCCGATGCTGCTGCACGAATACACCCACTTCATCAAGCAGACGATCTTCCCCAGCGACATGCTGGCGGTGATCTCGACGCTGCGCGCCACCCTCTACACGCTGATCTCGGTCGCGGTGATGCTGCTGTTCCAGCTCGTCACGACGGGCAGCCTGCCGTGGACGGTGCTGCTCATCCCGTTCATCTTCGTGCCGTTCATGGGCTTCCTGGTCGGGATGTCGTGGTTCCTGTGCGCAATCGGGGCCTTCACGCGCGACGCCGGCTACCTGATGATCAACATCGTGCCGCTGTTCATGTTCGCGACCCCGATCTTCTATCCCCACGACGCCCTGCCGGCGCCGGGCAATTTCCTTATCTACATCAATGCCCTTACCGGCTATGTCGAGGTGATGCGCGACATCGTCCTGCTCGGCAAGCTGCCCAACCCGCTGGTCTATCTCTGGACGCTGTTCACGTCGGTGTTCACCTTCTACTTCGGCTACTGGTTCTTCGACAGGTATCGGAATGTCATCGTCGACGTCATCTGATATCGTCATCCAGACGAGGAACCTCGGGAAGGCCTACCAGCTCTACGCCCGGCGCAACGACTGGCTGAAGCAGGTGATGTTCGGCTGGTACAGGTCCTACTTCAAGCCGTTCTGGGTGCTGCGCGACATCAACCTGCAGGTCCGCCGCGGCGAGAGCGTCGGCCTGCTGGGTCGCAACGGTTGCGGCAAGTCGACCCTGCTGCAGGTGATCTGCGGCATGACCCTGCCGAGCCATGGCGAGCTGCGCGTCACCGGGCGCATCGCGCCGGTCCTGGCCCTCGGCTCGACCTTCGACCTCGAGCTGTCGGGCCGCGAGAACGTGATGATCGGCGGCGCGGTGCTCGGCCTCAAGCGCTCGGAGGTGCTGCGCAAGTTCAGCTCGATCGCGGAGTTCGCGGGCATCGGCGACTACATGGACCAGCCGGTGAAGCATTATTCGATGGGCATGCGCACCCGGCTGGCGTTCTCGATCTGTGCCCATGTCGAGGCCGAGATCCTGGTGGTCGACGAGGCGCTGGCCGTCGGCGACGCGGCCTTCCAGCGCAAGTGCCTCGACTGGATCGACAATTTCCGCAAGTCCGGCACGCTGCTCTTCGTGTCTCATTCGATGGCCGAGGTCCGCCGCCTCTGCACCCGCGCCGTCTGGATCGAGGAAGGCCACATCCGCGAGGAGGGCGAGCCGAGCGAGGTCATCCGCAACTACCATCATGCGCTGATGGTCGAGAAGGACGACGTCCACCGCTTCTCGGCGACCGGGTGATGGAGGATGGAGCCCGGCCTCCTGTCGTGCATCGGCCTGGGCTGGTGGGGAGTTGCCTCGGCGATTCAATGGGCGAGCGCGGCGCTGGCCCGGGTGCCCCGGCCTGAGGGCACCGTGCATCATCGGCCGGCCGATTTCAGCATCGTGGCGCCGATGAACGGTGCGGCCGACGCCTCGGCCGACTATGTCGCGGCTCTGCAGTCACTGGCGCGGGAGGGCGCCGAGGTACTGATCTGCGTGAGCCGTGCGGACGACGGCGCCGTGGCTGCGACGCGGGCACTGTGGCGCGACGCGCCGATCCTGGTCGGCAGCGACACCACCTTCAATCCGAAGATGAACAACGTGCGCAAGGGGCTCGAGGCGGCTGGCCGGCCGGTCGTGGCGCTGTGCGATGCGGGCATCCTGCTCGATGCCGGCACGCTCGGCCGCGCCGCGGCGCCGCTGTCGGACACGGTCGGACTGGTGCTCGCGCTGAAGGCCGGCGAGGCGCCGGCCAATTTCGCCGCCGAGCTGGAGCGGGCCTATATCGATGGGCACCAGGCACGCTTCCTCCTCGCGGCCGATCGTCTCGGCATCGCGGTCGCCTCGGGCGGCGTCACGCTGATGACCCGCGAGACCCTGCAGAGGATCGGCAACTGGCGCGGCTTCAACCGCTGGATCGCCGACGACTACTCGGTCACCCGCTCGGTGCGGGAACTCGGCCTGAGGACGCGGCTCGGCGGCGTCATGCCGCGCCTGCCGCTCGGCCGGCGCGACTGGCCGGCGGTGTGGTCGCGGCAGGTTCGCTGGGCGCGGACGCGCCTGCGCCTGCCGGTCTGGCCGCTCGTGCTGTGGGAGCCGGCGATCGGCGCGGCGCTGTCGGGCGTGGCCGGCCTGGCGGGTCTCGCGGCGGCGGGTGTCGGCGCGCAGGGGCTCCTTGCCGCCCTCGTCCTGCATGTCGTGGCATGGCTTGCGGCCGAGGCATGGTTCCTCGCCGGCCATGGGCTGGGCTTCGGTCCGCGGGCCGCGGCCGCCGCCCTCGTGCGCGAGGCGCTGGCGCCCTGGCTCATGGTGCGTGCGCTGAGTGGCCGGCGCATCGACTGGCGCGGCACGGATCTCGGCGGCCAGTGGCGCGGACATTCGCGCGGGGATGGCGTTCATGGCCGCTGACGACGCATCACGCGCTGGGCGCGCACCACTCATGCGCGCCAGGAATGCCGATCTTCCTCCTTTCCCGTCATACGGGAGAGGCCGGGTGGGGGCACGCGACCCGGCCCCTATCCCCGATGTCGGATCACGATGTGCAACGAGGCAAAAATTTTACTGAGGCTTCCCCACACCCGGCCACCCCCTTATGACGGGGGAGGAGCGCCAGCGAAGCCAAAGGCAGCGCCTGCCCCCGGCGGAGTGCTGCTTGACGTCAAAGGTTCGCGGCGTCGCGCGGTTGGGGATGGTGCCCGGAGAATGTCTGTATGACGGCGGCAGTGGACGATATCGCGACGATCATGCTTCCCGAGCGCATGGACTCGGTGACCGCGTCTTCCGTCGAGCAGACGTTGCAGGCGGCGTTGAAGCGCGGCGCGAGGATCGTCGTGGACGGCAGCGCCGTGACCTACATGAGCGCCGCCGGCGTGCGGGCGCTGGCCGGCGTGCTGCACGGTGCCGAGGCGGTGGGCGCGCGCGTCGTGTTCTGCCGGTTCGGCGGAGCGGCGGCCGACTGTCTCGACGTCAGCGGATTCTCCCAGCTTCTCGACGTTGCAGAGAATGTCGAGCAGGCGAGGGCACGACTCGAACCGCGGCTTGGGACAACTCCGTCCGGGCGCTTGCACCGGCGCGGCGCCACAGGGTAATTAATCGTCAGGCTGAGACTGACCAAGGACGCGGAGTGGGGATGATGCTGGCCGCTCCGGACGGAGATCGGATTTGACACTCTGGACCTGGCTGCGCGCAGTCGCGCGGCCTATCGCCATCGTCCTCGGCCTCGGTATTGGCCTTGCTGGTTGCCAGGTGGTGCCGGGTGACGGCCCGTGGATGGGCGGCGCGCAGGCCGGCAGCACCGAGGCGCTGCCGTTCGACGTGATCGACCTGACGCCGACCAGCGTCGTGGCTTACCGGCCGGTGGCGAGCGTGGACCGGCCGTCGACCACCAGCAGGCTCTCGGCCGGCGGCCGCGTCGCGGTGTCGCCCGGCGACGTGCTGAAGGTTCGGATCTTCGAGCCCTATGAAGGCAGCATCTTCCCGACCATCCAGCGGCCGGGCGCCGATCTCGGCACCCAGAGGGTCAACGACGACGGCACGATCAGCATTCCCTATGTCGGCTCGGTCGCGGTCTCGGGCCTCGATCTCAGCCAGATCGAGCAGCGCATCGCCGGCCAGCTCAAGGGCAAGGCGCAGGATCCGCAGGTGATCGTCGAGTTCGTCGCCGACCGCTCCCATACGGTGATGGTCTCCGGCGACGTGAAGGCACCGGGTCGCTTCTCGATCCTCGATGGCGCCCGGTCGGCGGTCGACGCGATCAATCGCGCGGGCGGACCGTCCAACGTGGCGGCCGCCCAGGCCGAGGTCGTGGTGCGGCGCAACGGCCAGGTCATCCTGACGGCGCAGTATTCCGAGCTGCTGGCGGGCAGCGATATCGCCATCCAGAAGAACGACGAGATCGTCGTGCGGCCCAATTCCCGCGTCTTCACGGTGCTGGGGGCGGTGCAGAAGTCGGGCAATGTCGATCTCACCAAGCCGAACCTGACCCTGCTCGAGGCCCTGGGCCAGGTCGGCGGCCTGTCGGACGATCGTGCCAACAAGACCGGCGTGTTCGTGTTCAGGCTGGGCGATATCCAGAACATTCCGGGCGCGAGGGCACGCGTTTTTCGATTGGACCTCGGCCAGCCCGTGTCTATCTTCGTCGCGCAGCAATTTGGAATGCAGGCCCGCGACGTGGTGTATGTCACGAATGCGCCACTTTACGAGTACAATAAGATCCTGTCGGCGATCTACCGGACGTTCTCGGTGGTAGGCATCGCGACAGGCTCGGTGGTGCCGGCGACGTCGTTCTGACCCTGGAGGTCCGGGACTGGCGGCCGGCCGACGATGAATTGGAACGAGTTGGGATGGCGCGACAGCAAAGATTCAGGTGGGGTGCGACAGGGGTTGCGATTCTCTCGATCGTCGCGGCCCTCATGCTGTGGATCGCGCCGAGCCGCCAGACCAGCAGTGCGCAGGATGGGATTCGGCCGACCGGGCCGCTGATCTCGCGCGGCTACACCGATGCGCCGGCCGGCACGACCGTGATCGCGGGCGATCCGACGGGCGGCGGCGTCCTGCAGGAGCTGCGCATCACCGATGGCCAGAAGGTCAAGAAGGACGAGGTGATCGCCGTCCTGTCGAACTATTCGCGCGCCGACGTCACTGTCCGGACCACGGAAGCCGAGCTGGAGAAGGCCAAGCGGCAGCGCGAGGCCATGATTTCGGGCTATCGCACCGCCGAGATCGCCATGCAGGAGGTCGTCGTGCGCTCGGCCGCCGAGGAGCTCAAGCTCAAGAACCTCGAGGTGGCGCGCTCCGGCAAGCCGCCGGAGATGAAGCAGCTCGAGCTCAACATCTCCCAGCAGGGCCTCGAACGCGAGCAGGCCAAGCTGCGCGTCATGAAGGAGACGCTGGCGACCGACATCGCCCAGATCGACACCGACATCAGCATCACCAGCGCCCGGCTCGACAATGCGCGCACCAGCCGCGAGCAGGCACTGGTCCGCTCGCCGCTCGACGGCGTGGTGGTGCAGATCTACACCCGTCAGGCCGAGCGCATCTCGGGCAACGGCATCGCCAAGATCGTCGACATGAGCCAGTTGCGCGTCCTGGCCGACGTCGACGAGCTGCATCTCGGCCGCGTCGCGACCGGCGGCAGGGTCGAGGTCACGTTCCGCGGCAGCCCGACCGTATACAAGGGCAAGATCTCGCGCATCGCGCCGACGGTGAAGCGCATGCAGCGCATCGAGCCGGACGGCGGTTCCTCTACCGATGCCCGCGTCGTGCAGGTCGAGATCGAGCTCGACGATCCGTCGAGCATGCCCCAGGTGCTCGGCCGCGAGACCCGCGTCACCTTCCTCTGATGGCTCTCACGCTGCCCGCCGCTCCGTCGCCGAAGCCGCGCCGGTGGTGGCAGCGCATTTCGTTCCAGCGCCTGCGCGCGGCGGCGAAGACGGCGGCGGCGATGCCGCTCGGTTCCCAGCAGCTCCGCCGCCAGCGCACCAGCACGCTGCTCTCGCTCGCCGGCGTGACGGCCAGCCTGCTGGTGGTGTTCGCCCAGCTCGGTATCGAGCGGGCGGTCTACGATTCGGCGATCCGCCTGCATCGCGCGGTCCTTGCCGACCTCGTGCTGGTGCCGCCCGGCTTCAAGTCGCTGCAGCTCCATGCCGAGGTGCCGGTCGCCATGACCGACATCGTGGCGAGCAACCCGGCGGTGGCCAGCACCGCGCCGCTGTGGTTCGGCATCATGCCGATCGTCCATTCCGGCATGCCGTCCGCCCGGCGCCTGGCGTGGTACGCCATCGACGTCGAGCGGCCGGCGATCGACGTGCCCGGCCTGCGCGACAACCTCTACAAGCTCAGGGTCACGCGACGCATCCTGTTCGACCGCGATTCGCGGCCGTATTTCGGCGACCTCGCCGAGGTGGCGGAGAGGGGCGAGGAGGTGCCGGTCCAGGGGCCGCCGGACATGCGCCAGCTCCTGCGCGAGATGTTCGTCGTCGGCACGGTCGCGATCGGGCCGAATGTCGTCAATGACGGTGCGGTCGTGATGTCCGAGCAGACCATGTCGGAGGTGTTCGGTTCCTGGTTCGCCGATCGTCCGGCCTTCATCGGCATCCAGCTCGTGCCCGGGGCCAATCCGATCGTCACGCGCAACGAGCTCAACAAGGCGCTTGCGGGCCGCGGCGAGGTCATCACCCGCGACGAGTTCGAGGTGCGTGAGAAGACCTACTGGTCGCGCGAGACGCCGGTCGGCTACATCACCGACCTGGGCTTCGTCATGGGCCTGATGATCGGCATGGTGTTCATCTACTACGCCCAGTACCAGATCATCCGCTTCTACCTGCCCGAATACGCCATCCTGAAGAGCCTGGGCTACGACTGGTGGTTCTTCCTGTGCATGATCGGCCAGATCGGTGCGGCGATCATCACGCCGGCCTTCCTCGTCGCCTTCACCCTGGCGCGCATCGTCTACGGCATCGCCGAGGCGACCATCCATCTCGGCATGACCATGGGCCTGCGCGAGATGATCGTGGCGCTGGCGGCCTCGATCATCATGACCGCGGTATCGAGCGTGTTCGCGATCCGGCGCCTGTGGAAGGTCGACCCGATCATGCTGTTCGAATGACCATGGCGGACACCCAGATCCTCGGTCCGCCGGTCGTCGAGGCGATCGACATCCATCACCACTACGGCACGGGGCCGCAGCGGGTCGACGTGCTGTTCGACATCAACATGCAGGTCCGCGAGGGCGAGCTGGTGATCGTCACCGGCCCGTCGGGCTCGGGCAAGACGACGCTGCTCACCATCCTCGGCACCATGCGCCGGCCCTCCGAGGGCAAGCTGCGCCTGCTCGGCACCGACATCGTGGGCCTGTCCGGCGGGCCCGAGCTCGACGCCCTGCGCAATCGCGTGCGCTTCCTGTTCCAGAAGCGGAACCTGCTGTCCTCGCTGACGGCGCTGCAGAACGTCATCGCCGGCGTGTCGACCACGCCGCTGGCCGACCCGGCCTGGGACGAGAAGCGGGCGCGCCACCTGCTCGGCCTGCTCGGGCTGGCCGACAAGGGCGACGCGTGGCCGGACGAGCTGTCCGGCGGCCAGCAGCAGCGCGTGGCCATCGCCCGCGTCATGATCGGCCTGCCCGACCTGATCATCGCCGACGAGCCGACCTCCGCGCTCGACCGCATGTCGGGCCGCATCGTCGTCGACCAGCTCAAGGACCTCGCCCAGCGCGCCAAGTGCGCCGTCGTGCTCTCGACGCACGACGAGCGCATCTTCGACGTGGCGTCGCGCCGTCTTCACATCGAGGACGGCCGCTGCTTCGAAGTTCCGATCCACTATCACTGAGGGACGGAAGGCATGCTGCTGTCGGCCGTCGACCTCGTCGTGGTGCTTTGCTTTGCCGTCCAGTTCGCGCTCGCCGGCTACTACTTCTACCTGCTCTATTGGCTGAAGGAGCTGCCGGCGGCGGCCGGTGGCGTCGCGCCACTTCCGCCCGACTCCGAGCTGCCGCGCGTGCTCGTCCAGCTGCCGGTCTACAACGAGCCCACCGTCGTGGAACGGGCGGTGGCGATGGCGGGCCGGCTCGACTGGCCGCGCGACCGGCTCACGATCCAGCTGCTCGACGACAGCACCGATCTCACCACCGACATCGCCGCCCACGCCATCGCGCGCCTGAACAAGGAGGGGATCGACGCCCGGCACGTCCGGCGCGCCGACCGCGGCGGCTTCAAGGCCGGCGCGCTGGCCGCCGGCATGGCGCTGTGCGATGCGCCCTATGTCGCGGTGTTCGATGCCGACTTCGTCGCGCCGCCCGATTGGCTCAGGCGGACCATGGCCGCAATGCTGGCGGATTCCCACGCGGCCTTCGTGCAGACCCGCATCGAATGGGGCAACGGCGAGCGCACCTGGCTGACCCGCGCGCAGCGGCTGATGCAGGACGCCCATTTTGCCGTCGAGCAGGACGTCCGCGCGCGCCGCGGCGTGCCCTTCCAGTTCAACGGCACCGGCGGCATCTGGCGGCGCGCAGCGGTGGAGGAGGCTGGCGGCTGGTCGCACGACACGCTGTCGGAGGATCTCGACCTCGTGCTGCGCACCCACCTGAAGGGCTGGGGCGGCGTCTTCCTCATGGAGCCGCACGTTGTCGGCGAGCTGCCGCAGAAGCTCGACGATTTCGGCGCCCAGCAAAGTCGCTGGTCGAAGGGGTTCGTGCAGGTCGCGCGCAAGCTGATGCCGCAGGTCTGGAACGCCGGCTGGCCGGGCGAGGCGAAATTCACCACGACGGTGGCGCTGGGCCAGCAGCTCGTCTTTCCCGCACTTGCCGTCGGCGTCGTCGCCCTGATCGTATCGATCGTCGGCCACGGCCATCTGACCGGCTTCTTCCGCTTCCTCCTGTGGGTCTGGTTGCTGGGCATGCTGGCGGTGCTGTTCGGCATGACCTGGGGCGCCTACCGCAAGCTGGGGCGGGGCGGCCTGGCGCGCTATCTCGTCACCGCCGCGAGCGTGCCGGCGCTGATCGTGTATCTTGCCGCCGCCAATGCCGGCGCCATCCTGGGCGCGGGCCTCGGCAGGAAAACCGAGTTCAACCGCACGCCCAAGACCGGGACATAGGCTCCTGGTTTTCCTCCTCCCCCGT
>CAMFJT010000238.1 GCA_945957125.1 uncultured Rhodospirillales bacterium | reverse complement strand
TGCCGGCGTGGCTGTGCGTGTCGACCGCGTCGTCGATCGCCTGTGCCATCGCCGGAATGGGCAGGCAGAACAGCGGACTCGCGGCGAGCACGGCACGACGCGAAGGACCGGATCTTACCTCCGCAGCCTCGAGCCGGTAGCGCCAGCCGTCAGGGTCGGGCGAGACCCGCCACGTCCCGCCGAGCCGCAGCGCGCCGTTGCCGAGGCGGAGCGGCCGGTCGGCGACGATCTCGATCACGGCGAGTGGATTGTTCGGCACGCAGCCCTGGCAGCAGCCGGGCTCGGCCATCAGCAGGAAATGATCGGCCCCCGCGGCCGGCAACGCGGTGACCGGAAAACCGGTGATCTCGACCGGCTTGCCGTGTGCGCCGTCCGCGCGCCGTGTCCCGAGATCGCGCCAGTTCAGGCGCATGGTCTCCTCCTTGTCGATGCCGTCCCGAGATGCGCCATTGGAGTGCCACGTCCCCAGCAGAACTACGACGAGGACGGTCCGAGGCGGCGCCTCGCTATAGCCTGGGGGGCGGATAGTACGGCTTGTCGCCCAGCGCGTGCACGCGTTTCCAGAAATCGGGGCCGCTCGCCTTGCCGACCTCGTCGAGATCGGCGGCCTGGCGCCACAGGCTCCAGGATTCGGGATGGAGGCGGCTGGCCTCGGCCATCTGCAGGTCGCCCTGCGCGGCGCGGCCGTTGGCGCGCAGCCAGACTCCCAGGCGGAACCGGGCGCGGGCCTCGGCGATCGCGGGCGTAACCTTGGGCAGGCCCGCGCGCGCGGCATCAGCCGGCAGGGCGTGCTCGCCCGTCCGCACCCAGGCGCGCACGGCGTCGAGGTAAGCCTGCCGCGCCGCCAGCCGCTCGGCCTGGTCTTCGGGAGTCATTGTGCGCGTGGCGAGATCCATGCGCC
Source organism: uncultured Rhodospirillales bacterium (assembly GCA_945957125.1). Lineage (GTDB taxonomy): Bacteria > Pseudomonadota > Alphaproteobacteria > Reyranellales > Reyranellaceae > Reyranella. The sequence goes on along the minus strand of CAMFJT010000238.1, from coordinate 8,462 downwards.
GGAAGTGATCGGTCGAGCCGGCGCTCTCCGGCGGGCGGACGATGCGGCCCGCCTCGTCGATCCAGATCGCCTGCGGCACGTTCACGAGATTGTAGAGGTCTTCGAGCCGGTGCTCCGTATCGATGAGCTGCCAATAGCCGGACTGGGCCTGCTCGATCCAGGGACGCGCGTGATCGGCACCGCGGCTTTCCTCCGCGACGGCCACGACCATGAAGTTGTTGTCCTTGAGCTCAGCGTAGAGTTGCTGCCACACGGGCAAGTCGAAGCGGCAGCCTCACCAACTGGCCCAGGTGGCGAGGAAGACCTTCCTGCCGCGAAGCTGCGACAGCGCGCGCGGCACGCCGTCGATATCGGGCAAGGTGAAATCCGGTGCCTCGAGCCCTTCGAGTGCCGCATTGCGTTCGTCGGCCGGCGCGCCGAGCGCCCAGACGTCGCCGCGCTCGCTCGCCACGACGGGACCGCCGAGCTTCTTCCAGAACGCCGCGACATCGACCTCGTTCGCGCCGAGCGCCGAGGCGGGCAGCGGCACGCAGAGATCGGGCCGGCACATGCCCTCGGGCTTGAGGCTCCAGCCGGTGACTCGCTCGGCATCGACCGGGCTCATCCAAAGCCCGTCGCGCGTGGCGACGTCGTGCTCTGCAAGCGGCGTAAGGACTTTGGTCATGGCTCGCTCCTCGTCAGGTCCCCCTCCCCAACCCTCCCCCTGCGGGGGAGGGGGTGTTCTTCTCCCTCCCCCGCAGGGGGAGGGCCGGGGTGGGGGACTCCCTACTTCGGCGTCGAGATCGTCACTTCCTTGGAGGTGATGAACTCGAGCAGCACGGGCACGCCCTTCTGGGTCTGCTCGATGCCGCGCTTGATCGCGGGGATGATGTCCTCGGGCTTCGTCACACGCTCGCCGTAGCCGCCGAAGGCGCGGGCCATGGCGGCGTAGTCGCCGGAGATGTCGGTGCTGCGGTACTTCTCGGTCGACACCTTCATGATGTGCAGCTCGATCGCCATCGAGAAGTTGTTGAGCAGGATCGACATGATCGGAATGCGCTCGCGCACCGCCGTCTCGAAGTCCATGCCGGTAAAGCCGATGGCGGCATCGCCCCAGACGTTGATGCAGAGCTTGTCCGGGCAGGCGAGCTTGGCGCCCATCGCGAGGCCGAGGCCATAGCCGAGCTGGGTGGTCTTGCCCCAGCCGATATAGGTGTGCGGCGCGGTCGTCTTCCAGAACGGCGAGAGCTGATCGCGCGGGCTGCCGGCGTCGTGGGTGATGATGGTGTTGGCCTTGTCGACCGTGTTCTGCAGGTCCCACAACACGCGGTAGGGATTGAGCGGCGCGTCGTTGTTCGTGAGCTTGGGCATCCACTCCTGGAGCCAGGCATCGGCCATCGGCTTGATCTCGGCCGCGACCGGGCCGGCATCGCGCTTCTGGCCGCCGACCAGCTTGCTGCATTCGTCGATCATCGCCCGCAGCGCGAGCTTGGCGTCGCCGACCAGGCCGTACTGGCAGCGCAGGTCCTTGTTGAGATGGTTGGGATCGAGCGTGGTGTGGATCACCGTCTTGTCCTTCGGCAGCGAGATGCCGAAGTTGGTCTCGGTGAACGAGCTGCCGACGCCGAACAGCACGTCGCAATTGTCGAGGAAGTGACGCACCGCCTTGGGATAGGCGCGGCCGCCCGAGCCGAGCGACAGCGGATGGGTCTCGTCGAAGCTGCTCTTGCCCTGCAGCGAGGTGCAGACCGGGATGGCGAGCAGCTCGGCCAGCTCCTTCAGTTCGTCATAGGCCTCGGCCCAGTGCACGCCGTGGCCGGCATAGATCACCGGCCGCTTGGCCTCGACCAGCACCTTGGCGGCTTCCTTCACCGCGGCAGGGTCGGGGCCGTACTTGGTGGCGATCACCGGCTCGTAGGTCAGCGGGTCGGGCGCATCCTCGGTGTTGGCCTCGGCGGGGAACTCGATGATCACCGGCGAGCCGCGGCCGTTGCGCAGCAGGCTGAAGGCCCGGCGCATGATGTTCTCGATCTCCTTGCCCGAGGTGATCGGCTCGGCGTGCTTGGCGACGTGCGCCATGGTCAAGGTCGAGTTGAAGTTCGGCGGCACGTGCGCGATGCGGCGCGGATAGCCCGCCGGGATGACCAGCAGCGGCACCGATTCGCCGAACGCCTGCGCCACGCCGCCATAGGCGTTCTCCGAGCCCGGGCCGCTCTGCATGCAGAACACGCCCATCTTGCGGCCCTTGGTCATGCGCGACATGGCGTCGGCCATGTGCAGGCCGATGCGCTCCTGGCGCACGATGATCGGCCGGATATCGAGCGCCGCGCAGTGCTCGATCAGGTGATTGACGGGATAGGCGAAAAGATATTCGACGCCCTCGCGCTTGAGGATCTCGGCGACGGCCGGCCCGGTCTTCATGGTTGTTTCCTCCAGAGGACCCCACCCCGACCCTCCCCCTGCGGGGGAGGGAGTCATGAGCCCTCCCCTGCAGCGGGAGGGTTGGGAGGGGGTGCGTTACTTGTTCAGTTCCTTCATCGCGCTGTCGAGGCCGCCCAGGGTCAGCGGGAACATGCGGTTGCTCGAGAGCTGCTGCAGGAGCTGGATCGACGGCGTGTAGCTCCAGTGCCGCTCGGGCACCGGGTTGAGCCAGACCATCGAGCGGTAGGTGTCGGCCATGCGCTGGATCCAGACCTGTCCGGCCTCCTCGTTCCAGTGCTCGACCGAGCCGCCCGGATAGGCGATCTCGTAGGGGCTCATCGAGGCGTCGCCGACGAAGATGATCTTGTAGTCGGGCGGGTAGGTGTTCATGAGCTGCGCCGTCGAATAGGTGTCGACGTGGCGGCGGCGGTTGTCCTTCCACAGCTTCTCGTAGAGGCAGTTGTGGAAGTAGTAGAACTCGAGGTGCTTGAACTCCGAGCGCGCCGCGGAGAACAGCTCCTCGCAGACGCGGATATGGGCGTCCATCGAGCCGCCGATGTCGAACAGCAGCAGCAGCTTCACCTTGTTGCGCCGCTCCGGCACCATCTTGATGTCGAGATAGCCCGCGTTGCGCGCCGTCGAGCGGATCGTGTCGGGCATGTCGAGCTCGACCTCGGCGCCCTCGCGCGCGAACTTGCGCAGGCGGCGCAGCGCGATCTTGATGTTGCGCGTGCCGATCTCGACCGTGTCATCGAGGTTCTTGTACTCGCGCTTGTCCCACACCTTCACGGCGCGGCCCTCGCGGCCCTTGTCCTGACCGATGCGCACGCCCTCGGGATTGAAGCCATAGGCACCGAACGGCGAGGTGCCGGCGGTGCCGATCCACTTGCTGCCGCCCTGGTGGCGCTTCTGCTGCTCCTCGAGACGCTTCTTCAGCGTCTCCATCAGCTTCTCCCAGCCGCCCATCGCCTCGATCTGCGCCTTCTCCTCGTCGGTCAGCAGCTTCTCGGCGAGCTTGCGCAGCCACTCCTCCGGGATCTCGGCGGTGACGCCCTCGGCGGGCAGCGCCTCGAGGCCCTTGAAGACGTGGCCGAACACCTTGTCGAACTTGTCGAGGTTGCGCTCGTCCTTCACCAGGATGGCGCGCGCCAGGTAGTAGAAGTCGTCGATGCTGTACTCGGCGACGTGCTTCTCCATGCCTTCCATCAGGGCGAGGTACTCCTTGATGGAGACCGGCACCTTGGCCTGGCGCAGCTCGAGGAAGAAGTTGGTGAACATGGGGCGCTCCCCTTCCTACTGGCGCTGCTCCCGGCGGGCCATGAAGGCCAGCCGCTCGAAGAGGTGCACGTCCTGCTCGTTCTTGAGCAGCGCGCCGTGCAGCGGCGGGATGAGCTGCTTGGAATCCTTGGAGCGCAGCGCGTCGGGCGACATGTCCTCGACCATCAGGAGCTTCAGCCAGTCGAGCAGCTCGGAGGTCGAGGGCTTCTTCTTGAGGCCCGGCACCTCGCGGATGTCGTAGAACACGTTCAGCGCCTCGCGCAGCAGGTTGCGCTGCAGGTCGGGGAAGTGAACGTCGACGATCTGCGTCATGATCTCGCGATCGGGGAAGCGGATGTAGTGGAAGAAGCAGCGGCGCAGGAAGGCGTCCGGCAGTTCCTTCTCGTTGTTCGAGGTGATCATCACGATCGGGCGCTGCTCGGCCTTGATCGTCTCCTGCGTCTCGTAGACGTAGAACTGCATGCGGTCGAGCTCGAGCAGGAGGTCGTTGGGGAACTCGATGTCGGCCTTGTCGATCTCGTCGATCAGCAGCACCGGCCGCTTCTCGGCGGTGAAGGCCTCCCACATCTTGCCCTTCTTGATGTAGTTGGCGATGTCCTTCACTCGGCCGTCGCCGAGCTGGCTGTCGCGCAGGCGCGAGACCGCGTCATATTCGTAGAGGCCCTGCTGCGCCTTGGTGGTCGACTTGATGTGCCATTCGATGATCGGCGCATCGAGCGCCTTGGCCACCTCGTGCGCCAGCACGGTCTTGCCGGTGCCCGGCTCGCCCTTGATCAGCAGCGGCCGCTGCAGCGCGATCGAGGCATTGACCGCCACGCGCAGGTCGTCGCTGGCCACATAGGAGTCGGTTCCGGTAAATTTCATGGTGCAAAATCCAAGTTTCACGTGGTGTTGCACCACCCTAGAGGCGGCCCTTGCGGGCCACAAGGCCGTGGCCCTGGCGACGCTCGCCCAGCGGCTGCGCTCAGCGGACGATGAAATAGACGATCGCCGCGCAGGCGATCAGCAGCGACAGCGCGAGCCGGCCCGAGGCGAAGCGCAGGCGCGGCGCCGGCCGGCCGGGCGCCACCACGTCGTCGATCGGCTTGGAACCGGTGATCATCGCGCCGACCAGGTTCTGCCGCTTCCACGCGAGATAGACGAAGACGGCCAGCACGTGCAGCGCGGCCAGGACCAGCAGCACGTTGATCCAGGTCTTGTGGAAGGCCGTCGCCTTGTCGATCCAGGCATCGGCGACGAGACGCGTGAGCGGGCCGTTGACCATGCCGGTATCGGTGTCGGCCGAGAACAGCCCGGCCACGACCTGCGCCAGCACCGCGAAGATCAGCACCAGCACCATCGCGCCGCCCAGCGGGTTGTGCCCGGCCTCGCGCGGACGGTCCGGACCGACCAGCTCGGCGACGTGGCGCAAGGCGGCCGACGGCCCCTTGATGAAATCGGAGAAGCGCGCCGTGGTGCTGCCGACGAAACCCCAGGCGATGCGGAACAATAGCAGGGTGAGGATGGCGTAGCCCGACCAGAAATGGAGCTTCATCCAGTCGCCGCCGGCGCGGCCGCTGAAGTAGGACGCCGCCATCAGGATCACGAGCGTCCAGTGGAACAGCCGCACGGGAACGTCCCAGACGCGGAGCCTGCTATCGTTCGTTTTCGCCATGACGATTTATCCGACGCGCGGCGCGGGCTGGCAACGGCCGAGCCCGCACACGCAGTCGTGAAGCAAGTTTGAGGGCGGCACGGTTCGCTTTGCCGCCGAACCCTGCGACAACTGCGCCGACCGCCGAAGAGGGCATCCCTCGCCGACTCGCACCAAACAGGGGACCGAGATGAAGAAGCAGACGTTGGTTGGAACCGTTATCGGCGCGCTGGCCGCCGGCCTGATGATCGGCGGCACGACGATCGCGCTCGCGCAAGCCGATGTCGTGAAGGAGCGCCAGGAAAACCGCAAGGCGACCGCCGCTCAGATGCGCGCCATCAAGGGCGTGATCGATTCCAAGGGCGACCTGAAGGCCGTCGTCGCCAGCGCCGCCAAGCTCAAGGAGCTCGAGGTCGCCTTCGTGAAGCTGTTCCCGGCCGGCTCCGACAAGGACAGCAAGGCGCTGCCCACCGTGTGGAGCGACATGCCGGGCTTCCTCGCCGCCAGCAAGAATGCCGAGGCTGCCTACGACAAGATCGCCGTCGCAGCGGGCTCGGGCGATCTCGCCGCCGTGGGTGCAGCCTTTGCCGACGCCGGCAAGGCGTGCGGCGCGTGCCACGAGAAATTCCGCGCCAAGGCGAACTGACCGTTCGCCAGCACGGGTCAGGCGGCCGTTTCGGGCTCAACCGGAACGGCCAGCGCCCGCTGGACGATCGCTTCCGCCGTAAAGCGCCAGGTGCGTGAGGCATCGGCCGGCGACAGCCGGAGCTGTTCGCGCATGTTCCGCCAGCTCTCGAACCCGAAGGCAAGATCGAGCGCGTCGAGCACGAGCGCCTGCGAATCGGTCCCGAGAGTGCCGAGTTCCGTGGCGAACCAGCCGGCGAGCCGCTCGCGCAGCCGCCGACGCAGCCGGACGAGACCCTGCCCGACCGCAGGTGCGCCCGGACGCACGCGTTCGGCGAAATGCCAGACCGGCAGCCACTTCTCGAACAGCTCCGTACGGTCCGACACCACCAGCTCGATGCGATGGGACAGCAACCCACCGCCGGCGACCGGTATCGCGCGGTCGAACGCCCGGCTCACCGCGAGGTCGAAGGCCTCCGCGTAGAGATCGGCGAGGGTACCGAAGTGCTGGAACAGGGTGCGGCTCGAGACGCCGGCAATGGTCGCGATGGCCGCCGAGCCAGGTTCGGCATCGCCGGCCTGGATCAGATCCAGCGTCGCCTGGATCAAGGACTGGCGGGTCCGTAGGCCGCGCGCGATCCGGCCGTCCCGGGCGTGGGTCACATCGACGGGAAAACCGACGATCTTCATATCAGGGTCAATGCAATGGAGCGTCGAGAAGGCGTAACCCTAAGGCGACCGGGCCCAGCCCATGAGATGCAAATATGCATATCTAGAGCCAGTGGTCTATTGATTTCATTGTGTTCTTTCGAGCGAGATAGCCATTTCTAGATATCTCGACACGAAACCAAAGCGTGCGCGCGCAACAGCGTGCGCCAGCATGATCGCAATCCAGACACTCAGATCTTCGGAGAAGGAGCCCCGACAAGCGAAAGGCCGGCCGCTTGGGGAACGACCGGCCTTCCTTGCGAGCCCGCCTGGGTGTGGGGTATCGAAGCCTTGGGGTGTGTGGGAAGGGGGCTTCGATGAAGCGGCCTGGGGAGCCGCCGGCGGGCTATTCGAATTCTGTTGCAGCGACACCGATCCACGCGGCACCGCCAAGAACGTCTCTAGTGAACGCACGCTATCAAATCGCCGGCGCTTCTGTCACTTGCAAAAATGCATATCTCGATTTTTCAACGGCTTCTAATTCCTAGAGAATTTGGCGCCGACACGACACACGACGGCACAAAAGGGCATTCAGATTTTACTTTTGCGTGCGATTTTTGGTTCTTTTCTCTTTCTTTTCAAAGACTTGTCTCTCCGGATACATTTCAGAGGGTCTGTTTCGAGTGCAAAATACTTTGCGCCGCCTTCGTCGCGCCAAACAGCCGCCGTGCCTTCGACCGGCTTTCCATGCTAGACGGACCGCGCCGTCCGAATCATCTGGAGTCCGCCTGGTGAGCCCAGCTCTTCGCTCTTCCGCCGTTCTTGCCCTCGGCATCGTCGCCGTTGCATCCGCACAGCCCGCCTGGGCGGGAATCGAGGAAGCCGTCAAGGCGATGCAGGCCGGTGACATGGCGGCCGCCGAGAAGGATCTTCAGGTCCTCGTCAAGGAGCGCGACCCGCGCGCCCAGTTCCTGCTCGGACTGTATGTCTACGGCAATCCCGATTCGAAGATGTTCGATCTCAACAAGGCCGTGCCGCTGCTGCTCGACGCGTCCGAGCGCGGCTACATCCCGGCGATGATCCCGCTCGCGGGGGCCTACGCCGAAGGCAAGGGCGTGCCCAAGAGCCTGTTCGAATCCTACAAGTGGCTGGCCATCGCCGATCGCTGGAACTCGGCGAACGCCGCCGGTCTGCTCGAGCAGGTCGGCCGCGAGCTCAAGCCGGACGAGTTGGAGAAGGCCAAAGCGGCCGCCATGGCCTTTACCTTCAAGACCAAATGATACCGGCCCGGGCGGCGCTGCTCGCGGCGCTGCTCGTCGCCGCCCCCCTCAGCATCACCGCCGTCCGCGCCCAGCCGTACGACGCCTCCGACGTGGCGCCGCCGCTGCGGGCGGCCGTCATGGCCTACCGCAGCGGCGATCTCGCCACGGCGGAGGCGCGCCTGCGCTCCCTGGCGGGCGCCAATGCGGACGCCGAGGCGTGGCTCGGCGCCGTGCTGCTCGATCGCGGCCGGACGGCGGAAGCGCTGCAGGCACTGCAGCGGGCGGCCAACGCCGGCTCCGCGGAAGGCGCTCATCGCCTGGGACTGGTCTACGCCGAAGGCCTCGGCGGCACACCGCGCGACGACGCCCGGGCGCTGGCGCTGTTCGAGAAGGCCGCGGCCGCCGGGCACCACCGCGCGCAGATCAATGTCGGCACGCTCTACTTCCGCGGCCAGGGCGCGCCGCGCGACCTCGTGCAGGCGCGCGCCTGGCTCGAGAAGGCGGCTGCGCAGGAAGACCCCTATGCTCTCTACGCACTGGGACGCGCCATGGACGACAGCGCCGGGCAGGCCGCGGCCGACCCCATCCGCGCCGCAGATCTCTATCGTCGCGCCGCC
>CAMFJT010000237.1 GCA_945957125.1 uncultured Rhodospirillales bacterium | reverse complement strand
GCCGCGCCTTCGCCGACCACTGGATCGGCGTGCAGCGCGAGGAGTTCAAGCGGCTGGGCGTCGAGGGCGACTGGGACAACTACTACTCGACGATGAAGTACGAGTCGGAGGCGGTGATCGCCAACGAGCTCGGCAAGTTCCTGATGAACGGCGGGCTCTACAAGGGCTCCAAGGCCGTGTTGTGGTCGGTCGTCGAGAAGACGGCGCTGGCCGAGGCGGAGATCGAGTATCACGACCATACGTCGGACACCGTCTATGTGCGCTTCCCGGTCGTGTCGTCGAAGGGCGGCAAGCTCGCCGGCGCGGCCGTCGTGATCTGGACGACGACGCCGTGGACCATGCCGGGCAACCGCGCGCTCGCTTACGGCAAGGACATCGCCTACGCGCTGGTCGAGGTCGCCGCGGCGGCCGAAGGCAGCAAGGCGAAGGTCGGCGAGCGGATGGTGCTGGCACGCGAGCTCGTCGGCGCCGTCGCCGAGGCGGCCGGTTTCACGCCGACTGTCGTGGCCGAGGTCTCCGCCGACGATCTCGACGGGCTGATCGCGGCGCACCCGCTGCGCGGCCAGGGCTTCGAGTTCGACGTCCGCCTGCTGCCGGGCGACTTCGTCACCGCCGATGCCGGCACCGGCTTCGTGCACATCGCGCCGGGCCACGGCGCGGACGACTACGAGCTGGGCATCGCCAACGGCGTGGAGGTGCCCGACACGGTGGCCGAGGACGGCAGCTACTATCCGCACGTGCCGCTGTTCGCCGGCCTGCAGGTCTACACCTCCGTCGGCAAGAAGGGCCCGGCCAACAAGGTCGTGACCGAGGCGCTCGACAAGGCCGGCAAGCTGCTGGGCTCGGGCCGCATCACCCATTCCTATCCGCATTCGTGGCGCTCGAAGGCGCCGGTCATCTTCCGCAACGCGCCGCAGTGGTTCATCGCCATGGACAAGCCGATCGCGGAGATCGGCGGCACGCTGCGCGAGAAGGCGCTGGCGGCGATCGACGCGACGCGCTTCGTGCCACGCGCTGGCTACAATCGTCTGCGCTCGATGATCGAGACGCGGCCGGACTGGTGCGTGTCGCGCCAGCGCGCCTGGGGCGTGCCGATCGCGGTGTTCGTCGACAAGGCGACCGGCGAGCCTTTGCGCGATCCCGAGGTCATGGGCCGCGTGGTCGAGGCGTTCAAGGCCGAGGGTGCCGATTCCTGGTTCGAGAGCCCGCCCGAGCGCTTCCTCGGCAACAAGTACAAGGCTGCCGACTACGAGCAGGTGCGCGACATCCTCGATGTCTGGTTCGACTCGGGCAGCACGCATGCCTTCACGCTGGAGGGCAATCCCGACCTCAAATGGCCGGCCGACCTCTATCTCGAAGGCTCCGACCAGCATCGCGGCTGGTTCCACTCCTCGCTGCTGGAGAGCTGCGGCACGCGCGGCCGCGCGCCCTATGACGGCGTGCTGACGCACGGCTTCACGCTCGACGAGCAGGGCCGCAAGATGTCGAAGTCGCTGGGCAACATCACCGCCCCGCAGGCGGTGTGCGACCAGTACGGCGCCGATATCCTGCGCCTGTGGGTGGTCGGTACCGACTATACCGAGGACCAGCGCATCGGTGCAGAGATCCTGAAGCACCAGGCCGAGGCCTATCGCCGGCTGCGCAACACGCTGCGCTACCTGCTGGGCAGCCTCGAAGGCTTCACCGCCGCCGAGAAGGTCGAGTTCACGGAGCTGCCGGAGCTGGAGCGCTGGGTGCTGCATCGGCTGGCCGAGCTCGACGCGGCGATGCGCCAGGCGGTCGACGACTTCGACTTCCACACCATCGCGACAGAGCTGCACACGTTCTGCTCGGTCGATCTCTCGGCCTTCTATTTCGATATCCGCAAGGATGCGATCTATTGCGACGCGCCGAAGGCGCTGCGCCGGCGCGCCGCGCGCACGGTCATGGCGGAGGTCTTCTCCTTCCTGACCGCGTGGCTCGCGCCGATCACTTGCTTCACGGCCGAGGAGGCCTGGCTGATGCGGCCGCAGGACGTGCCCGACGGCGCGGCCGAGAGCGTGCACCTGCGGCTCTATCCGGCGATCCCCAACACCTGGCTCGATACCGCGCTGGGCGACAAGTGGAAGGCGGTGCGCGCGCTGCGCCGGGTCGTGACCGGCGCGCTGGAGCTGGAGCGTGCGGAGAAGCGCATCGGCTCGAGCCTGCAGGCCGCGCCGCACGTTCATGTCGCGCCGGAGTATCTTGCGGCGATGAAGGGCCTCGACCTCGCCGAGATCTGCATCACCTCGGGCGGCGACCTCGCCGGAGGCGAAGCCCCCGCGGGCGCCTTCACCCTGCCGGACGTGGCCGGTGTGGCGGTCGTGCCCGCGCTGGCGACGGGCGAGAAATGCGCCCGTTGCTGGCAGGTGCTCGAGGAGGTCGGCAAGTCCGCCCGCCACCCGCTGATCTGCCAACGCTGCGAAGGGGCGGTGGAAAGCCTCGCATGAGACCGATCGACCGTCAGGCCATGATCCTCGTCTTGGCCACGCTGGTGGCCGACCAGCTCACCAAGCATTTCCTGCTCGGTTGGCTGCTGACGGTCGACGCCAAGATGGTGTCCGTGGTCGACGGGTTCTTCCGGCTGGTCATCGTGTGGAACCGTGGCGTGAGCTTCGGCCTGCTGGGCGGCGACCGGGCGCTACCCGCCTGGCTGCTGTCGGGTGTCGCCATCGCGGTCTGCATCGGGCTCTTCCTGTGGCTGCGACGAACCGACCGCCCGCTCACCGGCTGGGGCATCGGCCTTGTCATGGGCGGGGCCATCGGCAATGTTATCGACCGTGCCCGGTGGGGAGCGGTGTTCGATTTCGCCGATTTCCACATCGGGCAATGGCATTGGCCGGCTTTCAATGTCGCCGATGCCGCGATCGTCGTGGGGGTCGGGCTGATGCTCATCGATTCGCTGATCGGCGAGAAGCAGCGCGCGCCCTGATTAGGCCATGATCGGCGGACAGAAGCTCCAAGGACAAATGATGCGACGGACGATCTTTCTCCCCGTGACCCTTGCCGCCGTGGGCGCCCTCGCGCTCGGCGGCTGCAGCGCCTTCGAGAATCTCGGCGGCGGCAAGAAGTTCTCGCCCGACGAGTTCAAGATCGTCTCCCATTCGCCGCTCACCATGCCGCCCAACGCCGAGCTGCGCCCGCCGCGGCCCGGCGAGCCGCGGCCGCAGGAGACCACCCCCTCCGACCAGGCCAAGGAAGCGCTCTCGCCGGTGATGGCCAACCGCGTGCAGCAGAAGGGTGCGTCGGCCGGCGGCGGGTCGGAGCAGGCACTGGTCGCCAAGGCCGGCGCCGGTGGCGTCGACCCCAACATCCGCAGCCAGGTCAACCGGGACACCCGCACGCTCGCGGAGAAGGACAACACCTTCATCGACAGCCTGATCTTCTGGCAGGACAGGCCGCCGCCGGGCGTGGTCGTCGATCCCGAGAAGGAACAGCAGCGGCTGCGTGACGCGCAGGCTACCGGACAGCCGTCGAATGCCGCCACGCCGACCATCGAGCGCCGCAAGCGCGGCCTGCTCGAAGGCATCTTCTGAGGAACGGCTCTCCCATGCGCCGCCGTGCTGCTCTCGGCGGCCTCCTTGCCGGCGCCCTGCTGACGCCACGGGCATCCGCTCTGGCCGGTCTGCTGCAGGTCAACCGCCGGCCGTCCGAAAGCTTCGTCCTGCCGAACGGCCTGCAGGTCGTCGTGCTGCCCTCGCACCGTGCGCCGATCGTGACCCAGATGCTGGTCTACAAGGTCGGCAGCGCGGACGAGACCTTTGGCCAGACGGGCATTGCCCATTTCCTCGAGCACATGATGTTCAAGGGAACCGGCACGCTGGCGGCGGGCGAGCTCTCGCGCACCGTGGCGCGCCATGGCGGCCGCGACAACGCCTTCACCGACTTCGACATGACCGGCTACCACCAGACCATCGCCGCCGACCGGCTCGAGCTGGTGATGCGCATGGAGGCGGACCGCATGGTCAACCTGCGCATCCTCGACGGCGAGTTGCGGCCCGAGCGCCAGGTCGTGCTCGAGGAACGGCGCATGCGGGTCGACAACGTGCCGTCGGAGCTGCTCGACGAGGCCGCGCGCGAACTGCTGTTCGGCGTGCACAAGCCCTATTCCATGCCGACGGCGGGCTATGCCGACGACGTGAAGAAGCTCGGCGTCGCCGAGCTCGCCGCCTTCTATCGCCGCTTCTATGCACCGAACAACGCCGCGCTGATCGTCGCGGGCGACACCACCGCCGAGGCGGTGCGCAAGCTCGCGGAGAAATATTACGGCCCGATCCCTGCGCGCCGGGTCGAGCCGCGCAAGCGTCCCGCCGAGGGCGGCGCCGACCTGCCGCAGCGCGTCGTTCGTGCGGATGCGCGGGTGCCCGAGCCGCGCTGGAGCCGCGATTTCCTGGCACCGTCCTATCGCGTGGGCGAGACCCGCTATGCCCATGCGCTGCAGGTGCTGACCCGCCTGTTCGGCGGCAGCGAGACCAGCCGCCTGTCGCGCGCCCTGGTCGCCCGCGACAGGATCGCGCTGTCGGCTCGGTCCGGTTACGGCTCGGCCTCGCTCGGTCTCACCAGCTTCGAGATCGCCGTCCAGCCAGCGCGCGGGCGCAGCGTGGCGGAGGTCGAGGCTGCGGTCGGCGAGCAGATGAAGATGGTCTTCGACGGCGGCGTCACGGCGGAGGAGGTCGAGCGGGCGCAGAACCAGCTTCTTGCCGCCGCGATCTATTCGCAGGATTCGCTGGCGAGCGGACCGCGCCTGTACGGCAGCGTGCTCGCCACCGGTGGCAGCATCGCCCAGATCGACGGCTGGCCGCAGGCGATCGCGGCGGTCCGGCCCGAGGATGTCGTGGCCGCGGCCCGCCACGTCTGGCGCGACGAGGGGGCGGTCACCTCGCTGCTCACCCCGGCGGAGGGCTGGAAGTGACGCTGCTGCGCTGGCTGGCGCTGGTCCTCGGCCTCGCGCTTCTCGCCTCGCGCGCCGAGGCGATAGAGGTCAAGGAAGTGACCACGCCGCTCGGCATCAAGGCCTGGCTGGTCGAGGACCGCAGCACGCCGGTCGTCGCACTGTCCTTTTCCTTTCCGAGTGGCAGCGCCGGCGATCCCGAGAATCGGACCGGGCTGACCAGCCTGACGGCGAGCCTGCTGACCGATGGGGCGGGCACTCTCGATGCGCAGGCCTTCAAGCGGCGCCAGGAAGACGCCTCCGTCTCGCTGGGCTTCGGTGCCTCGCTCGACCATGTCGGCGGCTCGTTGCGGCTGTTGTCCGCCCATCGCGACGAGGCGTTCGAGCTGCTGCGGTTGGCCGTGAGCGAACCGCGCTTCGATCCGGAGCGCATCGAGCAACGCCGCTCGCAGATGATCGTCGGGCTGAGCCAGGCGGACCAGCGTCCGGCGGCGGTCGCCCAGCGCACCCTCATGGCGACGCTGTTCGCGGGACATCCCTACGGCGCCAACCCCTTGGGCACGAAGGAGGACCTGCAGGCCGTGACGGCGGAACAGATCCGCGAGCGCGCGGCATCGGTGCTGACGCGCAACGGGCTGATCGTGGCCGCGGTCGGCGACATCGATGCCGCCGAGCTGTCGCGTCAGCTCGATCGCGCCTTCGGCGGTCTGCCGGCGGGCGCCGTCCGGGCGGACCTGCCCGGTTGGACCTCACCGAGCCGGCCGCGGACGGTCACGCTCGAACGCGCCGCACCGCAAAGCGCCGTCCTGATCGCGTTGCCTGCCATCCCGCGCGACGATCCCGACTGGCATGCCGCGGTGGTGCTCGCGCACATCCTGGGCGGCGGCCAGCAGTCGCGTCTGTTCACCGAGGTGCGCGAGAAGCGTGGCCTGGCCTACAGCGTCTCCGCTTCCCTGCGCACCCAGCGCAAGGCTTCGCTGCTCGTGATCTCCACCGGCAGCGCCGGGGAGAAGGTCCCCGACACGCTGCGCGTCATCAAGTCCGAGCTCGTCCGCCTGCGCGAGGGCGCGACCGAGCAGGAGCTGGCCGAGGCCAGGACCTATCTCAGCGGTTCGCTGGCGCTGCTGCTCGATTCGTCGGGTTCGGTCGCCAACCTGTTGCACGGCCTGCAGGTCGATCGCCAGCCGCCCGACTATCTCGACCGGCGCGCGGCGCTGATCGGCGCGGTCAAGGCGGAGGACGTCCGCCGCGTTGCGCGCCGCCTCCTGCGCGAGGAGGCGATGACCACGGTCGTCGTCGGCAAGCCGCCTGCCGCCGCCGGTCCGGCGGCGGAGCCATGATCGGGGAAATCGAACGGCAATCGTTCCAGAGGTCACGGATGTTGTATTCGCATGTCATCGACGAAGCGCTCGACAGCAAGGTCAAGGGAGGGCTCTCTCAGGCCGCGCTCGACCGCGAGCTGCAGCGCGCCGCGCCCGCGCTCGACAAGATCCGCCGCTGGCGCGACGACGGCACCCTGCCGCTGCTGAAGCTGCCGGCGCGACGCGACGATCTCGAGGCATTGAAGCCGCACGTCGAGGGCTTCGCGAAGTTCGAGCATGTCGTGGTCATGGGCAGCGGTGGCTCCAGCCTCAGCGGCAAGACGCTGGTCGCCCTGAAGGACCAGGGGTTCGGTCCCGCGCCGGGACGGCCGAAGGTCCATTTCATGGACAATGTCGATCCCGCGACGTTCTCAGCAATGACGAGCCGCCTGCCGCTCGATCGCACCGGATTCCTGCCGATCTCCAAGTCCGGCGGCACGCCGGAGACGATCGCCGCCACCTTCACCGCGCTCGAAGCGCTGGAAGCCAAGGTCGGCAAGGCGGCCGTCAAGAGCCAGATGCTCGCCATCACCGAGGCCGCCGATAATCCGCTGCGCCGGCTGATGACGCGTTACGGCTGCACGATCCTCGATCACGATCCCAAGGTCGGCGGCCGCTACTCCGCGCTGTCGCTGGTTGGAATGCTCCCGGCGATGATCGCGGGCGTCGACGGCGCGGCGGTACGCGAGGGCGCGGCCAGCGTGCTCGATCCCGTGCTGGCGGCGAAGGACACCAAGAATCTGGCGCCGGCGATCGGCGCGGCGCTGTCGGTCGGCCTGTCGCAGGAACGCGGCACCAACATCACGGTGCTGATGCCCTATGTCGACCGGCTGGAGACCTTCGCCTTCTGGTACCGCCAGATCTGGGCGGAGAGCCTCGGCAAGCAGGGCAAGGGCACGACCCCGATCCGCGCCATGGGCACGATCGACCAGCACAGCCAGGTCCAGCTCTATCTCGGCGGCCCGCACGACAAGCTCTACACCTTCGTCATCCAGGACACGGCGGGGCAGGGTACGGCGCTCGCGCCGGCGATGCTGGGCGGCGACAAGGCGCTCGACTATCTCGCCGGCCATACGATGGGCGACCTGCTGCTGGCCGAGGCCGATGCGACGGCCGCGACGCTCGCCAAGGACGGGCGGCCGGTGCGCATCATCCGCATCAAGACGATCGACGAGCGCGTGATGGGCGCTTTGATGATGCACTACATGCTCGAGACCATGTTCGCGGCCGAGCTATGGGGCATCGACGCCTTCGACCAGCCCGCGGTCGAGGACGGCAAGGTGCTCACCCGCCAGTATCTTTCCCAGAGGCGGAAGGCGTAAGTTGGCGGCGCCATGCTGCGCCGCCTGCCCCTGAACCTGGTCAACCAGATCGCCGCCGGCGAGGTCGTCGAGCGGCCGGCCAGTGCGGTGAAGGAGCTGGTCGAAAACGCCATCGACGCCGGCGCGCGGCGCATCGCCGTAACGCTCAAGGAAGGCGGACGGACCTTTCTCGCCGTGGTCGACGACGGCATCGGCATGGACCGCGAGGAGATCGGGCTCGCCGTCGAGCGGCATTGCACCTCCAAGCTGCCGGACGACGATCTCGGCGACATCCGGACGCTGGGTTTTCGCGGCGAGGCCCTGCCGTCGATCGCCTCGGTCAGCCGTTTCACCATCACCTCGCGGCCCGCCCGTGCCGACACTGCCTGGAGCCTGCAGATCGACGGCGGCGCCAAGCAGGAACCCCGGCCCGCCGCGCATCCGGCGGGTACGCGCGTCGAAGTGCGCGATCTCTTCTTCGCCACGCCGGCACGTCTCAAGTTCCTGAAGGAGCCGCGCACCGAGTCGAGCCACGTCGCCGACGCGCTGCGCCGGCTCGCCATGGCGCATCCCGCGATCGGCTTCCGCCTCGAGAGCGAAGAACGCGTGCTGTTCGACCTGCCGGCAGCCAACCCGTCGCTGCTCGATCGGCCGGACGCCGCACGGCTCGAACGGCTGGCGGCGATCATGGGCCGTGACTTCGCCGACAACTCGGTGGCGATCGACGCGAACCGCGAGGGCTTCCGGCTGACCGGCTTCGCCGGCCTGCCGACTCTCAACCGGCCGACCAGCCAGCACCAGTATCTCTTCGTCAACGGCCGGCCGGTGCGTGACAAGCTGCTCAACGGCGCGGTGCGCGGCGCCTACCAGGATTTCCTGGCGCGCGACCGCAATCCGATGGTCGCGCTGTTCCTCGACGCGCCGCCCGAGATGGTCGACGTCAACGTCCATCCGGCCAAGACCGAGGTGCGGTTCCGCGATGCCGGCATCGTGCGCGGCCTGATCGTCGGCGCGTTGCGCACCGCGCTCTCCGCGGCAGGCCATCGCGCCAGCACGACAGTGTCCGATGCCGCCCTCGGCGCGTTCCGGCCGCACACCGGCTATTCGACGCCGTTGCCGTTCCAGAACGGCGGTGGCAGCCGCTACACGCCGGTGCCGCGCGGACTTGCCGAAGCGGCGATGCAGTTCATGGCGCCGCCGCTGGCGCAACCGTCGGTGCGGACGGAAGAGCCGCCGCCCGCGGCCGGCAACGCCCCGAGCTATCCGCTCGGCCTGGCGCGGGCGCAGCTCCACGAGACCTACATCGTGGCGCAGACCGAGCAGGGCGTGGTGATCGTCGACCAGCACGCCGCGCACGAGCGGCTGCTGCACGAGAAGCTCAAGCACCAGCTCGAGGCTGAGGGCGTGAAGCGTCAGGCGCTGCTGCTGCCAGAGGTCGTCGATGTCGGCGAGGACGGCGCGCGCCGTCTGACGCAGCGTGCGGCCGAGCTCGCCGACATGGGGTTGGTGCTGGAGCCGTTCGGCCTCGGTGCCGTCGTCGTGCGCGAAACGCCGGCGCTGCTCGGCGAGGCCGACATCCAGGGGCTGGTGCGCGATCTCGCCGACGAGCTGGCCGAGATGGGCGATCACCTCTCGCTCAAGGAGAAGGTCGAGGAGGTCTGCGGCACGCTCGCCTGCCACACTTCCGTGCGGGCGGGCCGGCGGCTCACGGTCGAGGAGATGAATGCGCTGTTGCGCCAGATGGAGGCGACACCGCATTCCGGCCAGTGCAATCATGGCCGTCCGACCTATGTCGAACTCAAGCTGGCCGACATCGAGCGGCTGTTCGGAAGACGAT
>CAMFJT010000236.1 GCA_945957125.1 uncultured Rhodospirillales bacterium | reverse complement strand
ACGCGCAAACGGAGGGAACGATGCCGGACCTGTTCGAGACCATGGAGAACTGCCGCGCCATGCGGCGGCTCAAGCCCGATCCGGTGCCCGACGATCTGGTCGCGAAGATCCTGCAGGCCGGCACGTGCGCGCCGTCGGGCGGCAACGCGCAGAAGTGGCGCTTCCTCGTGGTCAAGGACCGCAAGGTCAAGGAAGCGGCCACTGTCTGGTACAAGAAGGCCTACGACGAGGTCATCGGCCCGCGCTACAGCTCGATCGCGCCGCCACCCGGTGTCAGTCCGGAGAAGTTCAAGCGGCAGCATGACGCCGTCGAATACCTCACCGACCATTTTGCCGACGCCCCGGTCTGGATCGTCGCCTGCCTCGAGGACGGCGCCAATCCCGGCCCCGGCGCGGGCGCCTCGATCTATCCGGCGGTGCAGAACATGGTGCTGGCTTGCCGCGCGGTCGGGCTGGGCACGACGCTGACCAACCGGCACATGATCCACCAGAAGGAGGTCGATCGCGCGCTCGGCCTGCCCGAGGGCGTGCATTCCTATGCCATCCTCCCGATCGGCTATCCGATGGGCAAGTTCGGCCCTGTCAAGCGCGCGCCGCTCGGCGAGGTCGTCTTCCAGGATCGCTGGGGCGAGCCGTATCGCGCCGCCTGATGACCGAGTACGATTTCATCGTGGTCGGCGCCGGCTCGGCCGGCGCCGCCGTCGCCTATCGCCTGTCGGCCGATCCGCGCCACAAGGTGCTGCTGCTCGAGGCCGGAGTCGCGGATAGCCCCTATACGCGCATTCCCGTGCTCTACGCCAAGATGATCGCCAACCCCGCGGTCAACTGGCTCTACAGCAGCGAACCGGAGGCCAACACCAACGGCCGGCGCATTCCCGTGCCGCGCGGAAAACTGCTCGGCGGGTCGAGCGCGATCAACGGGCTCGCCTTCGTGCGTGGCCAGGCGCAGGACTTCGACACCTGGGCGCAGCTCGGCAATACGGGCTGGAGCTACGAGGACGTGCTGCCCTTCTTCAAGCGCATGGAGGACTACCGGGGCGACGGCGACGACCGTTATCGCGGCCATGGCGGGCCGATCCGCGTGACCAACCCGCCACCGGCCGGCCCGCTGCTTCAGGCCGTGATCGAGGCGGCGGCTCAGGTCGGCATCCGGCACAATCCCGATTACAACGGCGCGCAGCAGGACGGCATCGCCATGAGCCAGGCGACGATCTTCCGCGGCTGGCGCATGAGCACGGCGCGCTGCTATCTCGACGCAGCCGCCAAGCGGCCCAACCTGCACATCGTGACCGGCGCGCATACCGAGGCGCTGCTGCTCGACGGCAAGCGCTGCATCGGCGTGCGCTATTCGACCGGCGGTGCGATGCGCGAGGTGCGGTGTGCGCGCGAGGTCGTGGTCAGCGCCGGCTCGATCAATAGTCCGCAGCTCCTGGAGCTGTCGGGCATCGGCCAGCCGGAGCGGCTGAAGGCGCTCGGCCTGCCCGTCAATCACGCGCTGCCCGGTGTCGGCGAAAACCTGCGCGACCACTATGCGCCGCGTACCCGCTGGATCGTCGGAGCGAAGGGGATGACCTACAACGATACCGCGCGCGGGCTCGGGCTGGTCAGCCAGGCGATGCGCTGGGCGATGTTCAAGGACGGGCTGCTGTCGATGGTCGGGGCGCCGATGCGTGCCTTCGTGTTCTCGCGCGAGGGGCTTGCGGCGCCCGACCTGTTGCTGGGATGGGTGCCGATGTTCACGGAGGCGACGCCGAAGGGGCCGAAGATCTCGCGGCAGGCGGGCTTCACCTGCTACGCCCATCCCATGCGGCCCGAGAGCAGGGGCAGCGTCCATGTCACCGCCGCCGACGCGAAGAGTCCGCCGGCGATCAGCTTCAACTTCCTGTCGGCGGCAGTCGATGCCGAGCTGACGGTCAGGGCGATCCGCATCGCCCGTTCGATCATGACGGCGCCGGCGATGGCGCCGCTCAGGCTCACCGAGCAGGCGCCCGGTCCCGAGCGGCAGACCGACGAGGCGATCATCGACTGGGTCAAGGCGACGGCCGAGACGACCTACCATCCGGTCGGCACCTGCAAGATGGGCAACGACCCGATGGCCGTGGTCGATGCGCGCCTGCGCGTGCACGGCATCGCGGGCCTGCGCGTCGCCGACGCCTCGATCATGCCGACGCTCACCTCGGGCAACACCAATGCGCCATCGATCATGATCGGTGAGAAAGTGGCGGACATGATCCTGGCCGGATAGGGGAGGGAATGGACAAGGCGGCGAGAGGAAGCGGCGTTCGTACGGCACCGAAGCCCTGGTAGCGTGTGTTGTACGTGCAGGAGCTGTTCGCGATCGTGCTCGGTGTGATCGTCGGATGGCTGTAGCCGCATTTCGCGACCAACGACTGGATCAAGGCGCTGGGCGACGGCTTCGTCCGCCTGATCAAGATGGTGATCGCGCCGATCATCTTCTGCACCGTCGTGTCGGGCATCTCCCACATCCAGGACGCCCGCAAGGTCGGCCGGGTCGGGTTGAAGGCGCTGGTTTATTTCGAGCTCGTCTCGACGCTGGCACTGGCGATCGGCCTGCTGGTCGGCAGCCTCGTGCCGGTCGGCGAGGGCTTGGCGGGCCGGGCTGACGCCGCCGCGGTGGCGACCTACGCCAAGCAGGCCGAGGCGCAGAAGTCGGTCGACTTCGTGCTGCACATCATCCCGGAGAGCGTGGTCGGCGCCTTCGCCCAGGGCGATATCCTGCAGGTGCTGCTGTTCTCCATCCTGTTCGGCTTCGCGCTGATGGCGATGGGCGAACGCGCCACGAAGCTGCGCGACATCGTCGACGATACCGCCCATGCGATCTTCGGCGTGATCGGCATCGTCATGAAGGCCGCTCCATTCGGTGCATTCGGCGCGATGGCCTTCACCATCGGCCGCTACGGCCCCGAGGCGCTCGGCAGCCTGATCGGGTTGATCCTGCTGTTCTATGCGACGGCGGCGTTGTTCGTCGTGCTCGTGCTCGGAACAATCGCGCGCTTCGTGGGCTTCAGCATCTTCCGCTTCGTCGCCTACATCAAGGACGAGCTCTTGATCGTGCTCGGCACCTCCTCGTCGGAAAGAGCGCTGCCGCAGCTCATGGAGAAGCTCGAGCGGCTGGGCTGCTCGAAACCCGTGGTCGGGCTCGTGGTGCCGACCGGCTATTCGTTCAACGTCGACGGCACCAACATCTACATGACCCTCGCCACCTTGTTCATCAGTCAGGCGCTGGGCGTCCATCTCAACCTCGAGCAGCAGCTCCTGATCCTGGTGGTGGCGATGCTCACCTCCAAGGGCGCAAGCGGCGTGACCGGCGCGGGCTTCATCACGCTGGCCGGCACGCTCGCCGTGGTGAACCCGGCGCTGGTGCCGGGCATGGCGATCGTCTCCTCGATCGACAAGTTCATGAGCGAGGTGAGGGCGCTCACCAACATCGTGGGCAACGGCGTCGCCACCGTGGTCGTGTCGTGGTGGGAGGGCGAGCTCGATCGCGACAAGCTCAACGCCGCGCTGCGCCGGCAGATCGACCCGAGTGACGTCGAGACCGCCGTCACGACCGGCTGAAGTGGTCTTACGCTGGGGGTGCGTCACTAATAGGCGCTAACTTTGCTGGAAATACAAAATGCCTCACCCTGAGGAACAGAGCGAAGCGGAGTGTCTCGAAGGGTGGCAACAGGGACGCTGCTGCTACACCTCATGAAGGCGGCGGCTCCGTCCTTCGCGTTGCCATCCTTCGAGACGCTTCGCTACGCTACGCTCCTCAGGATGAGGGGAATGTAAGGAATGAGCAACAAAGTTAGCGCCTGTGGGCGCGCCACTCGAGTGGCGCGCCCAGCGTAAGACGAGGACACTCAGTAGGTTGAGAATATCCGCGCGATCTCGGCGAGTGAGGTGGCCTATTTCGTGAATTCAAGCAGGATCGTGCGTCCGGTCTCGACGTCGATGGAGACTTCATGACAGCTCCATGTGTTGGCCGTCAGCATCCGTCCATTCCATTGCACGCTGGTGAAACAGTCGGTTGGATCAGTTGTTGGCAGCGAGGCCGTCCAGAGAGGGTGCCCAGCCGAGTCGACTTTTACGAGGTTGTGGCTCCGTCCACCTTCTGTCGACCAGTCGAGAAGGAGCACGCTGCTGGCGCAGCCGGGAAGGTCGATGCGGTTGAGGACCTTACGGACCATCGCGCGAGTGTATACGCTCAATAGATCGAGAACATCCGCGCGATCTCGTCGGGCTCCGAGGTCTTGGTCAGCGCGAGGGCGAGGAGCAGGCGGGCCTTCTGCGGGTTGAGGTTGTCGCCGGCGAGGATGCCGGCATCGGTCAGGCGCTTGCTGCGGAAGATGCGGCCGGAGCCGGCGCGCGACGATTGAACGACAGTGACGCCTTGCTTGACGGCCTCGGTCAGTGCGGTGAGATCGGCGGGCGGCGGCGAACCGGGCGCGAAGCCGGCTGAGACGATGCCTTTGGCGCCGGCTGCCACGAAGGCGCGCACGGCGGTGCCGTCGGAGCCGGGATAGGCATAGACGATGTCGACACGCGGCAGCGCCGTGAGGCCGCGCAGGTCGAACTCGGTGTCGGGCATGTGCTTGCGCTCGGACCGGCGGTAGTAGGCGATGCGGTCGGCGTCGGCGTGGCCCAGCGCACCGAAATCGGGCGTGCGGAAGGTCTGCATGCGCCAGTTCGACGTCTTGGTCACCTCGCGCGCGGCCTGGATCTCGTCGTTCAGCATCAGCAGCACGCCGCGACCGCGGCTCTCCGGCGCGGCCGCCACGCGCACGCCGTTCAGCAGGTTGATCGCCGCGTCGGTCGAGAGGCCCGATGCCGGCCGCTGCGAGCCGATCATCACGACCGGGAAGGGGACCTTGAGCACGAGATTCAGGAAGTAGGCCGTCTCCTCCAGCGTCGCCGTGCCGTGGCCGATCACGATGCCGGCGAGATCCGGATGCTCGGCTGCGAGCTTGGCGCACAGCATCGCAAGCTCCTGCCATTCGGCGAAATAGATGTCGGTGCTGGGCACGTTGCGGAAGTCGACCGGAATCACCTCGGCGATCTCGCGGACGGTAGGAAAGCGGTCGACGATCTGGCCGGCATGCATGCGGTTCTCGTGCACGCCGTAGTCCTGCAGCTCGAGCGGATGGACGCCGAGCGAGGAAATGGTGCCGCCTGTGCCGATGAAGGCGACCTTGGGCTTGTTCACGGAAGGCTCTCCCTGATGATGCGCCGCCGAGCGAGCAAGAAGTGCGCCGCTTACAGCAACTGCGGGTGCGCGGCGCCGTCGATCAGGATGCTCTGACCGGAGATGTAGCCGGCGTGCGTGCTGCAGAGATAGGCGCAAAGCGTGCCGACCTCGCGCGGTTCGCCGAAGCGCTTGGCGGGGAGCTCGGCCTTGCGCGCGGCGAGTGCCTCGTCGGGGCCGATGCCCTTCCGCTTGGCCTGGAAGGTGAAGTTGCTGATCAGCCGGTCGGTCGCGAAGGGGCCGGGCAGGATGTTGTTGATCGTGACGTTGCGCGCGATGCGCTCGCGCACCAGCGTGCTGACGAGCCCGTGCAGGCCGGCGCGCGCCGCGGCGCTCAGCCCCTGCACGTCGATAGGATGGCGCACCACGCTGGACGTGATGTTGACCACGCGGCCGAAGCCGCGCTCGGCCATGCCGTCGAGCACGGCGGCCAGCAGCGCCGCCGGCGCGCGCAGGTTGGCGTCGAGCGCCTTGGCCCAGTCCTGCTCGGTGAAGCTCTCGAGCTTGCCGGGAGACGGACCGCCGGCATTGTTCACCAGGATGTCGGGCGCGGGGCAGACGGCAAGCACGGCGGCGCGCCCTTCCGCACTGCCGATGTCGCCGGCGACAGCACGCACGTCCACGCCGAAGCGCGCGCGGATGTCGTCCGCTGCCTGCTCCAGCGGCCCCGCGGTGCGCGCATTCAGGACGAGATCGACGCCTTCCGCCGCCAGCGCCTCGGCGCACGCGCGGCCCAGCCCCTTGCTTGCCGCGCAGACGATGGCGCGCCGACCCTTCAATCCGAGATCCATGCGATTGCTCCTTTACACA
This sequence comes from uncultured Rhodospirillales bacterium, assembly GCA_945957125.1. Taxonomy (GTDB): domain Bacteria; phylum Pseudomonadota; class Alphaproteobacteria; order Reyranellales; family Reyranellaceae; genus Reyranella. The sequence continues at coordinate 3,496 of CAMFJT010000236.1, read as the reverse complement.
AGCGTAGTGAATCTTTATCTTAGTTCAAATAGAAACCATCGTTTCATATATGGAACAATCCTCCGACCTGATGCTCCTGACCGTCTTCCTGCGGCACGACCAGTCGAACAATCTCGACGCGGTCCAGACGAAGCTGAAGGATGCCGGCTGGTGGGACCGCTTTCCGCCGGAGGGCGTCGAGATCGTGTCGTGGACCGTCGCGATGGGCTTCGGCCAGATCGTGACGCTGCGCCTGCCGGCGGCCAAGCTCGCTGAGGTCAATGTCGAGCTCGAAAGGTCGGCGTGGGGCGTGTTTCGTACCGAATGCTATCCGGCCTACGATTTCGTGCCGGTGCGCGAGCGCATCAAGGAACGCGTCCGTAAAGGAGGCAAGTGATGGCCGAAGGCTGCTATCTCAACCCACACCAGTCGCGCGACCGCGAGCCGGACGACTGGCAGAACCTCCTCGGCGACGCGATCGAGCGCGCCTTTGCGGCCGGCGTGCACGACCTGTCGGGCCTGGTCGAGCGGCTGAACGACGCGCAGGTGCCGGCGCCGAACGGCCAGCCCTGGACAGCCGAACTTTATGAGCGGGAGATGAAGCGCCTCGGCGCATGAGAGGGAGCAGCCAGCCATGAGCGAAGTGACCAGCCAGGCCATCAACAAGCTTCTCGCAAAAGGCGTCCGGAACCTCTGGTATCCGATCTGCCCCTCGCACTTCCTCGGTGAAAAGCCGATCTCGCTGCGCCGCCTCGGCCTCAAGGTCGTGCTGTGGCGGGACGAGGACGGCACGCCGGTGATGCTGGAGGATCATTGCCCGCACCGCGGTGCGCCGCTGTCGCGCGGCATGCCGATGGGCGACCGGATCGTCTGCGGCTATCACGGCGTGCAGGTGCGCCGCGACGGCGTCGTCGTGTCGGTGCCGGGCAGCCCGGGGTGCAAGCTCGAAGGCAGGAACGCGGTGAAGTCGTTCCCGACGCAGGAGCGCGCTGGCGTGATCTTCGCCTATGCCGGCGACGCGCTGCATCCCGAGCCGATCGAGCTGCAGTTCCCCGAGCAACTCGTCTCGCCCGAGTTCAGCTCGTTCCTCTGCTATTGCGAATGGGGCGGCGACTACCGCTACGTCTACGACAATGTCATGGACCCGATGCACGGGACCTTCCTGCACAAGCAGTCTCATTCCATGTCGTTCGGCGACACGACAGCGACCTTCCAAATTCGCGACACGCCGACCGGCTTCGTGTTCGAGAAGCAGGGCCAGCGCAACGTCAATTTCGACTGGACGGAGTTTCTCGACACCGGCGCGCACTGGCTGCGGCTGGAGATCCCCTATCCCGCGACCGGTGGCCCCGGCGGCAACTTCCACATCGTCGGCCTCTACACGCCGATCGACGAGAAGCGCGCTGCGGTGTTTCACTGGCGCTGCCGCAAGGTCGAGGGCTGGCAGCGCGACACCTGGCGCTTCCTCTACAAGAACCGGCTGGAGGAGCGGCACTGGAAGGTGTTGGAGCAGGACCGCGTGATGCTCGAGGACTTCGAGCCCGACGCCTGCCTGCGCGAGAACCTCTACCAGCACGACATGGGCGTGGCGCGCCTGCGCCGCGTGTTCCGGGTCAAGGCCGAGGCCCAGCTCAAGGCGCTCGAAGCCGCCGGGCAGCCGGTGCAATGAGTACCCTCCGTCGTCCCGACCGAAGCCTCGCGAAGCGAGGCGTAGTGGCGGGACCTTGTTTCAATATTCGAGTGGCCAGCCTGTGGAGAGAAGGTCCCTCCACTCCGCTGCGCTCCGGTCGGGACGACTGAGATGATCGAAGGCATCGACCGCATCACCTACGGCGTCGAGGATATCGCCGCCTGCCGCAGGTTTTTCCTCGACTGGGGGCTGAAACTCGTCCGGGAAGATGAGAAGGGGCTGGATTTCGAGAGTCTAAACGGCTGCGAGCTGCTGGTGCGCAAGGCGGACGATCCGGCGCTGCCGCCGGCCGTCGAGCCCGGACCGACCCTGCGCGAGGTGATCTGGGGCGTGACGAGCGAGGCCGATCTCGTCTCGCTCGGCAGTGTGCCGACGGTCGATCCCAACGGCATTGGGCTGGGCTTCCGCGTGAGCCGCAAGCGGCCGGTCGCGATCGAAGGCACGCCGGCCAATGTCTGGGGCCATACCGCGCGCATCGACACGCCGAGCCCGGTCTACGACCGTGCCGAGCCGGTCGAGGTCGGCCATGTCGTGTTCTTCACAGACTCGCTGGAAGAGACCACCAGGTTCTACGAGAAGCTCGGCTTCGTGCTGTCCGACCGCTATCCCGGCCGCGGCCATTTCCTGCGCTGCTCGGCGCGCGGCGGACATCACGATCTCTTCCTGCTGCAGACGCCGGAGGCCAAGCGCGGCCTCAATCACGTCGCCTTCACCGTTCGCGACCTGCACGAGGTGATCGGCGGCGGGCTCGCTATGGCACGGCACGGCTGGGAGACGCAGATCGGGCCGGGTCGGCATCCGATCTCCTCGGCGCTGTTCTGGTACTTCAAGTCGCCGGCCGGCGCGCTGGTCGAATACTACGCCGACGAGGACGTGCTGACCGAGAACTGGACGCCGCGCGACTTCACGCCGAGCCCCGCCATGTTCGCCGAATGGGCGGTCACCGGCGGCATCGACGGCACGACGCGCCGCCAGAAGACGGGCGGCTGACGATGGCCGCGCCGCGCCTCGAGTTCCGCAACGTCACCAAGCGCTTCGCCAATCCGCGGCAGGGCAGCGTCGTCGTCGCAGTCGAGGGCGTGAGCCTCGCGATCGCCGACGGCGAGGTCGTGTCGCTGATCGGCCCGTCGGGCTGCGGCAAGAGCACCCTGCTCAACATGGGCTCGGGCCTCGATCCGGCCTCGTCGGGCGAGGTGTTCGTCGACGGCGTGCTGGTGACCAAGCCGAACAGGCAGGTCGCCTTCATGCTGCAGAAGGATCTGCTGCTGCCGTGGCGCACCATCGTCGAGAATGTCGAGCTGGGGCAGGAGATACAGGGCCTGCCGCGGCGCGAGCGGCGGCAGACGGCGCTCGACCTGCTGGCCAAGTGCAGGCTGCCCGATTTCGCCGAGCACTATCCGCACCAGCTCTCGGGCGGCATGCGCCAGCGCGCCGCCCTGGCGCGCACGCTCGCGGTCGATCCCAGCGTGCTGCTGATGGACGAGCCGTTCTCCGCACTCGATGCCCAGACCAAGATGGTGCTGCAGCAGGATCTCGGGCGCACCCTGGCCGAGACCGGCAAGACCGCGCTGTTCATCACCCACGATCTCGTCGAGGCGGTGGCGCTGTCGGACCGCATCCTGGTCATGAGCCACCGGCCGGGCCGCATTATCGAGGAGATCGTTGTGGAGATCGGCGAGCGCGCCAATCCGATGAAGCGGCGCCAGGATCCGGCGGTGGCCAACTACGTGGTGCGATTGATGAACCTGCTGCAGATCGAGCAGGCAGCGGCGTGAGGAGGATTGCTGGGACCGCGCCACTCCGTGGCGCTCATGAGCGCCACGGAGT
>CAMFJT010000235.1 GCA_945957125.1 uncultured Rhodospirillales bacterium | reverse complement strand
CCTCCCGTCTTGGGGGGTGGGGGCCGCTTCTTCCGCGTCCGGTGGGGGCCGCACCCTCCCACCCCCGAATGGGTTGCCCCCATCCGTCGCGTATTACCGCGCCACCTCCCCCGAAGACGGGGGAGGGTCATGAGTCGGCGCGGGTTTCTACTGGGCGGCGCGGCCCTCGCCCTCGCCGGCTGCTTCGATCGGCCGTGGTACGAGGAGAACCCGCAGCAGAAGGCATTCCTGGACGGGCTGCAGGCGCTCGCGAAGCCGGCGCTGGCGTCGAACAATCCGCTGCGGCTCGAGGAGGCGGCGCGCCAGAGCCTCGAGCTCGCGGCGAAGACCGGCGCCTTCACGGGCTGGCAGGGAATCCTGCGGACCGTCGAGGGCAATGCCCAGAAGGTCGCCATCACCATCGACATCGGGCCGCAGGTTTCGCTCTACGCGTTCAACGACTGGGCGCTGGGCATGGCCGGCGTGCTGGCCGACCTCTTCTCCGCACGATCGCGCGAGAGCCCGCCGCCGGGGCTTTCCGATCCGGCCGTCGCGGCGCTAAAAACCTTCCGGATCAACGAGCGGGTGATCCTGTCGGGCCGGCTCGGCGAGATCGCCGGCTCCGGCCTGTTCGACCTCTCCAACCTGCTCGGCAAGAGCGATGCCGACAACCGTCAGTTCCTGCAGGTGCCGCGCTTCGTGGCGCGCATCGACACGCTGGCGGCGGCGAAGAAGAAATAGAAAGGAATTTCGGGGTGCCGTCCTTCAACTACGATTTCCCATACGGCTCGAAGAAGCTGCCGGTGTTCGCCGCCAACATGGTGGCCTCCTCGCAGCATCTCGCGGCGACGGCCGGCCTGCGCATGCTGGCCAAGGGCGGCAACGCGGTCGACGCGGCGATCGCCAGCGCGGCGGCCATCACCGTGGTCGAGCCGACCATGAACGGCATCGGCTCGGACGCCTTCTGCATCCTGTGGGACGGCACGAAGCTGGTCGGCCTCAACGCCTCGGGCCATTCGCCCGCGCTGATGACTCCCGACAAGTACGAGGGGTTGGCGAAGGTCCCCGACACCGGCTGGAGCTGCGTCAGCACGCCCGGCGCGGTGTCGCTCTGGATGACCCTTCACGCGCGCTACGGCAAGCTGCCCTTCGCCGATCTGTTCGAGCCCGCGATCAAGTATGCCCACGACGGCTTTCGCGTCTCCTACATGGTGTCGCGCCAGTGGGATGCCGCGATCGCCCGCCTCAAGGGCCAGGAGGCCTGGGTCAAGGCGTTCCTGCCCAACGGCCGCGCGCCGCGGCCGGGCGAGGTCTGGAAGTTCCCCGAGCAGGCGAAGACCCTGCGCATGATCGCGGAGAGCAAGGGCGAGGCCTTCTATCGCGGCGAGCTGGCGGATGCGATCGACAAGTACGCCCGGGAGACCGGCGGTGCGCTGCGCCGCAACGACCTCGAGAGCCATGCGCCGGACTGGGTCGATCCGATCGGGCTCACCTATCGCGGCACGACGCTGCACGAGATCCCGCCGAACGGCCAGGGCATCGCCGCCTGCATGGCGCTCGGCATCCTGGAGAACTTCGAGCTCGCCGGGCACGACCCCGACGGCGCGGCGGTGGCGCACCTGCGCATCGAGGCGATGAAGCTCGCCTTCGCCGACATCTACCGCTACGTCGCCGATCCGCGCTTCATGGAAGTGACGTCCGCGCAGATGCTCGACAAAGGCTATCTCAAGAGCCGCGCGAAGCTGATCGACCCGAAGAAGGCACAGGATTTCGGACCGGGCGTGCCGAAGGACGGCGGCACGATCTATCTCGGCACCGCCGACGAATCGGGCATGATGGTATCGCTGATCCAGTCGAACTACACCGGCTTCGGCTCGGGCATCGTGGTGCCCGGCACCGGCATCGCCCTGCACAACCGCGCCAGCGGCTTCGTCACCACCAAGGGCCACCCCAACCAGGTCGGGCCGAAGAAGCGGCCGTTCCACACGATCATCCCGGCCTTCATCACCAAGGACGGCCAGCCGGTCGCGACCTTCGGCCTGATGGGCGGCGCCATGCAGCCCCAGGGCCACATGCAGGTCTTCTCGCGCATCGTCGATTACGGCCAGAACCCGCAGGCCGCCATCGACGCGCCGCGCTGGCGCGTGCACGAGAGCGACGGCACGGTGTGGACGGAAAACCACTTCCCGGCCGACACCGCGAACGGCCTCGAAGCGCGCGGCCACAAGCTGACCCGCACCGACTGGCCGAGCTTCGCCTTCGGCTCCAGCCAGATCATCTGGCGCTTCCCCGATGGCGGCCCCTATCTCGGCGCCTCCGAAAGCCGCCGCGACGGCGCGGCGGTCGGGTTCTGATTTCCCCGTCGTCGGCACCACCCTGCGGCATGAGGCGGCCAAGCGATGAGCGAGCGCTACATCGTCAATGGCATGATTGACGTCGAACGCCTCGGCAAGTCGTTCGGACTGTCCAGAACCCAGATCGCGGTGACGGCCGGCATCGGTCTCCAGACATTGTATCGTCCAGGTTCGGCTACCTCCCCCAAGACCCAGGCGCGCCTCGGGGAGATGATCGAAATCGTGCGGCGTGTCGAAAGCTGGGCGGGCGGCAAGCACCAGGCCATGGCGTGGTATCGCGCCGAGCCGCTCGCCGCGTTCGGCGGAAGAACCGCCGAAGCGCTCGTGAAGGACGGCAAGGCGACGGCGCTACGCAAATATCTCGATCACGTCGCGCTCGGTGCATTTGCTTGAGGATCAAGGGTCCTGAACGATGACCATCGTCACCATCGCCGACGGCGGCTTTCGCATCGACGGACGGCCGACCTATCCCGGCCGGAGCTGGAGAGGCCATCGCATCGAAGGCCGGCTGTTCAACAGCCGCATGGCCAACGCCATCGCCGACGACGAGAATCCCGCGACGCGCGGCGCCTGGGCCTATGCCGACGGCGAGTGGGACGCCGAGCGCAGCACGCGGGAGTTCGTCGCCGCCCTGCCCGCCTATCGCGCGCACGGGCTGCTCGCCGTCTGCCTCAACCTCTCGGGCGGCAGCCCGCAGGGCTATTCGTGGCATCAGCCGTGGAAGATCTGCGGCTTCCGGCCGGATGGCACGATCAAGCCCGACTGGCTGGCGCGTCTCGACGGCGTGATCGCCGCCTGCGACCGGCTCGGCATGGTCGTGATCCTCGGCCTGTTCTACGGCAAGCAGAGCGGCACGCTGGTCGATGAGGCCGCCGTGAAAGCGGCCGTCACCAACACTGTCGACTGGCTGCTGGCGCGCAATGCGGCCAACGTGCTGGTCGAGATCGGCAACGAGGTCGATCTCGAGAACGTCTGGGCGCATGACATCATCGCTGCGCCCCGCTGCCACGAGCTGATCGCCCTGGCGCAGAAGCGCAGCGGCGGAAAGCTGCTGGTCAGCACCAGCCTGATCGGCATCGACGCGCCGCCGGCGGCGACCGTGGCGATCGCCGATTTCCTGCTGCCGCACGGCAATCGCGTGCACGGCCCCGAGGGCCCCTTCCAGCCCAGCCCGCACGGCATCCGCCTGCAGCTCGCCCGCTGGCGCGCCTCGCCCGCCTATCGCGGCCAGCCGATCGTCTACAACGAGGACGATCATTTCGAGTTCGGCAAGCCCGACAACCATCTCGTCGCCGCCGTCGAGGACGGCGCGAGCTGGGGTTTCTTCGATTACCGCATGAGCCGCGAACGCTTCGAGGACGGCTTCCAGTCCCTGCCCGTCGACTGGACGATCTCCTCCAGGCGCAAGCGCGGCTTCTTCGGCCTGCTGAAGGAGATCACCGGAGCGGCCTGAAGCGTGAAGGTCAGTCGACGTACATCCCGTACATGTCGGCATCGTCCCACGGCCCACCATCCAGCGTCGCCGGCGAGGAGGGATTGTAGCCCGTGTCGGTGTTCTCGGACACGTATTCGCGCCTCATGTCGAGAGCCGTGGCCCCTCTGATGTAGGTGTTATAGGCGGTCTTGCCGCCGATATAGAGACAGCCGCACACGTCCGGATCGGCGTACACATAGACCGGCTTGCCCTTGTAGGTGGTCGGCCGGATCATGTGCGTGGGAATCTGCTGGAAATCGGCGAGCTGCGCCTCCGTCTTGATCGGCCGCTTCTTGAAGCCGGCCGCCGCCAGCCTGTCCTCCTTGGCCCCCGGCCCGTATCCGGGCGGTGTGGGCGGCGCGCAGGCCAGCAGGCCCAGCGCCACCACTGGAACCGCAAGCAACGGCGTGAACAGCTTCATCGATCTCCCCCTATGTGCTCGATATCGGAACTTGCCGTATAAGCTCTCGGCGATCCATGCAAACCATGACCCGCGGGCGTTCGTGACGGAAACAGAAGTCGAGCTTCTCCGGCGCCGGGTGGCCGCCCTCGAAGGGCAGCTTCGGCGCGCCCGGGACGTGGGCGGAATCGGGCTTTTCTCTGTCGATATCGCTACCCAGACGGTGTCGGCCACGCCCGAGTTCTTCCGCGCCTTCGGCGTGCCGCCCGGCGAGCAGGTGCCGGCGGCGACGTTCGAGCGGCTGGTCCATCCGGGCGATGCCGGCTTCACCGCCACGGCCGTCTCGCGCACCGCCGGAACGGTCGCGGCTGACGCCGAATACCGCATCATCCGGCCCGACACCGGCGAGACCCGCTGGATCGCGCGCCGCGGCGAGGTGGAGCGCGACGAGGCCGGCCGGCCAGTCCGCTTCGTCGGCGTCATCCGCGATATCACCGAGGACGTGAGGGCGCGCGAGGCGTTGGCCGACAGCGAGGCGCGCTACCGCACGCTCTTCGACTCGATCGACGAGGGCTTTTGCATCATCGAGTTCTTCGACGGCCCGCACGGCCCGCTCAGCGACTATGTCCATGTCGAGGCCAACCCCGCCTACGCCCTGCACGCCGGCATCCCCAACGTGGTCGGCCAGAAGCTGCGCGAGATGGTGCCCGACGAGGCCGACGGCTGGGTCGAGCTTTATGGCGGCGTGCTGCGCACCGGCGAGCCGATCCGCTTCGAGCGCGAGCTGGTCGCCACCGGGCGCTACCTCGAGCTCGCCGCCTTTCGGATCGAGCCCGCCAGCCGCCGCCAGGTCGCCGTGCTGTTCCAGGACATCACCCAGCGCAAGCGCGCCGAGGCGGCGCTGCAGAAGCTGAACGAGACGCTCGAGGCACGCGTCGAGAAGGCGCTGGCCGAGCGCAAGCTGCTGGCCGACATCGTCGAGGGTACCGATGCCTTCGTGCAGGTCGTCGACCCGCAGTTCCGCTGGCTGGCGATCAACTCGGCCTCGGCGCGCGAGTTCCAGCGCATCTTCGGCATCCTGCCCCAGGCCGGCGATTCCATGCTCGACCTGCTCGCCGGACAGCCCGAGCATCAGACGGCGGTACGCACGGTGTGGCAGCGCGCGCTCGACGGCGAGGCGTTCGTCGAGATCGGCGAGTTCGGCGATCCGCGCCGCGACCGGCGCTACTACGAGATGCGCTTCAACACGCTGCGCGACACCGCGGGCCGGCGTGTGGCCGCCTACCAGTTCACCTACGACGTCACCGAACGGCTGCGCGCACAGGAGCGCCTGCGCGAGGCCGAGGAGGCGCTGCGGCAATCGCAGAAGATGGAGGCCGTGGGCCAGCTCACCGGCGGGCTGGCGCACGACTTCAACAATCTCCTCACCGGCATCATGGGTTCGCTCGAGCTGCTCAAGACGCGGCTGAGCCAGGGCCGGTTGGGCGACGTCGACCGCTATCTCGGCGCGGCGCAGGCGGCCTCCCGCCGCGCCGCCGCCCTCACCCATCGCCTGCTCGCCTTCTCGCGACGGCAGACTCTCGATCCCAAGCCGACCGACGTGAACCGGCTGGTGATCGGCATGGAGGAGCTGATCCGCCGCACGGTCGGGCCGCAGGTCGCGCTCGAGGTCGTCACAGCGGGCGGGCTGTGGACGGCGCTGATCGACGGGCCGCAGCTCGAGAGCGCGCTGCTCAACCTGTGCATCAACGCACGCGACGCCATGCCCGACGGCGGGCGCATCACGATCGAGACGGCGAACAAGTGGCTCGACGAGCACGGCGCGCGCGACCGCGAGCTCGAGCCCGGCCAGTATCTCTCCGTCTGCGTGACCGACACCGGCACCGGCATGTCGCCCGACGTGATGGCCAAGGCGTTCGATCCGTTCTTCACGACCAAGCCGCTCGGCCAGGGCACCGGTCTCGGCCTGTCGATGGTGTACGGATTCGTGCGCCAGTCCGGCGGCCAGGTCCGCATCTATTCCGAGCTCGGCCAGGGCACCACGATGTGCCTCTACCTGCCGCGCCACTATGCCAGCGAGGCGGAGAAGCTCGCCGCCGTCGACCTGCGCGACCCCGTCCCGGCACCGGCGGGTGCCACCGTCATGGTGGTCGACGACGAGCCGATGGTGCGCATGCTGGTGACCGACGTGCTGCACGAGCTGGGCTACGGGGCGCTCGAGGCAGCGGACGCGGCGGCGGGTCTGAAGATTCTGCAATCGGACGCGCGCATCGACCTGCTGATCACCGATGTCGGACTGCCCGGCGGCATGAACGGCCGCCAGCTCGCCGACGCCGCACGGGTGCATCGTCCGGACCTGAGAGTGCTGTTCATCACCGGCTACGCCGAGAACGCGATCATCGGCAACGGCCAGCTCGCCCCCGGCATGCAGCTCCTGACCAAGCCCTTCACCATGGAAACCCTGAGCCGACGCATCCGCGAGATCATCAAGGACGGCGGGTAAGGCCTGTTCGCTTGCAGCTCGTTGCTGGAGCGCGGCTCCCCAGAGCCGCTCTTCCTTCGCCTTTCACGACCGCATGAGCGGCTCTGGAGAGCCGCGCTCCCAGCGCGGCTCTCTCTCGGACGACGCTACTTCCCGCAATAGGCCTCGATCCGGTAGCCGTCGGGATCGATGACGAAGGCCGCATAGTATTTCGGACCGTAGTCGGCCCGCACGCCGGGCTTGCCGTTGTCGCTGCCGCCGGCCTTCAGCGCCGCGGCGTGGAAGGCGTCGACCGACTTGCGGTCGCGCGCGACGAAGCAGAAGTGCAGGCCCGAGTCCGTGTCGGGCTTCACCGGCTTCTTCGTCGCGCCGAGCCACAGCGCCACCGCCTTCGCACCATAACCCAGCGACGCCTCGCCATCCGATAGGCGCGTGTAGCCGAGCGGCTTCAGCGCCGCGTCGTAGAACTTGCCCGAGCGCGGGATGTCCGCGACGCCGATCGAGACATGGTCGAACATGAGTTCCTCCTCAATAGCCTCTTAACCGGTTATCCGGTTATGCGCGGATGACGCGCTTGTCAACCAGACAACCGGTTATTATCTGCGGATCATGACGCGGCCCGACCTGTGCCTGGATTTCGCCAACACGCGCTATTGGCGGGGCCAGGAGACGCCGACCGAGACGCTGAACGTCCCCGCCGATCTCGCCGCCTGGGCCAAAGCGTCCAAGCCCCTTCCCGCGACGGAATTCGACGAGGCGATCGCTTTGCGCGAAGCGCTCTACCGGCTGTTCGATGCCCAGGCGCAAGGCAAGGCCGCACCGACGCGCGACCTCGACGCACTCAACCGGGCGCTGGCGCAGGCTCCCGCGCGCATCACGCTGAAGCGCGGCCGCGACGGCTATGAATGGGAGGTGGATGCGAAGGCCGGCACCGCGCTCGCGCTGCTCGCGCCGGTCCTATGGTCGGCCGGCGACCTGCTGGCCGGGCCGCGCCTCGACAAGGTGCGGCGCTGCGCCAACCCCGACTGCGGCTGGCTGTTCCTCGACGACAGCCGCGCCGGCAAGCGCCGCTGGTGCTCGATGTCGTCCTGCGGCAACCGCGCCAAGGCGCGGCGGCACTATCACAAGGGAAAGCCTCCAGAAGGTTAGATCCGCTGGGAGCGCAACTCTCCGGAGCCGTGCGCCCAGCGGGCCGATAAACGCGCCCTACCGCAGGATGCTCTGCAGCTTCATGGCGACGCCCATGTCGCCTTCGATCTTGAGCTTGCCGGTCATGAACGCCGTCATGCCGTCGAGCTTGCCGCCGATCAGGTCGGCGAAGTCGCTGAACGCCATCTTGACCGTGCAGTCGGCGTCGCCGTCGCTGTTGCTCACCGCCGGCGGGTTGGCGTTGCCGTCGATGTAGATGACGCCCTGGTCGGTGCTGAACTTGACGGTGTTGCCGAAGGATGACTTCTTCGACGCGCCTTCCTTCATTTTCTCGGTGATTTCCTGCAAGGTCATGGCGGGTTTCATTCCTCCGGTCTGTCGATGCTCCGGGGCTTACTTGACCTTTACGTAAACGTCAACTACAGGCCGATGAACGGCCGTTCAGGCGGAGGAAACATGTCGTATCGCTCGGTCTTCAAGCCGGGATTGTTTGGCGGGCAGACCGTGATCGTGACCGGCGGCGGCAGCGGCATCGGCCGCTGTACCGCGCACGAGATCGCAGCCCTCGGCGCCCATGTCGTCATCACCGGCCGCAAGCCCGAGAAGCTCGCCGCGGTGAAGGGCGAGATCGAGGCCGCCGGCGGAAGCTGCGAGACGCACGCCTTCGACATCCGCGAGGAGGCGCAGGTCAAGGATGCCATCGCCGCCATCGTCGCGAAGAACGGCCGCGTCCACGGCCTGTTCAACAATGCCGGCGGCCAGTTCCCCGCCCCCGCCGCGGCGATCAGCGCCAAGGGCTTCGACGTCGTCGTGCGCAACAACCTCACCGGCGGCTTCATCGTCAGCCGCGAGGTCTACACGCAGTCGATGCAGCATCACGGCGGCTCGATCGTCAACATGACCGCCGACTACCGCAACGGCTTCCCGAACATGGTCCATACCGGCGCCGCGCGCGCCGGCATGGCCAACCTCACCATGACGCTGGCCTACGAATGGGGCGTGTCGGGCGTGCGCGTGAACTCGGTCGCGCCGGGCTGGATCGCCTCGTCCGGCATGGACACGTATACGGGCGAGTTCAAGGAGAACATCCCGAAGCTCAAGAACTACTGCCCGCTCGGCCGCCTCGGCACCGAGAGCGAGGTGTCGGCGGCGGTGTGCTTCCTGCTGAGCGATGCCTCGGCCTACATCACCGGCACCGAGATCCGCATCGACGGCGGCGTGCCGCTGGCCAACCGCTCGGTCGACCTGCCGAGGACGGACAGGTCGCAGCCCTTCAACGGCTTCCATCTCGCCGTCACCCCCAAAGTGCTGGGCGGCTGAGCGATGCCCATCATCGAGAGCCAGGTCGATCGCAACAGCGACGAGTTCAAGCGCAACCGCGAACGGATGCTCGCGGCGATCCAAGAGTTCCGCGACGCCGAGGCCAGCGTGCAAGCCACGTCGGACAAATCGCGCGAGCGGTTCCGCAAGCGCCGCCAGCTCATGCCGCGCGAGCGCATCGCCCTGCTGCTCGATCGCGGCGCGCCGTTCCTCGAGCTGATGCCGCTCGCGGGCTACCGCATGCACGACGACAGGGACGGCTCCAGCGCGGGCGGCGGCTCGGTCGCGGGCATCGGCTATGTCGAGGGCGTGCGCTGTATGGTGACGGCCTCGAACTCCGCGATCAAAGGCGGCACCGTGGCGCCCTCCGGCCAGCGCAAGGGCCAGCGCGTGCAGCAGGTCGTGATGGAGAACAAGCTGCCGGTCGTGAACCTGGTCGAGTCCGGCGGCGCCAACCTGC
>CAMFJT010000234.1 GCA_945957125.1 uncultured Rhodospirillales bacterium | reverse complement strand
CCGGCGCGCGCATGTTGAAGATCGTGGTGATGAAGTTGATCGCACCCAGGATCGAGGAGGCGCCCGCGATATGGAGCGAGAAGATCGCCAGATCCATACCCGCGCCCTGTTGTGTCGACAAAGGCACGTAGATCGTCCAGCCGGTGCCGACACCGCCGCCGACGATCGCCGACAGCAGCAGCAGGATGAACGCCGGCGGCAGCAGCCAGAAGCTGATGTTGTTCATGCGCGGGAAGGCCATGTCCGGCGCACCGATCATCAGCGGCACGAACCAGTTGCCGAACCCGCCGATCAGTGCCGGCATGACGACGAAGAACACCATGATCAGGCCGTGCGCAGTGACGACGGTGTTCCAGAGATGGCCGTTGGGCGTGCCGTCGGCGGCGTTGAAATACTGCACGCCGGTGTGCAGCAGCTCCATGCGCATCACCACCGAGAAAGCCGCGCCGATCAGCGCCGCGATGATGGCGAATATCAAGTACATCGTGCCGATGTCCTTGTGATTCGTGCTGTAGACATAGCGCCGCCAGCCGGTCGGCGTGTGATGGTCGTCGTGGTGGTCGTGGGCGTGAGCGCCGTGCGCGGTGGCCATTGATGTCTCCTGCGGGGAGCGCTTAGCGGTTGGCGGGAGGGGCGGCGGAAGCGACGCTGGTCGCGGGCATCAGCCCGGCAGCCTTCTTCTTCTCTGCAGCCCATTTGTCGAATTCGTCCTTGGACACCACGCGCACCGCGATCGGCATGTAGGCGTGGGCGTTGCCGCAGATCTGCGAGCACTGGCCGAAATAGATGCCTTCCTTCGGCACCTGGATCCAGCCCTCGTTGAGGCGGCCCGGGATCACGGTCTTCTTGATGCCGAAGCCCCAGACGGTCCAGCCGTGCATGGAATCGGCGGCGGTACCGATGATGCGCACGACCGCGTTCGCCGGAATCACCATCTCCTCGTCGACCGCAAGCTGGCGCGGCTGGTCCGGCTTCAGCTTTACGCGATCGGCCTCGGGCAGGATGCGGCTGTCGACGGCGAAGTTGCCCTGATCGGGGTACTCGTAGGTCCAGTACCACTGGTGGCCGGTCACCTTGATCGTCATCGCGGCATCCTGGGCCTTGTCGCCGAAATACAGCAGGCGGAAGGACGGGATGGCGATCACCACCAGGATCAGGATCGGGATGATCGTCCAGGCGATTTCGAGAACGGTATTGTGCGTCGTCGTGGTCGGGGTCGGATGACGCGAGGCGTGGAAGCGCCACACCACGTAGAGCAGCAGCGCCAGCACGAAGATCGAGATCAGGGTGATGATCACCAGAAGCAGGTCGTGCAGCGACTCCAGCTTGGCCATCACCGGCGTGTACGGGCCCGCAAAGCCCATCTGCCAATCATGAGGTATGCCGATTATGGGCGTCTTCTGCTGCTGTGCCTGGGCACCGCATGCAAAGCCGAGGCCGGCCAGCAGCGCTCCAAATAGAATGACCAAACACCGCTTGCCGATCATGCGTTCCGTCCCCTGAGCCCGCGTACACCGCATGGGATTCCGATTCGCAAAATCCCCCGCAATTCAAGGCGGTTAGTACCAGATATGGGAGTGAGTGGTAATGGGTTTTCGACTGTGGCCGGTATGTGGCGGCCAGTCGCAGCCGCCGCAGGGGCGCAGTCGCCGCGCGCGTTGCCGCACAGCGATACGAACATCTCGGGACGCGAGTTCTCCGCTCCCGCCGGAGCGTGTGAGCGTCCGAGCGTGGGCCGCGTTCGAGGCTCGCCACCGATCGGAAGCCGAGCGCCGCGAGGCTTCTTTCCCGCTGTCGCCATCCAGCGTGACGCACCTCAAGACTGGCGCTCCACCATAGAACTCATTCGATTGAAGCATTCGCCAAGGCCCGGCATTGCACCTGGCGTACCTTGCCGCGTGGTTCGCCCCCGCCGGTCGGCGTGCGAGACGGTGGACAACTTCCGTGGTGCGGCGCGTTCCCGCTGAAAGACTTATCCGCTGAAAAGCTCGCAGGCTCTCAGGGCAGGAGCTGTGCCAGCGCGCCGCCATGGCCGCGCGCCTGCAAGAGCGCGGCAAAAGCCGGTGTCGCCGTACCGCGCAGCAGTCTACCGCCATCGTGTCGAAAGACCGTCTCGCCGGCCGAGTCTTCCACCGCCGCGACCCGATAGGGTCCGTCTCCCTGGCGGTCGATGCGCACGACGAGATCGACCGATCGGGCCAGCGCCGTCGGGACGACGTCCGCCCCGAACGAGGCCAGCGTGGCCCCCTTTCCACTGTGCAGCCGCCGCGACAAGGCCTCTACATCCTCGGCCTCGACCGAATCGAGGACCAGCATGCACGGCTCCAGCCGGCCGCCCGCCTCGATCAGCGCCGAAAACGTCGCTGTCGGCGAGGCCACCAACTCGATCTTCGAGGGAGCCGGCCCGCGGAACTGGCGATGGCGCGCGACAGTCACGACCCGCAGCGCGTCGCTCCCGAGGTCGTGGCTGAGGGCCGCGAGCAACGCGGTCTTGCCCGAGCTGGAAGGACCTGTGACGAGCATGTCGAGACCGCTGCGCGCGCCGAGGCGGAGCAGATCGGCGACCGGCTGGTCGATCAGGCCGCCGGCAACCAGTTGCGCCAACGTCGTCTCGCCGGGCGGTGCGCGGCGGAGGATCAATACCGGTCCTGCCGGTGCGACCGGCGGGAAGATCACGACGCCGTTCGAGCCGTCGCGGAGGCGCAGATCGGCCATTCCGCTGGCCGGCCGGCCAGCCAGCCTTTCCATCAGCTCCACAAGGTGGGCCTCGTCGCGGAAGCCTTCGGGAATGGCCTGCAACGCACCGTCACGCTCGACGAACACCGACGACGGTCCGTTGATCAAAATTGCACGGACCGTGCGGTCGGACCACAGCCGATCGATCAACCCGAGGCCGACGACCTCGCTCAGCGCCGAAGTCACCAGCCGTTCGCGGGTCGCAACCGGCAGCTCGCCGCCTTGCTCCCCTGCAATCGACTCGACAGCCTCGTCGACCGCGGCGCGCGCGGCGTGCCGGTCGCGGGAAACTGGCCGGCGCTTGATCAGCTCGAGCGCCCGCGTCAGCAACTGCGAGAACGGCGCGGGTTCGCGGGCTGCCGCGACCGGGGATTGCGCGGAAGACGGCGGCTCGGCCTTCTCGGGCCTTCCGGGTGCCGCCCTGGCCGCGCTTGCAGCCGGCACGGGGCCTTCGCGCCGTTCGCCCTCGACGGCGGCGACGGCCTCGCTCCCGGCAACTTGCGGTGCCGCTTCTCGCTCGACAGCCGGCTCCTTCGGCTCGGACGGCGGCCCGTGCAGGGCAAGCAGCTCCGCTACCAGCCGACGCAGCTCGTAGCTGGTGAGGGTGACGCCGCGGGTACGGAAATGATTGTGGAGCAGCTCGCCGAGCTGGTAGGCGATCTCGGGAGGCGAACGGCCGGCTGCCAGCACGGCTTTGACCGCCGCAGCGCGGTCGCGGCAGAAAGAGCGCCAGGTAGCCTGCATTTCGCGGCCGCGATTGGCGTCGCCCCGCAACGGGAAAATCTGATCAAGCGGACGGGGACGCGCTGCCGCGGCGGTGCCGTCCAGGCGATCGGCCACGGTGTTCGTGGGCGCCGGATTCATGGATGCCTGGTTCATGGATACCTGGCCCAAGGGCATCTGGCCCATGGACACCGGACCCATGGAATCGTGCGCGCCGATGCTCGCTCGGCCGCCGCCGCTCAAAGCAGTCATCGATCAGCCTATGGCTAAGGAACTTCCCACAATGCGGCCGGCCCCAGGCTCGCGCCTGCCCCACCGGCCACGGGCAATAATCTACCTGCGCAAGTCCCCGCAGCGCCACTTCAAATTGCGTTGACGCCCAAAATCATTCGCCGCTTGTCTTTCGGACGACCGGCAGTATGGTCGCGCCCATCCTGATACTTCCCCTAGCGCTGTCAGAGGAGCCGTCATGCGTCTGGCCTTCGTGCCTGCCCTCGTCGCCATGCTCTTTGCGGTGACGACCACCGCTTTCGCAGCCGACAAGGAGAACACTCTCTACATCGATCTCAAGGACGGTCGCGTCGTCGTCGAGATGCGTTCCGACCTCGCGCCCAAGCATGTCGCCCAGATCAAGAAGCTGGCACGCGAAGGCAAGTACAACGGAGTGGCCTTCCATCGCGTGATCGAGGGCTTCATGGCCCAGACCGGCGATCCGGAAGGCACCGGCATGGGCGGCATGGGCGACAAGCTGCCCGCCGAGTTCAGCCGCGAGCCGCATGTCCGGGGCACCGTGTCGATGGCGCGCACGTCCGATCCCAATTCGGCCCGAAGCCAGTTCTTCATCTGCTTCGCGCCGGCACCCTCGCTCGACGGCCAGTACACCGTCTGGGGCAAGGTCGTGTCGGGCATGGAGTTCGTCGACAAGATCAAGAGAGGCGCACCCGGCTCCGGCGCCGTCGCCCCGCCCCCCGACAAGATGATCAAGGTCCAGGTCGCCGCCGACGTCAAAGGCTGACCGTTCTTTCACCCCAGAGCCCGCAGGAGGCCCTCGATGGACAAGGAAAACACGCTCTATATCGACCTCAAGGACGGCCGCGTCGTGATCGAGATGCGCCCCGACCTCGCCCCCAAGCACGTCGCTCAGATCAAGAAGCTGGCGCGCGAGGGCAAGTATGACGGCGTCGTGTTCCATCGCGTGATCGACGGCTTCATGGCGCAGACCGGCGATCCGGACGGCACCGGCATGGGCGGCATGGGCGAGCGCCTGCCGGCGGAGTTCAGCAAGGAGCCGCACGCCCGCGGCGCGGTGTCGATGGCACGCACCAACGACCCGAACTCGGCCCGCAGCCAGTTCTTCATCTGCTTCAAGGACGCGAACTTCCTCGACGGCCAGTACACCGTGTGGGGCAAGGTCACGTCGGGCATGGAGTTCGTCGACAAGATCAAGAAGGGCGAGCCGCCGTCGAACCCCGACAAGATGGTCAAGGTCCAGGTCGCCGCCGACGCGAAGGACTGAAGACGCCTCGTTCCTGCCGGGCCGCGGACGCGACGCGGTCCGGCAGGAAAAGCGAAAAGGGGCTATTTGTCCTTCGTCACGGTGTGGAAGGACTTGGAGATAACCTGCCAGCGGCCGTCGACCTTCAGCATCGTCAGGTAGTCGGTGAAGTAGCGCGGCGGGATCTGGCACTCGACCTTGGCGAAGGCGGTGCCCGGGCCGGAGAAGTCGATCGATACGATCCGGTCACGCCTCTCGCTGCCGCTGTCCTTCGCCGACTTGCGGCTCTCGACCATCTTGAACCAGTCGGTGCGCGGGAAGTCCGCGGCCTTGCCGTCGGCGCCGACGCTGTAAAGATGCGAAGCGGGATGGAACGCCTGCCCGAGCTTCGCGGTGTCGCCCTCGTAAAGCCCGTCGAAATAGACCTGCAGCACCTTTTCGACTTCCGCCACGTCCGAGCTCATCTGCCTTCTCCCTAGATTGCCCCGTTGGGGCTGACCAGAATCTTGCCGTTGCGTCCGCCCTTGTCGGCATGGGCGAGCGCATCTTCGATCTTGTCGATCGGATAGACGGTGTCCACCGGCGCGAACAGCTTTCCGGCCATCACCTGCCCACCGAGATCGGCGTAGATCTCGCGGATCTTCTGCGCGTTGCGCCGGGCGAGGAAGCGGCCGAGCATGAAGCCGGTGAGCTTTACGCCGCGATAGGCGAAGTTGGTGCGGCTGACCGCAGGGTCCTGCCCGCTCATCGAGCCGTAATGCACGACCGTCGCATCGCTGGCCACGCAGTCGCACAGCCGGCCGGTCGCCTTGCCGCCGATCGCATCGAGGGCGAGCCGGATCGGCGCGTCACCGGTCTCGCGCGCCACGCGCGCCGGAAGGTCATCGCCGTCGACCAGCACGAGATCGGCGCCGAGCTGCCTGAGCTCGCCCGCCAGCTCGGGCCTGCGCACGACATTGACCGTTCGCAGCCCGCGCTGGTGAGCGAGCACGATGACCAGCCGGCCGACCGCGGAATTGGCCACGTTCTGGATCACCCAATCGCCGCCCTTGAGGTCGACGAAGTCCGACAGCATCAAGGCGGCGGTGGGTGGATTGATGCGCACCATGGCGGCCTGGCGCAGATCGATGCCGGCCGGCAGGGGTATGGCGTCGTCGCCCTTGACCTTGCGCTTCTGCGCCCAGTTCTCGCGCTGCAGGTTGATCACCAGGTCGCCAGGCTTCACATGCCTGATCTGCGCGCCGACCGCGGTGACCCGCCCGACGCATTCGGCGCCCGGCGTGGCGGGCAGCGGCGGCCTGAGCCGATAGGTGCCCCGGCAGAAGCCCATGTCCGCCGGGTTGATCGGGAAGGCCAGCACATCGAAGACGACCTCGTCGGCGGCGGGCGCGCCGACATCCGGCACCTCCGCGCAGCGCGCGACCTCCCACGGCGTGCCGTAGCGTTCGATGAGCACCTGCTTCATTCGGCCCTCCGACGGGTTTTTCATTGGCCCGTCGATTGCTTATATTGGGATTCGACAGGGGGCGGAATGCCGGATGGCGGCTAAGACTTTCGACGAGATGCGCTCAGGCGCGGAAGGGGCGATCCGCGATCCTTATCGCGGGGTCGCACAGTGGCTCGACAGCACGTCGCCCGAGCGGCTCGCAGCGACGCGGCACGAGGTCGACCAGTTCTATCGTCGCCACGGCATCACCTTCGGTGCCTATGGCGCGGCCGAGGGCAGCGAAACGACGATCCCGTTCGACATCATCCCGCGCGTGATGGCGTGGGACGAATGGGAGTACCTGCACAAGGGCCTGGTGCAACGCGTGAAGGCGCTGAATGCCTTCCTTGCCGACGCCTACGGCGAGCGCAAGATATGCCGCGCCGGCGTGATCCCCGAGAAGCAGATCCTGATGAACGCCGAGTTCGTCGCCATGGCGCAGGGGCTGAAGCTGCCGGGCGACGTGCATGCGCATATCGCGGGCATCGACCTGGTGCGGGTCGGCGAGAAGGACTTCTACGTTCTCGAGGACAACGTGCGCACGCCGTCGGGCGTCTCCTACGTGCTGGAGAACCGCGAGGTCATGATGCGGCTGGCGCCGGAGCTGTTCTCCGCGATGCGCGTGATGCCGGTCGCCAACTATACGGAAGAGCTGCTGGCGACCCTGCGCTCTGTCTCGTTCGGCGACAGCCACGAGCCCAACGTCGTGCTGCTGACGCCCGGACACTACAACAGCGCGTATTTCGAACATGCCTTCCTGGCCGACGAGATGGGAATCGAGCTGGTCAAGGGTTCCGACCTGTTCGTCGACGAGGGCCGCGTCTTCATGCGCACGCCGCGCGGGCCGCAGCGGGTCGACGTGATCTACCGCCGGGTCGACGACGCCTTCCTCGATCCGCTGGCCATGCGGCCGGATTCGTATCTCGGCGTCGCGGGCCTGATCGGAGCATTGCGCGCGGGGCGCGTGAACATCGTCAATGCGCTGGGCAACGGCGTGGCGGACGACAAGTCGACCTACACCTACGTGCCGCAGATGATCCGCTTCTATCTCGACGAGGAGCCGATCCTGCAGAACGTGCAGACCCATCGCGGCGACCGGCCGGACGACCTGAAATACATGCTCGAGCATCTCTCCGAGCTGGTCGTCAAGGAAGTGCACGGCTCGGGCGGCAAGGGCATGCTGGTCGGCCCGACCTCGAGCAAGCAGGAGATCGAGGAGTTCTCGCAGCTCGTGAAGGCGCGGCCCGACAACTACATCGCCCAGCCGACGTTGGCATTGTCGACCTGCCCGACCTTCGTGGCGCAGGGCGTGGCGCCGCGTCATGTCGACCTGCGGCCGTTCGTGCTGTCGGGCAAGAAGATCACCATCGTGCCGGGCGGGCTCACGCGCGTCGCGCTGAAGGAGGGTTCGCTGGTCGTGAACTCGAGCCAGGGCGGCGGCACGAAGGACACCTGGGTGCTGGCGCCGGATGCTTGACATGCCTCTTTGCTGGGACTGCGCCACTCCGTGGCGCATCATTGGGCCGCTCGACCACGACATGAGGCGCCACGGAGTGGCGCGGTCCCAGCATGCTTAGCTCGACCGCCAAGAACCTGTACTGGATGGGGCGCTACCTGCAACGCGCCAAGACCACTGCGCGCCTGATCGAGGCGACGCAGCGCATGGCGCTGCAGTCCTCCGGCAAGGAAGCCGAAGGTGTCGTGGCGATCTTCGGCATGGAAGACGAGTTCCGGCAGGTCCAGGAGCAGGCCGCGCAAAGCCAGCGCCAGGGCTCGCGCCGCCGGCTCTCCGATCTCGTCGACTTCCTCGCCTTCGACGAACGCAACCCCTCCTCGATCGTGAGCTCGATCGGCTCGGCGCGGCGCAACGCGCGCGAAGAGCGCAACAACATCACCGTCGATGTCTGGGAGAGCCTGAACGGCCTGTGGCTCGAGCTGTCGGGCAAGCTGCGCGGCAACCGTGCCGGCCTCGACCGCGGCGCGCTGATCGAATCGGTCAAGAAGCAGGCAGTTATGATCTTCGGCGCCGCGCAGGTCACGCTGCTGCGCGACGAGGCCTACAACTTCCTGCAGCTCGGTGCCTTCCTGGAACGCGGCGACAACACCGCCCGCATTCTCGACGTGAAGTACCACCTGCTGATGCCCGATGGCCGGCCGCATGCCGACACGCTCGACTACTTCGCCTGGTCGGAGGTGCTGGCCTGCATCGGTGCGGTGCGCACCTACCGGCGCATCTATCGCAGCGCGCTCGATCCGATGAAGATCGCCGAGCTGATGATGCTGCGCCGCGACGTGCCGCGTTCGGTGCATCATTGCCTGTGGATGGTCGATCTCAACATGCGCGAGCTGGCCGACGCCTACGGCACGCGCGGCGAGGCCGACCGCCTGGCGGGCGAGTTGCATGCAAGGCTGCGCTATGCCCGCATCGATGCGATCTACCAGATCGGCCTGCGGCCGTTTCTGGGCGGCGTGCGGGCCGACATCGCCACGCTGTCCGACACGATCGGACGGCAGTTCCTGCTGGATTGACCATGCGGTTCTCGGTCCAACACTTCACCCGCTTCGCGTTCGACCAGCCGTCGGGCCATTCGATCCACGACGTGCGGCTGAGCCCCAAGCCGGCGAGCGGCCAGCGGGTCGTGTCGTGGCGTATCGAGGGGCCCGGCAAACGGTCGGAGTGGACCGACGGGCACGGCAACCAGGTGACGACCTTCTCCGTCGCCCATGCGCACCAGTCGGTCGAGATCGAGGTAACCGGCCTGTACGAGTTCAGCGGCGCGGACCAGTGGCTGCGCTACGCCGAGACGCCGACGCTGCCTGCACCGTTCTGGCTGCGCAACACCGGCATGGCGCGGCATGACGCGAGCTTCGACCCGCTGATCGAAGGGCTGGCCGAGCGCGCGGCGCAGCCCACCCAGCAGGTCAACGTCCTGCACGAGCTGATGGAACGGGTCGGCCAGCGCGTCACCTATGCCACCGGCGTCTCGACGGTCGACACCACGGCGGTCGAGGCGCTGGCGCGCGGCGCGGGCGTGGCCCAGGACAGCGCGCATGTCTTCATCGCCGCCTGCCGCCGACTCGGCGTGCCGGCGCGCTATGTCAGCGGCTACCTGCGCAACGACGATCCCGAGCTGCATGTCGGCCGCACCAGCCATTCCTGGGCGGAAGCCTGGGTGCCGGGGCTCGACTGGGTCGGCTTCGACCCGGCCAACGGCATCTCGCCGCGCGGCGACAGCCTGCGGGTCGCGGTCGGTCTCGACTACCGCGACGCCGCCCCGGTCAG
>CAMFJT010000233.1 GCA_945957125.1 uncultured Rhodospirillales bacterium | reverse complement strand
TAGACCTCCTCGAGGCTGGGCTGCAGCTCGGCCAGCCGCGTCAGCGAGCCGCCGGCCGCCACGATGCGCCGCGCGACGGTCGCGCGGATCTCGCGGTCGGCGACGACCTTCCACGCCCCCACCCCGTCCGGAACGACCTGTTGAAGGCCATCGATGCCGCGCAGCGCAGCCGGAACGTCGACGCCCGCCGCCTCGACCAGGATCGGATGGCCCGCCCCCAGCACCTTGTTGGCCAGCTCCACGACCGTGCCCATCAGGGCGATCCTGCCCTTGTTGAACAGCGCGACACGATCGCAGACGCTCTGGACGCGATCGAGCAGGTGCGAGGAGATCAGCACCGCGACACCGGCCTTCTTCAGGCCGCGGATCATCTCGAGCAGCTCGAAGGTGGCGTGCGGGTCGAGGCCGGAGGTCGGCTCGTCGAGGATCGCCACCTCGGCGCGCTTCATGACGATCTCGGCGATGCCCAGCCGCTGGCGCATGCCGCGCGAGAAGGTCGAGACGCGCTTGTCGACCACGTCGGCAAGCTGCACCGACGCCATGGCTTCCATGATGCGTGCGCTGGTCTCGCGCCGCGGGATGTCGAGCAGGCGGGCGATGTAGAGCAGGTTCTCGCGCGCCGTCAGATGGTCGTAGAAGCCGACCGCGTCGGGCAGGTAGCCGACGCGGCGCTTGACCTCGAGCGGCTGGCGCACCGGGTCGAAGCCCAGCACGTCGACCGAGCCGCCGCTGGTCTCGGTGAGCCCGAGCAGCATCAGGATGGTGGTCGTCTTGCCCGCGCCGTTGGGCCCGAGCAGGCCGAAGATCTCGCCACGCCGGATATCGAGGTCGATGGCGTCCACCGCGCGCGTGACGCCATAGACCTTCAGCAGGCCGCGCGCCTCGATGACGTTCTCGCTCATCGCCGCAGGCTCTACCGGCGGCCGAAGCGGGCGACCGCGCCGAGCAGCACCAGCAGCGCCACCGCGATGATGCCGACGCCCACGATGCCCCACAGGGTCGAGGTCGTGACGGTGATGCGGAAGTCGGCGTTCGACGACTCCCCCTTGGCGTTGGCGCGGAACGAGGCCACGTAGTCGCCGGCGATCGTCTTGTCGGACGGGGTGACGGAGACCTGGACCTCCTTCTTCTCGTTCGGCGCGACGGAGGGGATGGTCTTCGGGTTGAACTCGACCTTCCAGTTGGTCGGCACGGTGCCCGACAGCTCGACCTCCTCGAGCGGCGCGGTCCCTTCGTTGGCGACCACCAGCGTGTATTCGGCGGTCTTGCCGATCTGCGCCTCGCCGCTCAGCCGGCCGTCCTTGGCGGCCAGCGCGAGCCGCCCCTGACCGCTGATCTGCAGGGTGACGCGCTGGTCGGCCGTGGCGCCCTCGGCGGCGACCTTGACCAGCACCGGGTAGTTGCCCGCCTTCACGTCGCGCGGCGGCGTCACCTTGATCTTGATGTCCTTGGACTGGCCGGCCTCGATCGGAATCGAGCTGATCTCGTTGCTGCCGTAGCCCTCGGTGAAGCTGGTCTGGAAGTTCGCCGGCGCCTGCGCCGACAGGGCGACGGTGAGGTCCTTGCCCGAATCGTTGCTCGCCGACAGGGTGTACTCATAGGCCGAGCGCGGCGTGCCCATCAGCGACGGCAGGCGCGACTTCAGCGTCAGCTTGGCCGGCGCCTCGGTGCCGATGGTCAGGGTCACCGGCAGGTCGATCGACTGCGACGGGCCCTTGGCGCGCACCGTCAGGGTCTGCGACCCGGTCCTGGCATCCTTCGGCACGTCGACCCGCAGGGTCAGGCTGGCGCTCTCGTTGATGCCCGGCATCGCTGCCGCGACCGGCTGGCCGCCGCCCAGGATGTCCGCCTTCCAGCCGGCCGGCACGCCGTCGACCGACAGCGCCATGGTCTCGGGCGCGAGGCCGGCGTTCTGGAGCTTGAAGCGGACATTGGCGACCTCGCCCGGCCGCACCGTCTGCGACGGATAGTCGGTCAGCAGCCACAGTCCCTTCACGGCGGGCGCCGCCGGCGGATCGGCGGCCAGGGCCGGTAGCGCGGCGACCATCGGCGTGGCGACGAGAGCAAGCAAAGCAATCAGACGGCGCATTCTCGATTCCTGCGTCTTTTCGAAAACATCCCCGTTTTCACGGGCGCGAAGCTATGCCCGTGAAAATGACGAAAATGAGGGCGGCCGGCCTACGCGGCGGCGCTTGGTCGCGCCTTCATGCGCTCGAACCAGGCGGCGAGATTCTCGTTCGCCGGATCGAGCGGCTGGCCAACCACCTTGAAGAAATCGAGGAACGCGAACAGCAGGACATCGGCCAGGGTGATCTTGTCGCCGGTGACGAAAGGCTTGCTGCCCATCAGCCCGTCGAGCCAGACGAGCTTCTCCCGCGCCGTCGCCTTCAGGTCATCGGCGGCCTGCGGAATGCAATGGACGCGGCTCTCGAACATCTTGAGGCCCTCGGCGAAGCGGAAGCCGTTGGCGCCGGGCTCGAGGATGTTGAGATCGATGCGCCGCACCCACATGCGGGTGGTCGCCCGCTCGGCCGGGGTGTCGCCGATCAGCGACGGCGTGTCCTTCTTGATCTCGTCGACATATTCGCAAATCGCCGTGATCTCTGTGATCACCGTGCCGTCGTCGAGCGCCAGCGCCGGAGTCTGGCCGGCCGGATTGACCTTCAGGTAGGGCTCCCGCCGGTTCTCGCCGCCGCGCAGGTCGACCTCGACCTTCTCGACGGTGAAGCCCTTCTCGGCCATGAACATGCGAACCATGCGCGGGTTCGGCCCGACGGAATTGTAGAATTTCATTGATTCCTCTCCCTTCTTTTCATTCTCCTCTCCCCCTAGCGGGGGAGAGGAACATGAGCAATGGCTACGAACGCCAGGGCTCGACCATGATCTTCGTGTGGCGTTCAGGATTCGCCAGCTCCGCGAAGGCGTTCCTGACACCATCCAATCCGACCCTGGCGGTGATCAGCGAAGGGGCATCGACCTGGCCCTCGGCCAGCAGGCGGAGCGAGCGGGCGAACTCCTCGGGCGTGTAGCCGAGCACGAACTGCAGGTTCAGCTCCTTCACGATGCCGAACATCGGCTCGATCGTGTCGAGCTCCATGCAGACGCCGACCACGACGATCTTCGCATCGCGCGGCGCCTTCTCCATGGTCTGCTGGATCAGTCCCGGCACGCCGACGCATTCGAACACCGCTGCCCGCTTGCCCGGTGCGAGCCTGGCGTAGGGATCCTCGGCAGCCGGATCGACCACGACGTCCGCTCCCATCTTGACGGCGAGCTCCCGCCGCTTGGGCGAGAAGTCGGCGGCGACGATCGGCCGGATGTTCTTCAACCGCAGCGCGGCGATCACGGCGAGGCCGACCGGCCCGCAGCCGACGACCAGCGGCGCCTCGTCGCCGCTCAGCATCCCCTTCTCGACCGCGTGGACGCCCACGGCCAGCGGCTCGGTCAGCGCGGCATGCTCGGTCGGCAGGCCGTTCGGCACTTCCAGCATCAACGGCGCGGCCAGCAGCATCTGCTCGGCATAGCCGCCGACATAGGTATTCGAATAGCCCATGCCCTTGGGCCCATCCGCCTCCAGCATCACCGGCATCGAGCATACCCGCGTGCCGGCCTTGAATCGCTTCTCGGTCTTCGGCCCGTAGTCGATCACCTCGCAGCAGAACTCGTGTCCCATCACCACGTCGCGGTCGAGGTCCATCGGAATGCGGCCAGGGATGCGGCGGCTGACCTCGACCATGCGATGCGAATGCTTGGCCGCATGCAGGTCCGACCCGCAGATGCCGCAGGCCAGCACCTTGACCCGTGCCTGCCCCGTCGCCGGCACCGGCTCGGGCAGCGTGTCGACGACGATGTCGCCGCCCCTGAAAATGGCTGCCTTCATGTCCTGTCTCCTCCCAACGCCCTTCGAACCGCGTCGCGCAACGCCGGCACGACATCGCGCTCGAACCATGGATTGCGCTTCATCCAGATACCACTTCGCCACGACGGATGCGGCAACGGGAAAAAGCCGGCGCCGTGAGCGCGGAAGTCCCGCACCGTGTCGGTCAGGCTCCTGGTCTTCAGATAGTATGATTGCGCGTGACCGCCGACCAACAGGGTCAACCTGCGGTCCTTCAGCGTCGCCAGCACGCGGTCGTGCCACAACGGGGCACATTCCGGGCGCGGCGGCAGGTCGCCGCTCCTCCCCTTCCCGGGATAGCAGAAACCCATCGGCACGAGGGCGACCATGGCAGGATCGTAGAACGCCGCCGAGCCGATGCCGGTCCACTCCCGCAGCCGGTTACCGCTGTCGTCCTGCCATGGCACGCCGCTTTCATGCACCCGCGATCCCGGCGCCTGGCCGATGATGACCAGGCGCGAGGCCGGGCCGAACTGCACCACCGGCCGCGGTCCGGCGGGCAGCGCCCCGGCACAGACCCTGCAGGCGCGGATCTCGTCGATCAGGGCTTCCGCCCTAGGCAATGAAGCCCCGGACCGTGTCGACGAAGGCGTTGAGGCGGTCGTGGTGCACCCAGTGGCCGGCGCGGTCGAACTCGACGACCTTGGCCGTCTTGAAGTGCACCAGGCGGCCATCCTTTTCGGGATTGGAGGCCCAGCTTTCCTTGCCGTAGACCAGCAGCGTCGGGCAGGTGATGCGCGCCCACAGCGTCTCGATCTCGGGATAGCTCATGTCGTACGGCGGGTTGACGCGCACGTAGTTGTCGAACTTCCAGCTGTAGGTGCCGTCCTCGTTCTGGTTGACGCCCTGCTCGGTGAGATGGCGCGCCTGCTCGGCGCTGAGATGCTTGTTCTCCTCCTGCATGCGCTTGAACGCGTCCTCGATCGTCGGATAGCGGCGCGGCAGGCGGCCCGAGAGCTTCCGCTGCTCGTCGACCCAGGCGATCATGCGCTCGCTCATCGGCTTGGTGCCGCGCTCGGCGATGACCTTCGGCGACGGCCCAAGCCCCTCGATCGCAACCAGCTTGCGCACCTTGTCGGGATAGATGCCGGTGTAGCGCAGGCAGATGTTGCCGCCCAGCGAATGGGCCACGATCGTGACCGGCGCGAGGTTCTGCTGGTGGATGAGCTGGGCGAGGTCGTAGACATAGGCCGGCATCGAGTAGTTGCCGTCGGGCGACCACTGGCTGTCGCCATGCCCGCGCAGGTCCGGGCAGATGACGTGCCAGTCGCGGCGCAGGGCCTGCGCCACCCAGTCCCAGTTGCGGCAGTGATCGCGGCCGCCATGCACCAGCAGCAGCGGCGGTGCCGTCGGGTTGCCCCAATCGACGTAGTGCATGCGCAGACGCTGGGAAATGAAGTGCCGGGAGGTCGGCCCCGGCATGCTGTCGAGTGTGCTCATGGTGCCAGTGTATAGACTGCCGTCCGCGAAGGGAGAAACCCCATGACAGACCGCATCCTTGCTGGAAAATGCTATTGTGGCACCGCCCGGTACGAGGTCGCCGACGCCTTCCTCTACGCCATGAACTGCCATTGCTCGAACTGCCGCCGCACGACCGGATCGGCGTTCAAGCCATTCGCCGGAATAGAGCGGAGTAAACTCACCCTCGTTTCGCGCGCCGACGACCTGCTGATCTACGGCACCGACAAGGCGCACGACGCCCACTGCGCCAGGTGCGGCTCCCTGCTCTACTCCGTCGTCCGGGACGCGGCCTATGTCCATGTCACCATGGGCACGCTTGTCGATGCGCCGGGCATTCGCCCGTCCTGCCATATTTTCGTCGGCTCGAAGGCGCCGTGGTTCACCATCACCGACGACCTGCCGCAGCACGAAGGGCATATGCCAAGCCCACGACGGGCTTCGCCCGGATAGCTGTTCGGCCGCTCAACATCTCCAGTCGTCTTCGGCGTCTAGACCTTCTACCCGAGAGCGTACCTTTCCATTGTTGATATATCAACAATCTTGCTTATATTTCCACATGACTCCCAAAGAGCTGAAACGATGGCTCGCCAATCTCGGCGCAACGTTCAAGCCGGGCAAAGGATCGCATCTGAAAGTCTATCTGAACAGTCGGCAGACGGTGATCCCGATGCACAACAAAGATATCAAGTCCGGCACACTGGCGGCCATCAAGAGGCAGCTCGGATTGAAGGATTGACCATGCAGTTTCCCGTAACTCTCCTCCACAACAAGGAAGGCGGTTTCACCGTGACCTTTACCGACATCCCCGAAGCCATCACGGAGGGAGATGACGAGGCGGAGGCCCTGACCCACGCTCGTGACGCGTTGGTATCGGCACTCGACTTCTATTTCGAGGACCGCCGTCCGGTGCCGACGCCGTCGCGCCCCAAGCGGGGGCAGAAAGTGGTGGACCTTTCGGCCAGCCTCGCCGCCAAGGTACTGTTGCTGAACGAGCTCGTCCGTCAGAACGTGCGGCCGGCGGAACTTGCGCGCAGGCTCCGCACGACGCCGCAGGAAGTGAGTCGGCTCACCGACCTGCACCACACGACACGCATCGACGGCATCGCCGCGGCCCTCCACGCGCTTGGCAAACGGCTCGATCTCCGCGCCGTCTGAGCGCTGCAGAAGCGTCATCTTCGTTCCACCCCTTCCGCCCCGCCGCCATTTGCTTCACTCTTTCCGACATGATGTCTCCCGAGCAGAACGAGCTGATGACCCGCGTCGGGCCGGGCACAAAGTGCGGCGCGCTGATGCGGCATTACTGGCATCCGGTGGCGCTGGCCGAGGAGTTGGCCGACGAGCGGCCGGCCAGGGCGGTGCGCGTGCTGGGGCAGGATTTCGTGCTGTTCCGCGACGAGCGCGGCCGACACGGGCTGCTCGACCGCGACTGCCCCCATCGCGGCGCCGATCTCGCCTACGGCCGGCTCGAGGATGGCGGGCTGCGCTGCCTGTTCCATGGCTGGTTGTTCGACGTCGACGGCAAGTGCCTGGAGACGCCGGCCGAGCCCGAGGGCTCCGTGCTGTGCCAGCGGGTGCGGCAGCGCTCCTACCCGGTCGTGGTCAAGAACGGCATCGTCTTCGCCTATCTGGGAGAGGGCGAGGCACCGGCCTTCCCCGACTTCGACTGCTTCCTTGCGCCGGGCACGCACGCCTTCGCGTTCAAGGGGCTGATCGACTGCAACTGGCTGCAGGCGCTCGAGGTCGGCATCGATCCGGCGCATGCCTCCTACCTGCATCGCTTCTACGAGGACGAGGACCCGTCGGGGGACGCCTACGGCAAGCAGTTCCGCGCTTCCTCCTCCGATTCCAACATCCCGATGACGCGCATGATGCGCGAGTTCACGCGGCCGACGATCGACATCGAGGGCACCGACTACGGCCTGCGCCTGTTCACCCTCCGGCGGATCAGCGAGAAGCACACGCACGTGCGGGTGACCAATCTCGTCTTCCCTTACGCCTTCGTGATCCCGATGAGCACGGAGATGACGATCACCCAGTGGCACGTGCCGATCGACGACACGTCCTGCTACTGGTACGCGATCTTCACCTCGTTCGGTAAGCCGGTCGATCACGCGCAGATGCGCGAGCAGCGGCTGCAGCTCTACGAGTTGCCCGACTACCGGCCGCGCATCGGCCGGCAGAACGACTACGGCTATAGCATCGCCGAGCAGAAGACCCGGACCTATACCGGCATGGGCTTCGACATCAACGTCCACGACCAGTGGGCGATCGAGGGCCAGGGCCGCATCCAGGACCGCACGCGCGAGCATCTCGGCTATAGCGACAAGGCGATCATCGCGTACCGCCGCATGCTGCTGTCGTCGATCGGCCAGGTCGCTGACGGCGGCAAGCCGCCGATGTGGCTCGACGCGGAGCATGCGACGAAGGTGCGCGGCCCCGTCACCGTCGACGGCATGGGTCCGACGGTCGGCTGGCAGGACTACTGGAAGGACTTCGATGCCCGCCGCCGGCGCGAGTCGAGCTGGGCGGCCGAGACGCCCTCGCCGCTGGTCGCCTGACGCCCATGCATCTCGCCGAGAAGGCAGGCCTCTGGGACGACGACCGCCAGGCGGCGGCGCGCGAGGTCGAGCGGCGCATCCTGGCGGGCGAGCTCACCGTCGTGCGCCTTTCCTTCGCAGACCAGCACGGCATCCTGCGCGGCAAGACGTTGACGGCGGGCGAGATTGGCGCGGCGATGACCGGTGGCGTCGGCTTCACCACCACGATGCTGCTCAAGGACACCTCGCATCGCACGGTGTTCCCGGTATGGGGCGCCGGCGGCGCGTTCGGCTCGCACGAATGGGAGGGTGCGGCCGACGTGATGATGCTGCCCGACCCGTCGACCTTCCGCGTGCTGCCCTGGGCGCCGCACACCGGCTGGATGCTGTGCGACATCGTCTTCGCCGACGGCCGGCCGATGCCGCTCAGCACGCGACAGGTCTACCGCCAGGCGCTGTCGGCGCTGGATGACGCGGGCTACCGGTTCTTCGCCGGCCTGGAGGTCGAGTTCCACCTGTTCAAGCTGGAGAAGACGCGCCTCGCGCTCGGCGATTCGGGACAGCCCGGCCAACCCGGCGCGCCGCCCGAGGTCTCGCTGCTCAACCAGGGCTACCAGTACCTGACGGAGTCCCGCTACGACGAGATGGATCCGATCCTCGAGATCCTGCGCACCAACATCGTCGGGCTTGCCCTGCCGCTCCGCTCGCTCGAGGTTGAGTTCGGACCGAGCCAGGTCGAGTTCACCTTCCGCGCCGGCACGGGGCTCGAGCCTGCCGACGCCATGGTGCTGTTCCGCAGCGCCGCCAAGCAGGTGGCCCAGCGCAACGGCTATCACCTCACCTTCATGTGCCGGCCGCGGCTGCCCAACGTCATGTCGAGCGGCTGGCACCTGCACCAGTCGCTCAAGGACAAGACGGGCGCCAATGCGTTCGCCGACCCCAAGGAGCCGCTGTCCGCCGTGGGCCGGCACTGGATGGCCGGGCTGCTCGATCATGCGCGCGCCGCCGCGGCGTTCTCCACGCCGACGCTCAACGGCTACAAGCGCTACCGCCCCTTCTCCCTCGCACCCGACCGCGCGGTCTGGGGACGCGACAATCGCGGCGTGATGGTGCGCGTGCTCGGCCGGCCGGGCGATCCGGCGAGCCACCTGGAGAACCGCGTCGGCGAACCGGCCGCCAATCCCTATCTCTACATGGCGAGCCAGGTCGTGAGCGGCCTCGATGGGCTGAAACGGCAGGCCGACCCCGGCCCTTCCGCCGACGCGCCGTACGACACCCAGGCCACGCCGCTGCCCCGCTCGCTCGAGGAAGCACTGTCGGCATTGCGCGACGACGCCGTGTTCCGCGCCGGCTTCGGCGACTTCTTCGTCGACTACTACCTGAAGCTCAAGCAGGCCGAGATCGACCGCTTCAACGCCGAGGTGAGCGAGTGGGAGCAGCACGAGTATTTCTCCACGTTCTGAGTCCGGAGGGATCATGCCGCTCGGCATCTACATCGAATACCAGCCTCGCCCGGGCTGTCGCGAGCGGCTGATCGACAGGCTGCGCGAGGAAGCGGAATCCTGCATCCGCGACGACGACGGCTGCCTGCGCATGGAGGTCGCGGTGCCCGAGACCGGCGACGATCCGCGCGTGCTGCTGATCGAGCTGTGGCGCGATCGTGCGGCGCTGAATGCCCACAGCGCGAAGCCCGGGCATTCGCATGCCTGGCAGGATGCGCTCGTCGAAAGCAAGCGGGTCTCGGCCTGCACGGTGCTCGCCTCGCCGGAGCCCGTGCGGTGAAGGCCGCGTGGCGTTTCGCGGTCCTGCTGATGCTGCTGCTCGCTCCCGCCCTCCCGGCGAGCGCGCAGAGCCTCAAATTCGTCGTCCCCTATCCGCCCGGCGCAGCCAACGAC
>CAMFJT010000232.1 GCA_945957125.1 uncultured Rhodospirillales bacterium | reverse complement strand
GCGGGCAGCGACATCGGCGCCTCGATCCGCAACCCCGCGCACTATTGCGGCGTGTTCGGCCACAAGCCGACCTACGGCGTGGTCTCGCCGCTGGGCCATGCGCTCGACGGCAACGTCGCCCAAGCCGACATCAGCGTGTGCGGGCCGCTCGCCCGAGGCGCGGCGGATCTCGAGATCGCGATGGACGTGATGGCGGGGCCGGACGGGATCGACGGCCGGGGCTGGACGCTGAGCCTGCCGCGCTCGAAGAAGAAGAGCCTGCGCGAGTTCAAGGTCGCGGTCGTGCTGTCGGATCCCAACTGCGAGGTCGATGCCTCGATCCAGGACGAGATCCAGAAGCTCGCGACTTTCCTCGGCAAGCAGAAGGCGAAGGTGAGCGACACCGCGCGGCCGGCGATCGACACGGCCGAGCAGAACGACGTCTATGTCCGCCTGCTGCGCGCGGCGACCTCGGGCCGGATGAGCGACGAGGTGTGGAACCAGGCCGCGCGCGATGCCGCCGCCTTGCCGGACTCCGACATGAGCTACTTCGCCCAGATGCAGCGCGGCAACTCGCTGTCGCATCGCACCTGGCTGGCGCTCAACGAGAAGCGTCATCGCATGCGGCTCGCCTGGGATGCGTTCTTCACCGACTACGACCTGCTGCTCTGCCCGGTCGCGGTGACGGCGGCCTTCCCGCACGACCGCAAGGACCCGCGCCATGAGCGCACCATCGTGGTCAACAACAGGCAGGTGCCGGTGGTCGACCAGATCTTCTGGGCAGGCTACTCGGGCGTCACCTACCTGCCGGCCTCGGTCGCGCCGATCGGGCAGACGAGCGACGGGTTGCCGATCGGCGTGCAGATCGTCGGGCCGCAATATGGCGACTATGCCTGCATTCGCTTCGCCGAGCTGCTCGACAAGGAATATCGCAGCTTCGTGCCGCCGCCGGCCTATCGGTAACACCCGTCGTCCCGAGCGTAGCCGAGGGACCTGTTCATGTTGGCCGAAGCCCATGAGCAGGTCCCTCGGCTACGCTCGGGACGACGAGACTTTTCATTCATGCGCGAGAACATGGACAGAAGATGACCGCTGCCCTGCCCTTCCAGACCGCCAAGCAGCTCGCCGCGGCGATTCGCAAGAAGAAGATCGGCTGCCTCGAGCTGCTCGATCTTTATCTGAAGAGGGTGGAGACCTTCAATCCCGCGTTGAACGCGATCATCGCCACCGACGTCGACGGCGCGCGCAAACGCGCGAAAGCGGCGGACAGGGCGGTCAAGGCCGGCGGGAAGCTCGGACCGCTGCACGGCGTGCCAATGACGATCAAGGAATCGTTCGACGTCGTGGGCTATCCGACGACCTGGGGCCTGACCGCCTTCAAGGACCACAAGGCGGAAAAGAACTCATTGCTGGCACAGCGCATGATCGACGCGGGCGTCACGCTGTTCGGCAAGACCAACGTGCCGCTGCTGCTGGCCGACTACCAGAGCTACAACGATGTCTACGGCACGACCAACAACCCATGGGACCCCGCGCGCTCGCCCGGCGGCTCCTCGGGCGGCTCGGCGGCGGCGCTCGCCGCCGGGCTGACCGGCATCGAGGCTGGCAGCGACATCGGCTCGTCGATCCGCAATCCCGCGCACTACTGCGGTGTCTACGGCCACAAGCCGACTTGGGGCGTGGTCAGTCCCAAGGGCCACGCGGTCGGCAACCCGGCCGCGCAGGGCGCCGACATCGCCGTGGTCGGCCCGCTGGCGCGCGGCGCAGAGGATCTGGAGATCGCGCTCGAGGCGATGGCCGGCCCCGACGAGATCGACAGCCGCGGCTGGACGCTCACCTTGCCGCGGGCGAAGAAGAAGAGCCTGCGCGAGTTCAGGGTCGCGGTGGTGCTCAACGATCCGCACGCCGAGGTCGACCGTTCGGTGCAGGACGAGATCCAGAAGCTTGCCGATTTCCTCGGCAAGTCGAAAGCGAAGGTCAGCGATACGGCGCGGCCGGATTTCGACACCGCCGACATCCACGAGGTCTATATGAAGCTGCTGCGCGCGGCGACGGTGGGCCGCATGCCGGACGAGGAGTACGAGCGCCTGCGCGCGACCGCCGCCCGCTTTCCCGCCGAGGACAAGAGTTCCCTCGCCCAGATGTTGCGCGGCGTCGCGGTGAGCCATCGCGACTGGCTGGCGCTGAACGAGCGACGGCACCGCATGCGGCTCGCCTGGGACGCCTTCTTCGGGGACTACGACCTGCTGCTCTGCCCCGTGGCGTCGACCGCGGCGTTCCCGCACGATCACGAGCCGGATCGGGTGAAACGCAGCCTCACGGTCAACGACAGGAAGGTGTCGACCTTCGACCAGCTCTTCTGGGCGGGCTATTCGGGCGTCACGTTCCTGCCCGCCACCGCCGCGCCGGTCGGGCAGACGGCGGACGGTCTGCCGATCGGCGTGCAGATCGTCGGCCCGCAGTACGGCGACTATTCGACCATTGCCTTCGCGAAGCTGCTGGAGAAGGAATACCGCAGCTTCGTTCCACCGCCCGCCTATCGATAAGGCCGCCTACCAGCAAGGATCGCGATGAACCTCAAGAACCACATCCGCTCGATTCCCGATTTCCCAAAGCCGGGCATCCTGTTCTACGACATCTCGACCTTGCTGGCGCATCCCAAGGCCTGGCACGAGACGATCGAGCAGATGGCGGCGGCGATCCGGCCGCACAAGCCGGACGTGCTGGCCGGCATCGAATCGCGCGGCTTCCTGCTCGCCGCGCCGCTGGCCATCGCGCTCGGCACCGGCTTCGTCATGCTGCGCAAGAAGGGCAAGCTGCCCGGCATCACGGTGCGCCACACCTACGCGCTGGAATACGGCACCGACGAGATCGAGATCCAGGCCGACGCCGTCGAGAAGGGCAAGCGCGTGGTGCTGGTCGACGACCTGCTCGCCACCGGCGGCACGCTCGGCGCGGCGGTCACGCTGCTGCAGACGGTCGGCGCGGTCGTACCGGCGGCGGCCTGTGTCATCGAGCTCACTTTCCTCGAGGGCCGAAGCAAGGTGCCGGTGCCGGTCGAGACGCTGCTCAAGTACGATAGCTGAGGCGATCCGAACGCTTGACCTGGGTCAAGGTCCCGGACGCGACCGCCGGAGATGCTCACGAGAAGCCATCTCCGGAGAAGACATGAAATCCATCTCGGACCGCGCGGAAGTCTCGGTCGACTTTCCCGACAAGATGTACATGGGGGCGTTCGGGCGCGAATCGACATTCGACGTCAAGGTCGAGGAGGACGAGGTCCTGCTCCGGATCGTTCGCAAGGGCGCCGAGCGACGCGAGATCGCTGTGCATCTGCACTACTATCTGCTGGCCGACATCCTGACGGAGCTCGGCAAGGGCCTCGTCCAGCACGACTTCCTCGACGAGGCCCACCTGGCTCACCTGCGCGAAGGCGCGCAATCGCTGGTCCGTGCGCTTCAGGGCGAAGCATCTGCTTCCTGAGCCAAAGCGCCATGTTCTTGCCGGACCGCGGGCGTCCCGCCCGCGGTCAGGCAAGAACTTACGCAGGCCGGTAGCGCCGCATCACGTCCTGCAGCCGGTCGAGCGGCAGGGCGTGGACGGTGCGGGCTTCGCGCCCGGTCATGGTCTCGGCCATGCACATCGCGTTGAGGATCGCCTCCTCGGTCGCCTCGGCCGCGGCTTGGAACAGGCTCGTCATCGCGTCGGGCGCGAGCATCTTCACGCTGCTGAGCCGGTCGTTCTGGCCGATGTGGTTGGCCGTGGAGAAGGCGATGAAGATGTCGCCGCTGCCGTTGGCGCCGACACCGCCGACCCAGGCGAGCCCGGTCGTGGCGCGGCGCGCCAGCCGCTGGCACTGGATCGGGATGAGCGGTGCGTCGGTCGCCAGCACGACGATGATGGAGCCTTCCGTCGCCGGCGGCGGGCTCGCCCTCGGACCCGAGCGATGCGCCGGCACGACCTCGGGCCCGATCTCACGGCCGACCGGCACGCCATCGACGCGCAGCAGGCCGCGCGCACCATAGTTCGCCTGCACCAGCGCACCGACGGTGTAGTGCTCGCCGTTTTCCGCGACGACGCGCGAGGCAGTACCGGTGCCGCCCTTGAACTCGTGGCAGATCATGCCGGTGCCGCCGCCGACATTGCCTTCGGCAATCGCACAGCCGCCGACCGCACCGTCGAACGCGGCGAAGGCGTGCTCCTGCGTCAGCGTGAAGGCCTGGATGTCGCTCAGCCAGCCGTCGTAGGTCTCCGCGACGACCGGCAGGTGGAAGTCCTGGGACGCGCCGTCGCGTACCGCCAGCGCGGTGATGGCATCGCGCACGATACCGACCTGGTAGGTGTTGGTGATGCCGATCGGCGCACCGAGCAGGCCCTGCTCGGCAAGCCACGGAAGGCCGGTCATCTCGCCGTTGCCGTTGAACGAGAACGTGCCGGCGAAGACATAGTCGGTCCAGATCTCCGGACCGCGCGGCCAGATCGCGGTGACGCCGGTGCGGGCGATCCGCGGGCTGTCCTGGATGACGGTCGCGTAGCCGACCCTGACGCCGGCCACGTCGGTGATGGCGTTGAACGGGCCGGGCGGCAGGGCTCCGACCGAGAGCCCAAGATCGCGCAAGCGGGCACGGGGCATGGCTTCACTCCTGTGGTACGACTATCGGGACACGCTACAGGCCGAGGCGCCATGACAGACCCGATCGACCGCGCTCCCTTCTACCACGATGGCATGCGCGAGCTGCAGGACCGCTTCGATGGCCGCCGAGTCGCCGACGGCCTCGAGAAGCACCGCCTGCACTTCGAGTTCTGGGAGCAGGAGCGCAAGCTGATCGGGGAGGCGCGGTTCTTCTTCATCGCGACGAGCTATGGCGACAACGTCGATTGCTCGATGCGCTCGGGCGATCCCGGCTTCGTACGGATCACCGGCCCCGATACGCTCGAATATCCCGAGTACGACGGCAACAACATGTACCGCACGCTCGGCAACATCCATCGCAACCCGAATGTCGGCCTTCTTTTCGTGCGTTTCGACGGCAAGACGTTCCGCGCGCGCATCCGCGGCAAGGCGACGATCCACGACGACGCGGAAACGCTAGCCGCGCATCACGGCGCGAAGGTCGTGGTCCGCGTCACATGCGAGATCTTCCCGAACTGCCCGCGCTACGTCCCCGACCTGATGGGCGAAGCAGCGGAAATCGCCCCGAACCCATTCGTTCCCCGCCCCGGCCACGAGCCGCCGCCGCCCGAGTGGAAGAGCCGGGACTATCTCAAGGACGTGCTGTCGAAATACGACCCCCATCGCAAGCCGTCCTGAGAGCGCGTGACTTTTTGAGTCACATGAGTTCCGCTCAGGGCGACGTCGGTGCATGCGTGTCGGCGCGGTTGAAGGCCCCCGCCCCGTCGGGCAGGACGGCGAAGGTCGAGAGTGTCTGGACAATCGGCTCGGCCGAGCCGTCGACGAACATCTCGACCTCGCCGAAGGCCGTCGAGCGGCCGACCTTGACCGCGCGGGCCACGCCGATCACGTCGCAGCGCACGGCGGCGCGCAGGAAGTTGGTGGTCTGCGAGATCGTCGCCAGGGTGGCGAAACGGCCGAGCTTCTCGCAGATCGCCAGCACCATGGCGGTGTCGGCCATCGCCATCATCGCCTGGCCGATTACCACGCCGCCCGGCCGCGCGATGCGCTCGTCGAACGGCAGCCGGACCCGCAGCGCCTCGGGCGAGACCTCCTCCACCCGCAGCGCGAGGTCCCAGATCCAGGGCCCGAAATTTCCGCCCGGCGAGAGCTGGGCCTGGGCGGTTTGCAACGTGAAGAATCCCATGACCTCGCCATGCTAGCATGGGCGCGGGAGGAGATTTGATGGTTTCGATTCCAGCGTGCTTTTCAGAGAGCTATGCCGAGGCGCGGACCAAGTTCTGCGGCGCGGCGGCGACGGCCGGCGGAGCGATCCGATCGTGGCTCAATCCCCATGCGCGCGGGCCGAACGGCGAGCGGCTGTTCCTCGACACCGCACGGTTCGGGCCGGACGATGCGCCCAACATGCTGGTGCTGATCTCCAGCACGCACGGCGTCGAGGGCCATTGCGGCTCGGGGGCGCAGATCGCCTGGCTGGCGACCGGCGGCGCGGACAAGCTGCCGAAGGACACCGGCGCGCTGGTCGTGCATGCGATCAATCCCTACGGCTTCGCCTGGACGCGGCGGGTCAACGAGGACAATGTCGACCTCAACCGCAACTTCGTCGATCACGACAAGGCCTATCCGAAGAACGAGGGCTATCTGGCGATCGCCAACGCCGTGCTGCCGCAGGCCTGGACCGAGGAGAGCAAGGCGGCGACCGACCGCGCCTTCGCCGCCTATGCCCAGAAGCACGGTGCGTTCGCGCTGCAGGGCGCGATCAGCGGCGGCCAGTACACCCATCCCGACGGCATCTTCTTCGGCGGCACCCGGCCGACCTGGAGCAACCGCACGATCCGCGCCATCGCGCGCGAGGAGCTCGGCCGCGCACGGCGGGTCGGCATCATCGACTTCCATACCGGGCTGGGGCCGTTCGGCCACGGCGAGCTGATCTGCGCGGTGCCGCCTTCCGCCAAGTCGTTCCCGCGCGCCAAGGCGTGGTACGGCGAAGAGCTGACCTCGCCCGAGGGCGGCACCTCGACCTCCGCGATCGTGGTCGGCGTGATGACCGACGCCTTCCCGCAGGAGCTGCCGGACGCGGAGGTGACGCCGGTGGCGATCGAGTACGGCACCTATTCCGTGCCGGAGGTGCTGGGCGCGGTACGGGCCGACAACTGGCTGCACCAGCGCGGCGACCTCGCCTCGCCGCTGGGACACGATCTGAAAGCCGACATGAAGGAGCGCTTCTTCCCGGCCGGCGACAAATGGCGCGAGATGGTCTGGACGCGCGCCGACCAGACGATCGGCTGGGCGCTGGCGGGCCTGACCCGGGGATGAGGCCGCAACCGGGTCCTTCGAGCACCCTCCCGTCGTCCCGACCGGAGCCGAGCGCGGCAAGGCGCAGTGGAGGGACCTCCTCACGTAACGCCTGCCGGGATGAAGAGGTCCCTCGACTACGCTTCGTTTCGCCCGGGACGACGGGAAGGGCCGCAAGAGGCTTCGCATGAGCCTGGTCGAGCCGAGCGAGGATTCGGCCCGATTGCGGCTGCGGCGGGCGTTGCAGCGCGCGCCGTTGTTCGCCGAGCTCGACGCGCTCAGCATGACGGCGATCGAGGGCGAGCTCACGCTGCTCGTGCTGCCCGGCGGCGCACCGCTGTTCCATAGCGGCGAGCCGGCCGATGCGGTCTATGTCGTGGCGAGCGGCTGTCTCGGCGTCTTCCGGCACGACGAGGACGATACCGCCGAGGGTGGACCGGCGCTGATCGCCGAGATCACGCCGGGCAACATCGTCGGCGAGATGTCGCTGCTGTCGCGCGGGCCGCGCACCCGCAGCGTCGCGGCGTTGCGCGACAGCGAGGTGTGGCGGCTGTCCCGCCAGAGCTTCGAGACCCTGACCGGCCATCACCCCGAGGTGCTGCCCGCGCTGATGCGCAACGTCGCGGTGCGCAATGCCATGGGACCGAGCAAGCGCCGCCGTCAGCCCCGCACCTTTGCCCTGCTGCCGGCCGGGCCGGACGTGCCGTCGGGTCGCTTCTCTGTGCTGCTCGAAGCCGCTCTCGGACGGATCGGTGGGCAGGTCCAGGTGCTCGGCCAGGATTCGCTGCACCAGGAACCCGAGTGGTTCGCGCGCTGCGAGATGGGCAATGCCTTCGTGCTCTACCGTGCCGATCCCGCGCTGACGCCATGGACCGAGCTCTGCCTGCGCCAGGCCGATTGCCTGGTCGTGATCCGCAACTCGCGCGTCGACGAACCGACCCGGCTGCCGTTCGAGATCGAGGCCGCCCAGCCCGGCGCGGTCTTCCATCGCCGCCGCGAGCTGGTGTTGCTGCACGAGGGCCACGACCCGAAGCCCGGATCGACGACAGGCCAGCTCGCGGGCGGGCTGTTCGGCCAGCATCACCATGTGCGGCTCGATCTGCCGGCCGACTTCGATCGGCTGGCGCGACTGATCACCGGCCATGCGGTCGGCGCGGTCATGGCCGGCGGCGGCGCGCGCGCCTTCACCCATATCGGCGTGGTCAAGGCACTGCGCGCCTCGGGCGTGCCGATCGACCAGGTGGGCGGCACCAGCATGGGCGCGATCGTCGCCGCCGCCGTCGCCGCGCGCTGGAGCGACGTCGAGCTGGCCGAGCGCTTCCGCCGCTCCTTCGTCGCGGCCAATCCGCTCAGCGACTACACGCTGCCCTTCGTATCGCTGTTCGGCGGCCGGCGGGTCACGACGCTGCTGCGCAGCGCGTTCGGCGACAAGGACATCGAAGACCTCGTCCTGCCCTTCTATTGCGTGACCGCCAACCTCACGACGGCCAATGCCGACACCCACACGACCGGCCGGCTGTGGCGATGGTTGCGCGCCTCGGTGTCGCTGCCCGGCGTGCTTCCGCCGGTCAACGATACCGGCCAGGTCCATGTCGACGGCGGCGTGATCGACAACCTGCCGGTCCGCGTCATGCGGCGGCAGGGACGCGGCCTCACCATCGCGATCGACATCGATACCGGCGGCGCACTCTCGGCCGGCGCCGGCGTCGAGGAGCCGTGGTCGGCCTGGGAGTTCTTCCGCCGCCTCGTCTGGAAGCGCGACGAGACCCTGCCGATCCCCTCGATCGTGCGCATCCTGCTGCGCTCGGCACTGGTGGCGAGCGCTGCCCGTGCGATGGAAGACCGCGCAGCGGCCGACCTGCTGATCGTACCGCCGATGGACCGCTTCGACCTGCTCGACTGGACCAGCTTCGACGCCGCCATCGAGGCGGGTTACGAGACCACCATGAAGGCGCTCGACAAGGCGCGCGCGCTGCCGATCGGTGCGCGCATCTTCGTCGGGTGAAAGGAGATCCCATGTCGCTCGACCGTTTCCGCCTGACCGGCCGCACCGCCCTCGTGACCGGCGCCCGACGCGAGATCGGCCGGGCCGTCGCGCTTGCGCTGGCCGGCGTCGGCGCGCGGCTGGCGATCCATCATGCCGGCACCGCCGGGGAGGCGGCCGACGCCGACGCCGTGGTGCGCGAGATCGAGCAGGGCGGCGGCACGGCGCGCGCCTTCGGGCAGGATTTCGCGCTCGACGATGCCGGCCGCCGGCTGGCGGAAAGCGTCACCGCCTGGTCGGATGTCGACATCCTCGTGCTGAACGCCTCGATCGAGCTGCCCGAGCCGTATCACGGCATCAGCCGGGAGCGCTTCGACCGTCAGATCGCGGTCAACCTGCGCAGCCCGCTCGAACTGCTGCAGGCCCTCGTCCCGCCGATGGGCGGGCGCGGCTGGGGCCGCGTCGTGACGATCGGCAGCGTGCAGCAGGTCCGCCCGCATCCGCAGATGATGGTCTATGCCGGAACCAAGGCCGCGCAGCTCAACTGGGCCTGGAACCTCGCCCGCCAGTTCGGCGGCCAGGGCGTGACGGTGAACAACCTCGCGCCGGGCGCCATCCTGACTGCGCGCAATCGCGAGCAGATGGCGACGGAGGGCGAGGCGCTGGTGCAGCGCATCCCCGCCGGGCGGCTGGGCCGCCCCGACGACCTCGCCGGCGCCGCCCTGCTGCTGTGCTCGGACGCCGGTGCCTATATCAACGGCGTCAATCTCTACGTCGATGGCGGACGGTCCATTGCGTAGACGGGACGCCGAAGGGTCTTCCGCCGGAGGCGCGGGGGGGCCCGGGGGGGGGGGGGGTTTGGAAAGAGGGAAAGACAGGACCGCCCGCGGGGGGGGGGGGCGCCCCCCCAAG
>CAMFJT010000231.1 GCA_945957125.1 uncultured Rhodospirillales bacterium | reverse complement strand
AAGATCGTGCCGTTCGTGCCCTTCACCAAGCTCGAAGGCGACAAGATCGTCGGCAGCCACAACCGTTAACGGCTCTTGTTCCTCTCCCCCGCCAGGGGGAGAGGTTAGGAGAGGGACCTCCCTCTCGGGCCGAGCCAGCGTTATATGATCCAATCCCCGTCGTCCCGAGCGAAGCGAAGCGTAGTCGAGGGACCTGTTCATCCCGGCA
Source organism: uncultured Rhodospirillales bacterium (assembly GCA_945957125.1). GTDB lineage: Bacteria > Pseudomonadota > Alphaproteobacteria > Reyranellales > Reyranellaceae > Reyranella. Next base: position 9,647 of record CAMFJT010000231.1, on the reverse strand, counting down.
GAGGTGACATGAGCAGGTCCCTCCACTACGCCTCGCTTCGCTCGGCTCCGGTCGGGACGACGGAAATTGTGCCTATGTCGGAATGCCCTGTCCTGACGGGTAAGAAGACAAGAGCATCACGCTTCCAGCGGAGATTATTGCTTTGAGTGTCTCCGTCGACCTCGACCATCGCCCGCCGCTCGCCTTCTATCTGTCGGTCGGCCTGGTCGCCGGCAGCATCATCGCGCTGCAGATCGGCATCATGCGCGTCTTCTCCGTCGGGAGCTGGGCGCATTTCGGCTCGCTCGTCGTCAGCCTGGCGATGTTCGGCTTCGGCCTGACCTCGGCGGTGATGTGCGTCGGCAAGAGCTGGTTCGAGCGGCACTGGATCGGTTCCGTGAAGGGCGCGCTGCTGGCCTTCGGGCCGCTCATGGTGGTGTGCAACCTCGCCGCCCAGCAGGTGCCGTTCAACGCCATCTTCCTGATCTCCGACCCGATGCAGAAGTGGCGGCTGTTCGCCAACTTCGTGCTCTACTTCCTGCCCTTCCTGGCCGGTGCGCTCTATCTCGGCACGATCTTCCTGAAGGCCCAGAAGACCTTCAACCGGGTCTATTTCGCCGATCTCGTCGGCTCGGGCCTGTGCGGCCTGGCCGTGCTGCTGGCGCTGTACCTGTTCACGCCCGAGGACATCATCATGGCGCCGCTGGCGCTGTGGCTGGCCGGCGGCCTGCTGTGGTTCGTGGCGCTCGGCGATCGGCGCGGCATGCTGGCGATCGTGGTCGTCGCCGTGCTCTCGGCCGCCGTGCACTACGTCGCGCCGCCGGTGCTCGGAATCCCCAAGCTCGCGGTGTCGGACTACAAGGGCGTCTCCTACGCGCGCAAGTTCCCGGACAACCAGCGGACCTACGAGCGCGCCTCGCCGTTCGGCTACATGGAGGTCTATTCCTCCTCCTACCTGCACTTCGCGCCCGGCCAGTCGGACAACGCCGCGTTCAACCTCAAGAACATGCCGGCCAACGCCTATCTCGGCATGTACATCGACTCGGAAGGCCCCTCCGGCATCATCAAGGACCTGCCGGCCGAGGAGACGCCCTACTTCCGCTACCTGCCTATGTTCTATCCCTACGTGCTGAAGCAGGACCCCGAGACGTTCGTGGTCCAGTTCGGCGGCGGCATCTCCACGGCTGTGGCGCTGAAGTCGGGCTCGAGCCACGTCACGGTGGCGGAAGGCAATCCCGCGGTGCTGACGGCGTTCCGCGAGGACCCGGGGCTGCGCGCCTTCACCAACGACGTGCTGCGCAACCCCAAGATCAGCGTCATCGACTTCGACGGCAGGCTGTTCCTCGCCAGCACGAAGAACCGCTACGACATCGTCGACCTGTCGCTCGCCGACTCGGCCGGCCTGTCGAGCCCCGGCGGCTTCTCGATCGTCGAAAAATATTCCTACACGCGCGAGGCGATGAGCGCCTACATGCGCGCGCTGAAGCCGGGCGGCATCCTGTCGGTCACGCTGTGGAACAAGGAAGAGCCGCCCAAGTCGGTGCTCAAGCTCTATGCCACGATGGCGGCCGCCGCGCGCGATGTCGACGGCGCCAACATCGCCAACAACTTCTACGTCGTGTCGTCCTATCTCTCGACCGCGACCGTGCTCTACAAACGCGGCGGCTTCACGCCGGAGGAGATCGAGAAGCTCAACGCCCATACCAAGGCGATGTCCTTCGACCTGATCTACTACCCCGGCATGAAGGTCGACGAAGCCGACCTGCCGCAGATCCTGCAGGACTATCGCGACCAGTTCTTCGCCACCGGCGAGGCCGCCGATCCGACCGGGCCGTCGGAGAAGGAACCCAACGACAAGCCGCCGCCCGGCGCCCCCGGTGCCGAGCCCGCCAAGGCCGACGGCGAGGCGCCGCCCACGCCCAAGGTGCCGGCGACGGTGCTGGGCCGGCTGGCGTGGCACTACCTGGTCCATGGCGGCTGGGAGAAGGTGGCGGACGAGTATGTCTTCGACACCCGCGTCCTGACCAACCACCAGCCGTACTTCGCCGCCTACATCAAGGTGAAGGACCTGCTGAAGTTCACCGACCGGCTCGAGCTGGTGCAGGACGAATGGGGCTACCTGCTGCTGTGGGCGACGCTCGGCATCGCCTCGATCTTCGCCTTCACGCTGGTGCTGTTCCCGGTGATCTTCGGCTGGCGCACGATCTTCAGCCGCTATCCGGGCAAGGCCGGCACGATGGTCTATTTCCTCTGCCTCGGGCTCGGCTACATCATCGTCGAGGTCGGCATGATCTCGCACTTCGTGCTGGCCCTCTCCAACCCGACCGTATCGGCCTCGGTGCTGATCACCGGCATGCTGGTCTTCTCCGGCCTCGGCAGCTTCTTCTCCGAGCGCTATATCGACCGTGCGCGCCGCGTGATGCCGAAGATCTTCCTCGCGATCTTCGCCATCCTGGCGCTCTACGCCTTCACCATCGACTTCGCGCTCGACTGGATCGGCACGCTGCCCTACGCGCTGCGCATCCTGCTCTGCCTGCTGATCGTGTTCCCGCCGGCCTTCCTCATGGGCTTCCCCATGCCGACCGCGATGACGATGCTGGGCCGCCTCGGCAAGGACCACATGTTCCTGTGGGCCTGGGGCATCAACGGCTGCTTCTCGGTGATCGGCGCGGCGCTGGTGCCGATCATCGCCACCAGCTTCGGCCTGCCGGCCGTCGTGCTGGTCGGCGCCTTCGCCTATCTCGTCGCGCTGCCGGCCTTCTTCTCGGTGCTGATGCCGCTCGTCAAGGGGCGGCCAGCGACGGCGTGAAGCGCCGCGCGCTGCTGCTGGGGGCTCTTCTGATGCCGACGGCTGCGCATGCGCGAACGACGAAACAGAAGGCAGCCCAGAAGCCGGCAGCCAAAGCGACGGAAAAGCCGGCGCCATCGAAAGCGGTGGCTCCGAAACCGGAGCCGCAGCCGGTCGGACCGCCGCCTCTCAAGGAGGCAAAGACCCAACTGGTCGCCTTCAACGCCTCGGCCTTTCCCTATCGCGGCATCGTCCCCGACAGCCGCAAGCCCTTCCTCGATGCACAGGACGGCAGGCGTCGCGGCCACACGACGTTGAAAGGCGACGTTTGCTGGGAGGACACGACCTACAGCGACCGCCGCTCGCTGCTGTACCTGCCGCCCGGCTACAATCCGCAGCTTCCCGGGCTGATCGTGCTCTACCTGCACGGCCAGGGTGCGACGCTCGAGCGGGACGTGATGGCGCGCCAGGCCGTCCCGCGCCAGGTCGCCGACTCCGGCCAGAACGTGGCGCTCGTCGCGCCGCAGCTCGCCTTCGACGCGGCCGATTCGAGTGCCGGGAACTTCTGGAAGCCGGGACATTTCGCGGCCTTTCTCGACGAGGCCGCCGAACGGCTCATGCGGCTCTATGGCGACAAGCGCGCCGGGGCGCATTTCAACGCCTCGGGCGTGGTCATCGTCTCCTACAGCGGCGGCTATCTCTCGACCGCCTACGCGCTCGCCCATGGCGGCGCCGTGCATCGCATCAAGGGCGTGATCCTGATGGACTCGCTGTACGGCGACGAGGAGAAGTTCGCCGCCTGGGCCGCGGCGCGGCGCAAGCTCGCCTTCCTGCTCAGCGCCTTCACCGAATCGACGCGCGAGGAGAACGCCATGCTTCAGGGCCTGCTGGCCAAGCGGCGCATCCCGCACAGCAGCGGCCTGCCGACGGCGCTGACGCCCGGCACCAACGCCTTCGTGCCGTGCGGAGGCTGGGAGATGCATGGCGATTTCATGACACGCGCCTGGGGTCCCGATCCGCTCCGGCAGGCGCTGACGATGATTCCCGGATACCCGCAAGCGGCGCGCACTGCTAAAAAAGGCGCATGAGCGATCCCCTTCGACAGGAACTCCTCGACATCTTCGTCGGGCGCGCCACGCGTCGCTACGGCCTGAGCGAGATCAACCAGCTTCAGCACGCGCTGCAATCCGCCGCTCTGGCGGAAGCCGAGAAGGCGCCGCCCGCGACGGTGCTCGCCTGCCTGCTGCACGATGTCGGCCACATGATCCATCGGCTGGGCGAGGATCCCGCCAGCCGGGGCGTCGACGACGTGCACGAGCAACTCGGCGCCGACTGGCTGGCGAAGCGCTTCGGCCCCGAGGTCAGCGAGCCGGTTCGCCTGCACGTCGCCGCAAAGCGCTATCTCTGCACGGTCGAGCCGGACTATTTCGGCAAGCTCGCGTCCGATTCGATCCGCAGCCTGGAGCTGCAGGGCGGGCTGATGTCGGCCGACGAGGTCGAGGCGTTCCGGGCCAATCCGCTTCATGAAGAAGCGGTCCGCCTGCGCCGCATCGACGAGCAGGCGAAGGACCCGCGCGCCTCGACGCCGGACTTCGACCATTTCCTGCGCCACGTAGAGGTCTGCCGGGCACCATGATCGGCCGTCAGGATGTCGAGGCGGCCTGGCGGCTGATCCAGCCGCATGTCCGCCGCACGCCGGCGATCGAGTTGCCGGCTGGCGCGCTCGGTGTCGCGGCGCCGCTCGCGCTCAAGCTCGAAGCGCTGCAGCTCAGCGGTTCGTTCAAGGGCCGCGGCGCGTTCCACAAGCTTCTGGCCAGCCGGGTTCCGGCGGCCGGTATCGTCGCCGCATCGGGCGGCAACCATGGTGCGGCCGCGGCCTATGCGGCGCGCGCGTTGGGGCACAAGGCGGAGATCTTCGTGCCGACCACGGCGTCGCCGACCAAGGTCGCCCGCCTCAGAAGCTACGGCGCGACCGTCCATCAGGTCGGCGCGGTCTATGCCGAGGCGCGCGCGGCGTCGGAGAAGCGCGCGGCGGAGACCGGCGCGCTGATCGTGCCGGCCTACGAGGACGAGATCGTGTTCGCGGGCGCGGGATCGGTCGCGCTGGAATTCGCCGAGCAGGCGGCGTTCGATACGCTGCTCGTCGCGGTCGGCGGCGGTGGCCTGATCGCTGGCTGCGCCGCGGCGGTCGGCGCCGGCACGCGGATCGTTGCCGTGGAGACCGAAGGCACGCCGACATTGTACGAAGCGCGCCGCGCCGGCCGGCCGGTCGAGGTGGCGATCTCGGGAATCGCGGCCGACGCGCTGGGCGCCAGCCGCATCGGCACACCCAATTTCGAGGTCGCGCAGAAGCTGGTGCGCGACGCGGTGCTGGTCAGCGACGCCGCCGTGCGCACCGCCCAGCGTGCCCTGTGGGAAGAGCTGCGCATCGTCGCCGAGCCGGCCGGCGCCACCGGCCTCGCCGCCCTGATGTCGGGTGCCTACAAGCCCGCGCCAGGCGAGCGGGTGGCGACCCTGGTCTGCGGCGCCAACACAGACCCGGGCTCGGTGGCCTGACTCATTGTCTTGCGGACCGCGCGCTTCCAGCTCGCTCATGAGCATGAGCGAGCTGGAAGCTCGCGGTCCGGGAGAGCATGACGTGGCGTCAGCGCTTGACGGTCGTCACGATGGCGCGGTTGGCGGCGCCGGCGCCGTTGCTCCAGTCGAAGCGCAAGGCGTACTTCTCGACCGGTGAGATCCACCAGCGCGAGACCGAGCGTTCACCCTTGTCGCCCTGCTCGTTCATCTCCACGACGAAGGCATCGAACAGCGCATCGTCGGGTCCCATGCGCTTCTCGTAGCGCGCGACGGTGAGCAGATACTTCCAGGTCCGTCCGCCAACGCTGTAGGTCGCCTCGATCTTGTTGCCGACAGCCAGCGGCCATAGTCGCTCCGGCCTGAGTGCTGCGATGAAGGCCGACTTGTCGCTGCCGTCGGCTGCCGGGTTGTCGAACAGCAGGGCGCGCACCTTGAACGGCTTGCCGCCGACATTCTCCATCTTGCAATCCATGCCGTCCTGCCCGCGCGCGACGACGGTGGCGCCGCTGTCGAAGACGAAGGTCGTGCCCGGCGTGGGGCAGGCGAATTCCATGGTCTGGGCGGAAGCTGCGCCTGCGAGGACGGTGACGGCAAGGGCGGACGACAGGCAGCGCAGGAGCATGAGACGGATCATAGCCAAATCTCAGGGCAGCGACATCGGGTCGTTGCGCGCGAGCTTGATCCGTTCGGCCAGCAGGCCCCAGATCGGCAGGGGCGTGTAGGCCGTTCGCAGATAGATCGCTAGCGCCTCGATGTCGTCGTCCGAAAGCTTGTCGCGGAAGCCCGGCATGCTGCCCGGCAGGCCGTCGCGCCCGTCGATGCCGTCCAGGATGGTGAGCACCAGATTGTAGGCCTGGTAGGGATTCCACAGCACTTCGGACAAGCCGAGCGGCGAGCGCGCGACCGGCGGGGGGCTGCCCGGCGCGCCGTGGCAGCTCGCGCAATGCTCCATGTAGATCTTGTGGCCGGCGCGCTGCGTGTCGGTACTCGGCTGGGCGGGAGAGAGTCCGCGGGCGATCCGCGGCTCGAGCGCGGCGCCGGACGGCCGGTTCAGCTTGATGAGATAGCGCGCCATCGCGCGCAGGTCGTCGTCCGACAGCCGCGAGAGGTTGCTCACGATCCGCCGCATCGGGCCGAGCGCCACGCCGTGCGGCAAGCTTTCGCCGTTGCGCAGGTAGGCAAACAGCTCGTCCTCGGTCCAGAGCCGGGGCGAGGGGCTGATGTCGAGCGGAGTGGCGTACCAGCCTTCGTACGCGGCGCCGGCGTAGGGATGGCCGACCTCCTCGGCGCTGAGCAGGTTGCGGGCGGTATGGCAGACGCCGCAGCCGGCCAGCGCTTCGGCGAGATACGCGCCGCGGTTCCATTCCGCGTCATGGGCGGGATCGGGACGGTAGGGACCGGGCGTGAACAGCAGGGCCTTCCACAGCGCCTGCAGCGGCCGGACATCGAGCGGGAAAGGCAGCGTGTTGCCCCGGTTCGGCGCCTTCACGGGCGGTCGGGTCATGAAATAGGCGTAGAGCGCGCGGATATCGGCGTCGCTGAGCTGCGTGTAGTGCGCGTAGGGAAAAGCCGGGAAAAGGTGGCTGCCGTCGCGCGACACGCCCTCGCGCAGGGCGCGGGCAAAGGCCGCCTCCGACCAGGCGCCGATGCCGGTCTCCGGATCGGGCGTGAGATTGGTCGAATGGAAGACGCCGTACTTGCGATGGATCGCCCTGCCGCCGGCGCCCGGCGGGCCGCCCGGCGCGGTATGGCAGTCGATGCAGTTGCCGATGCTGGCCAGCCTTTCGCCGGCATCGATGAGGTCCTGCGGAAAGCTGCCCTGAGCCGGCGGTGCGATCGGGGCGATCGCCGGCCGCCAGGCGAAGGCCAGCAGCGCCAGGACGGCCACGGCAGCAACGCCGATCCCTGCCAGAATGTGCCGCCCCCTCATGGCGGCACCCTAGCCGAGCGCTACACGAAGTGACAGGCCGCCACGCTGCCGCCGTCAACAGGCCGCAGCACGGGCCGGTCCGACCGGCAGCGTTCCTGCGCGATCGGGCAGCGCGAATGGAACGGGCAGCCCGCCGGTGGGTTGAGCGGGCTCGGCAGCTCGCCCTGCAGCACGGTCCGCGTGCGGGCACGGGCGAGCCGGGGATTGGCGACCGGCGCAGCCTCGAGCAACCCGCGCGTATAGGGATGCTGCGGCCGTCGCCAGATCTGGTCGCGGCCACCGGCCTCGACGATGGTGCCGAGATACATCACGGCGACGCGGTCGGCGATATGCTCGACGACACTGAGGTCGTGGCTGATGAACAGGTAGGATACGCCGGACTGCTGCTTGAGGTCCTCCAGCAGGTTGATCACCTGGGCGCGCACCGAGACGTCGAGGGCGGAGACCGGCTCGTCGCACACGATCAGCTTCGGGCTGAGCGCGAGCGCGCGGGCGATGCCGATGCGCTGGCGCTGGCCGCCGGAGAACTCGTGCGGATAGCGTTGGCGGGCATCGTCGGGCAGCCCGACCCAGCGCAGCAGCGTCGCGACCCGCTCGCGGATCGCGTCCGGCTTCCAGCCGGCGACCACCATCGGCTGGGCGACGCTGCGGCCGACCGTCGAGCGCGGGTTGAGCGAGCCGTAAGGGTCCTGGAAGATCATCTGCACCTTGCGGCGCAGTTCCCCCAGCGCCCTGCCCTGCAACGGCGCGATGTCGGTGCCCTCGATCTCGACGGCGCCGGCGCTGACGGGCACCAGCTTCAGGATCGCCTTGCCGAGAGTGGATTTGCCGCAGCCCGATTCGCCCACCAGCCCCAGCGTCTCGCCCGCTGCCAGCTCGAGGCTGACGCCGTTGACCGCGCGCACGGTGCCGGCCGCCGTGTCGAAGCGCACATGCACGTCGCGCAGGGCGAGCAGGGGGCTCACGCCGCGTCCATCTCGGCCGCGAAGCAGGCCACTGTCCGGCCGGGCTTCGGCTCGGTCAGCCGCGGCTGCTCCTTGTGGCAGCGCTCCATCACCCGCTTGCAGCGTGGCGCGAAGGCGCAGCCGGCGGGCAGGGCATTGAGCGGCGGCACCATGCCGGGAATGTCGGCCAGGCGCGCGGCGCGCTCGGCGCCCGGCACCGGCGTGGCGCCGATCAGGCCGGCCGTATAGGGATGCAGCGGCGCCTCGAACAGCTCGTCGACCGGCGCCTCCTCGACCTTGCGTCCGGCATACATCACCACCACACGGTCGGCGGTCTCCGCGACGACGCCGAGATCGTGGGTGATGAAGATCATCGCCATGCCGGCCTCGGCCTGCAGGCGCTTGAGCAGGGCCAGCACCTGCGCCTGCACCGTCACGTCGAGCGCCGTGGTGGGCTCGTCGGCGATCAGCACCGAGGGGCTGCAGGCGATCGCCATGGCGATCACCACGCGCTGGCACATGCCGCCCGAGAGCTGGTGAGGATAGGCGTCGAGCCGGCGCTTCGCATCGGGCATGCCGACCAGTTCGAGCAGCTCGTGCGCGCGGGCACGGGCCTGGCCGCGACCGAGCGCGGTGTGCGTCATCAGCACCTCGGCGATCTGCTTCTCGATCGTGGCGACGGGATTGAGCGCGCTCATCGGGTCCTGGAAGATCATGCCGATCTCCCGGCCCCGGATGCCGAGCATCGCCTCCTCGGGCAGCGGCACGAGATCGCGCCCGTTCAGGATCACCTGCCCGCCGACGATGCGCGCCGGCGGATCGGGCAGCAGGCGCATGACCGACAGCGCCGACAGCGACTTGCCGCAGCCCGATTCGCCGACCAGCGCCACCGTCTCGCCTGCGCCCACGGCAAGGCTCAGCCCGTCGACCGCCTTCATCTCGCCGCGCCGCGTGAACAGCGTCGTGCGCAGTGCGCGCACCTCGAGAGGAACGGGGCGCACCACGGACATCGTCACCGATCCCGCAGCTTCGGATTGAGCGCGTCGTTCAGGCCGTCGCCGACCAGGTTGAGGCAGAGCACGGTGACCATGATCGCCACGCCGGGAATGGCGCAGATGTACCACGAGCTGCGGATGAGCTGGCGGCCGTCGCCGACCAGCCGGCCCCAGCTCGCGACGTTGGGATCGCCCAGCCCGAGGAACGACACCGCCGATTCGAACAGGATCGCGCCGGCGACGACCAGCGAGGACAGCACGATCACCGGCGGCAACGCGTTGGGCAGGATCTCGCCCAGGATGATGCGCAGGTTGCCCATGCCCATGGCGCGGCAGGCCTGCACGAACTCGCGGTCGCGCAAGGCGAGGAACTCGGCGCGGGTCATGCGCGCGATCGGCGTCCAGCTCACGATGCCGATGGCGATCACGATGTT
>CAMFJT010000230.1 GCA_945957125.1 uncultured Rhodospirillales bacterium | reverse complement strand
GGCGTCCCGCCCGCTCATGCGCGTCGGACGAAGGCGCTGAACCATGAGCGGGCAGGACGCCCGCGCTCCGGCAAGAGCCTAACGCCCCTTGAACACCGGCTTGCGTTTTTCACGGAAGGCAGAGGTGCCCTCCTTGTAGTCCTCCGTCAGGCCGGTCAGCACGTTCTGGTCGGCATCCATGTGCGCGGCGAGATCGTCGAGGGCATGGGCGAGGCGGTTGACCGAGGCCTTGCTCATGCGCACGGGAATCGGCGGCTGCAGCGCGATGCGCTCGGCGAAGGCGATGGCCGCCGACAGGACCTGGCTGTCGTCGACGACCTTCTCGACCAGGCCCCAGTCGAGCGCGTCGGCCGCGCCGATGCGATCGGAGGCCAGGATCACCGCCTGCTTGGTGCGGGCCGGTCCCATCAGCGCCAGCATGCGCGGGATCGAGCCCCAGCTCATGTTCATGCCGAGCTCGACCTCGGGGATGCGGAAATGCGCGCCCTTGCCGCAGAAGCGGAAGTCGAGCGCCACGACCAGCGCTGCGCCACCGCCGATGCAATGGCCCTCCACCGCGGCGATGGTGACCTGGTCCATGTCCTGCCAGGCCTTGCACATCTTCGGCCCGAGCCGCTGGCGGTGGATGCGCTCGCCGACCGACAGCGCGTCGCGCTGCCGGCCTTCGGGATCCTTGAGATCGAAGCCGGCCGAGAAGGCCTTGGCAGAGCCCGTGAGGATCACGACCGAAGTCTCGAGATCGTCCTCGAAGTCGCGCGTCACGTCGCGCAGCTCGCGCATAGCCTGGTTCGACAAGGCATTGATGCCGTCGCCGCGATCGAAGCGCACGACGGCGATGCGGCCCTGCGGCCCCAGACCCTTCTCGACCTTCACGAAGCGCCGATCCATGTCGTCCTTCCTCCCCTGTTCGGGCCACGGTAGCGCCTCGGCTTTACAAGCGCGAGCCGGATGGATTGACTGCGCGCCATGTCCAGATCGATCACGTCCCTCGCCCTCGAACGCCGCATCGATGCGCTGTTCGCCCGCTACGCCAAACCCGGCTCGCCGGGCGCCGTCGTCGCCGTGATGCGCGCGGGCGAGATCGAGGTCTGCAAAGGCTATGGGCTGGCCAGCATCGAGCACGACGTGCCGATCACGCCGAAGACCCGCTTCCGCATCGCCTCGGTCAGCAAGCAGTTCACCGTCACCGCCGCGCTGATGCTGGCGGCCGAGGGCAAGCTCGCCCTCGCCGACCCGCCGCACAAATACCTGCCCGAGCTCAAGCCGCTACCCGTCACCATCGACCAGATGATGCGCAACTCCAGCGGCCTGCCCGATTTCCTCGAGCTGCTGCGGCTGGGCGGTCATGGGCTCGACAAGCCGGCGCGCGCGGCCGACTTCCTCGACGCGGCGGCGCGCAACGGCCATCTCAACTTCGATCCGGGCAGCCGTTTCCTCTACAGCAACACCAACTTCCTGCTGCTCGGGCTGATCGTCGAGCGCCTGACCGGGCAGAAGCTGGGCGACGTGCTGGCCGAGCGCATCTTCCGGCCGCTCGGCATGACCGACACGATGCTCGCCGCCGACATCGCCACGGTGATCCCCAACCTCGCCACCGCCTATCTCGGCGACGACACGCAAGGCTTCCGCCGTGCCGCGCATGCCTATCCGCAGGGCGGCGAAGGCGGGCTGACCTCGACCGTCGAGGACCTGCTGGTCTGGTCGCGGCATTTCGATGCGCCGATCCTCGGCGCGACGATCCCGAGCCAGCTCGTCGCTGCCGAACCGCTGGCCGGCGGCCACGACAACGGCTATCGCCGCGGCGTCGGCGTGGGCACGCTGCACGGCCTGGAGACGGCGGGGCATGGCGGCCTGTGGCCGGGCTTCCGCACCGAGTTCCTGCGCGTGCCGGCAGCGCAACTCACCGTCGTGGTGATCGCCAATCTCGGCACGATCGATCCGTGGCGCCTCGCGCACCGCATCGCGGCCGATGCGCTGGAAGGCGACGCGCGACTGGCGCCCGTGCCCGCTCCGATCGCCGCCGCCGAGATCGAGCCGATCGCCGGCACATGGTTCAACGCCGGGGAGCCATCGCTGTTCGACCTGGCGTGGAAAAACGGCGAGGCCACGGTGACGCAGAACGGGTTGCCCTTCGTCCTGGGCCGCCGCGCCGGCGGCTGGTTCGGCGCCGAGCGCGGCTCGTTCGAGTTCATGCTGAAGCCGGACGGGGACGGGCTGAAGGTCGATCTCGGCGCCGGCCGCGTGCTCGCTTTTCCCAGGCTCGGCGAGCGCAAGCCGGTACCGCCGGAGATCGTCGGCGCCTACCTGTCCGCCGACTCGGGCGCCGTCTGGCGGATCGCGCGCAGCGGTGACACCTATGTACTGGACGTCGGCGGTCCGCTGGTCGCCGGCGGCCCGCCATGGTCGATCGCCGGCATCGATGCCGACACGGTGGAGATCACCGGAGCCGCCGGCTGGCTGCAGACCACCCAGCTTGCCCGTCTCGTCCGCGACGGAAGCGGCAAGGTCATCGCGCTCGAGGTCTCGACCGGCCGCATCAAGAAGATGCGGTTCGAGCGCGCCGCGAGCTGAGCCGCACCGGTCATCCGCGACGCGAGGACGATCTCTCCTGCCAGGGCCAGCGTCCGCTGACTTCCAGCTCCAGGGCAAAGCTCAGTCCGGTGCGAATGACGACGATGAAGGCGAGGACGCCGAGATTCTGCAGCGTCGGCTCGACCGCCACCGTGCCGATGATGTCGGCGATGACGAGGAATTCGAGTCCGAGCAGGATGGCCCGCCCGAGGTCGGCGCGCAGCTCGTGGTAGCTGTCGTCGAAGGAGCGGCCGCGTAGCAGCCGCACCGCGAAGGCGACCGTCGAAAGGATCGCACCGGCAATCAGCACCGCAATGCCGATGAACTCGATGACGTGCCCGGCCGTCGTGGCCATGTGGTCGAGCGACATGGCCTACGCGACGGTTCGGAAGATCGACCCGAGGGGGGCGATGCGGATTGCTGGAACCATGATGTGCTCGATCTCCCGCCAGTCCCGTAGGGTCCTCACGGAATTCTGGAGGACAAGACAAGCGCGGGTCAAAGCTTTCAGCGGTCGACGGGCGCATCAATCGTCGACCGGGGCAATACGGGGGGCACGATGGTCAACGACCAGCCGATCGACTTCTGGTTCACGATGGGCAGCACCTACAGCTATCTGAGCACGATGCGCCTGCCGGAGATCGCCCGGGCGACCGGCGTCTCGTTCCGCTGGCGGCCGTTCCACCTGCTGGTGCTGCTCAAGGAGATGAAGCACGTTCCGTTCGCCGACAAGCCCGTGAAGTCGGCCTACATGTGGCGCGACATCGAGCGACGGGCGGCGATGTACGGCATCCCGGCGTGCCTGCCCGCCCCCTATCCCATCCCCGAATCCGAGCGGGCGAACCTCGTCGCCATCGTCGGAATGCAGGAAGGTTGGGGGATCGACTACGTGCGCGCGGCGTATCGGCGCTGGTTCCAGGCCGGCGAACCGAACGGCTCGGAGGCGAACCTGTCGGCCAGCCTGCGCGAGGTCGGCCAGGAGCCCGCGCGCGTCCTGGCCCTGGCGGCCGACGCATCGACCCGCGATCGGCTCACGGCGGAAGTCGACACGGCCCGCAGCCTTGGCCTGTTCGGCTCGCCGACCTTCGTGGTCGGACGCGAGCTGTTCTGGGGCGACGACCGCCTCGAGGATGCGCTCGACTGGCACCGAGCCGGCCGGCTGACGCGACGTTAGCCTTCCGGCATCCCGGACGCCCGCAAGCCGACTGCATAATTCTCGCGATCGACCTCGCGTTTGAAAGGCCGGACGGCTTCCGCAATGCTCTTTTCGCCGATCGGAGAGGCCATCAGCTCGGCCGCGACGCTGCGCGCAGCGGACACGTCGCCAAGCCGTGCCAGGGCCGCGGCCAGGATTCGACTGCTGGTCTGGTACCAGCGGAGCGCCAGGCTCCGCCGCGCCGTCTCCGCCGCCTCCTCGTAGCGCCCGTCCAGATAGAGCGCGGAGGCGCGCTGGGCGAGCCAGGCGAAGCGCTGCGGATCGTGTGGGTTGAGGCGCAGCGCCATGTCGATCGCGGCCAGCGCCTCGCGCGGGCGTCCCGCAAAGGAGGAGGCCACCGCCAACGCGAAATACCCGCCGGCGAAGTTGGCGTTCAGCTCGACGGCACGTCGGGCATGGTCGATTCCGGCGTCGGGATCGCCGGAATGGGCCGTCACCAGCGCGAGCACATAGCAAGCCTGGGCCATCTGGGAATCGAGCGCCAACGCTCCGCGGGCGGCTTCCGCGGCCTCTCGCATCATGGCGTCGCGATCGCCGGGAAAGCCGTAGGCAATCCGGCTGAAGAGCGCACGCGCCAAGCCCGCGAGAGCGTCGGCAAGGCCGGGGTCCTCGGCGTTGGCGCGCCGGAAGCAGGCGATGCCCTGCGCGGAATCGGTCGGGTTGAGCCGGTAGAAGTGCCACATGCCGCGGAGATAATGATCCCACGCGGTCATGTCCTCCGGCCGCTTGCGGCGCACCAGGTCGGCCTCGCTGTCGGTCAGGGCATGCCCTACCGCCGCCGCGACCGAGAGCGTGAGATCGTCCTGGATGTCGAAGATGTCGGCCAGCTCGCGATCGTAGCGCTCGGCCCAGACATGCGCGCCGCTCGCCGCGTCGATCAGCTGGGCGGTCAGCCGCACGCGGTTGGCGGCCCGGCGCACGCTGCCTTCGAGCACGTAGCGCACACCCAGCTCGCGCGCGACCTGCCGGACATCCACCGCGCGGCCTTTGTAGATGAAAGTCGAGTTTCGGGCGATCACCAGGAACGAGCGCCATTTCGAGAGGGCGGTGATGAGGTCCTCGGTGATGCCGTCGACGAAATATTCCTGCGCGTCATCGCCGCCCCAGTTGCCGAACGGTAGCACGGCGATGGACGGCCGGTCGGGAGGCGCCGCCGGAGGGGCGGACGGAACGGACGGCGGCGGCTCGACGACGGACGGTGCAACCGGGTCCTCCACGCTGACGGGACCGACGAACCGGAAGCCCTTGCGCGGCAAGGTCCGGATCAGGCGTTGCTCCGCACCGCTGTCGCCCAAGGCATTGCGGGCAGCGTTGATCCGGCTGGTCAGGGTGGACTCCGAGACGATCCGCCCCCGCCAGACGGCGGCGTAGAGGTCGTCCTTTGTGACGACGCGATCGCGGCTTTCGACCAGGAACACCAGCAGGTCGAAAACCTGGGGCTCGACCTCCACCACGGCGCCGCCCCGCCGCAGCTCGCGGCGCCGAACGTCGAGCACGTGATCTTCGAAGAGAAAATTCAACGGAACCACCCTTCGGCAATTCTCCCGGAATTCTCAAGGACAAATCAAGCTGCCCTCGAAGTCTCGGCCGGGCGGGCGGGGCATGGTGTCCTCACCGGACGCGATGGTCGCGGCCGAAACGATACGGAGACTTCACATGATCAAGACCGCCGTCATCTTCCTTGCCACCGCCGCCTTCGTCCTGCCGGTTCATGCGGAGCAGGCGAGCAACGGACTGGCGCGGAACGGCGTGACGCCGAACGGATTGTCGCGGAACGGCGTGGCCATCAACGGCATGAAGCAGAACGGCTTCGTCGTCAACGGCATGAGGCAGAACGGCTTGAGGGCCAACGGCACCGGCAATGCCGCGTCGCACTTCGCCATCGAGACCCTCGAGCTGCCGCGCTGAGATACGGTGCAGAATTCCGTGCCGGACGTTCGCGGGGCACGAGTTCCCAAGCGCCGCCCTGGCTCTCGGGCTCGCGCCTCCGGCGCCGGCGGAGGACAGGGCCGTCGGCATCGCCTCGCGCACGGGCTCGGCGGCGGGCGTCAGCCCGTTCGCCAGAGCCCGTCGTGAGTGCGAGGCGGTCGGCGTCGGGAGCCGCGGACGTGCCGCAACCGACGCCCGTGTCGAGATCGGATCCTTCCAGGCTCCCAGGTTCCGATCGAAAGTGAAGCGCGCATGAAGCGTCTTCTGTTTCTGTTCCTGCTCCGGCCTGTGCCGATGACCCTGCCCGCCGCCGCGCAGCAACTCACGGTACGGACGGTCGCCGTCGAGCAGACCGAAATCGTCGCCACGCTCTCCGATGGGCGCGCGCTGCGCAGCAGGGACCTCGTCGGCGCAACGCTGAACGTGCGGTTCGGAAGCGAGCGGGCGCGCATACGCATCGCTGCGGTCGAACCCGATCCCGACGACCGGTCCGGCACGGTGTGGCTTCATACGATCGACGCCCTGCAAAGCGACGGAAGCTGGGCCAATCTCTGCACGCCCGGCCCAGACGGTCGCCAGCAAGGTTTCCCGTTCCAGGGCGACAAAGGACTGGAGTTCGCCTGCACCTCGGGTGCGATCGGCAAGTGTGTGCGCTTCGGTTTCCGTCCCTGGGCCAGCGGGCCGGACGGAACGAGCCTCGCCGCACAGCATGCAGCTTGCGTGCGCATGGTGCGCGGCGACTATGGCGGGGATGGCGAGGGCTGGACGCGCGACGGCATGCGCATCGATCTCTACGATACCCAAGGCATCCAGACGCCCGACATGGACCCGGCTCAGGCGTTCGAGGCGGGCTGGTCGCCCGACGGAGCGGTCTGCGTCCACCATGTGAGGGTGAAGGACAACACCACGCTGGCGGCGCTCGAGCAGCGCTATCCCCGCCTGCGCGGCCGGACCGGAGCGATCTGCACCGAGGCCTTCGCCCGCGCCAACGGCGCGCTGCTGTTCAATCGCTCGAACGAGTGAACGCCCACAGCCATCATGGCAAGATTCGGCGGCCCTCAACCAAGCAGGGGAACATTGTACAGTGACATCTTGCGATCCTGTGTGAGCAGCACAAGCGATTCGGTCATCGCCTGAGCGACCAACATTCGGTCGAACGGATCGCTGTGGTGAAGCGGCAAGCTACCGGCAAGTTCCGCGTGGCGCGGAGCGATCGGCAGCAATTCGAATGCATTGGCCGCACAGGCCTCGATCAGATCACCGTGGAATTTCAGCCGGCCGGAATTCCTCTTGATCGAGACCTCCCAGATGCTCGCCGCGCTCACCGCGAAGCGATTTCCGGCGTCGCTCAGCACCATACGACATGCCGACGAGAGCTCACGCGATTGCCATTCCCACCACAGAAAGACATGGGTATCGATCAGAAAGTCCACGACTCAGGGATCGTAGCCGAACTGCTTCAAAATCTCCGGCGGCAGAGGATCGTCGAAATCGGGAGCGATCCACTCGATCTTGAGCAACCCGGACGGCTTGCGCGGCTCCTTGTTCACGGAAGGCATCGGCACGAGCTTGGCAAGCGCCTGGCCGTGCCTGGTGATGACAACTTCCTCGCCCGACACGGCACGGTCGACCAGCGAAGAGAGCTGGCCTTCCTCTTCTGTGAGATTGAATACGTGGGTCATGGAAGTCCGGCCGATGCGGCTGGAACTTAGCACCGCCCTGCGGAAACGGTCAAATCGTGCGCTCGACCAGCAGCTTCTTGATCTCGGCGATCGCTTTCGCCGGGTTGAGGCTCTTGGGGCAGGTCTTGGTGCAGTTCATGATCGTGTGGCAGCGGTAGAGCCGGAACGGGTCCTCCAGGTTGTCGAGCCGTTCGCCCTTGGCCTCGTCGCGGCTGTCGGCCAGCCAGCGATAGGCCTGCAGCAGGATCGCGGGCCCGAGATAGCGGTCGCCGCTCCACCAGTAGGAGGGGCACGAGGTCGAGCAGCAGAAGCACAGGATGCACTCCCACAGCCCGTCGAGCTTGGCGCGTTCCTCGGGCGACTGGATGCGCTCGCGCGTCGGCGGCTGGCTGGTCGACTTCAGCCACGGCTCGATCGAGGCGAGCTGGGCGTACGGCACGGTGAGGTCGGGCACCAGGTCGCGGATCACCGGCATGTGCGGCAGCGGGTAGATCTTCACGTCGCCCTTCACGTCGGCGATGTACTTGGTGCAGGCCAGCGTGTTGGTGCCGTCGATGTTCATCGCGCACGAGCCGCACACGCCCTCGCGGCACGAGCGGCGGAAGGTGAGCGAGCTGTCCATCTCGTTCTTGATCTTGATCAGCGCGTCCAGGATCATCGGCCCGCAGCTGTCCATGTCGACCTCGTAGGTGTCGACGCTGGGGTTCTTTCCGTCGTCCGGCGTCCAGCGATAGACCTTGAACGTCTTGATGTTCTTGGTCCCGGCCGCCGCCTTGTAGGTTTCGCCGGCGCCGATCTTGGAATTGGCGGGCAGTGCAAACTCAGCCATCGTTGTTCCTCAGTACACGCGCGCCTTGGGCGGGAACGACTGCACGTCGTTGCTCATCGGCTGGAGGTTGACCGGGCGGTAGTCGATGCGGGTCTTGCCGGTCTCGGCGTCGACCCACACGGCCGTGTGCTTCAGCCAGTTCTTGTCGTCGCGCTCGGGATAGTCCTCGTGCGCGTGCGCGCCGCGGCTCTCGTGGCGGTTGGCGGCCGAGTAGATCGTGCCCATCGCCTGGACGATCAGGTTCTCGAACTCCAGCGTCTCCATCAGGTCGGAGTTCCAGATCATCGAGCGGTCCTTGACCTTGATGTCGCCCTTGCCGGCGAACACCTTGTCCATGTTGCGGCAGCCTTCCTCGAGGCTCTTGGTGGTGCGGAACACCGCGCAGTCGTTCTGCATGGTCTTCTGCATCAGCGCGCGCAGCTGCGCGGTCGGCGTGCCGCCGTTGGCATGACGCGCCTTGTCGAGGCGGGCGAGCGCCTCCTCGCCGGCATTCTTCATGTCCTTGTGCGATTCGCCGGGCTTCATCTGCTCGGCGACGCGGTTGGCCGCGGAACGGCCGAACACCACCAGCTCGAGCAGCGAGTTGGAGCCCAGCCGGTTGGCGCCGTGCACGCCGATCGAGGCCGCCTCGCCGAGCGCCATCAGGCCGGGAACGGCGTAGTACGGATCGCCGTCCTTCACCGTCATGACCTCGCAATGATAGTTCGCCGGAATGCCGCCCATGTTGTAGTGGCAGGTCGGCAGGATCGGGATCGGCTGGCGCGTGACGTCGACGCCGGCGAAGATGCGCGCGGTCTCGGCGATGCCCGGCAGGCGCTCGTGGATGATCTTGGGATCGAGATGCTCGATGTGCAGCTCGATGTAGTCCTTGTTCGGGCCGCAGCCGCGGCCCTCGCGGATCTCGACCGTCATCGAGCGGCTGACGACGTCGCGCGAGGCGAGGTCCTTGGCGGTCGGCGCATAGCGCTCCATGAAGCGCTCGCCGCTGGCGTTGGTGACGTAGCCGCCCTCGCCGCGCACACCCTCGGTGATGAGGCAGCCCGCACCGAACACACCGGTCGGATGGAACTGCACGAACTCGAGATCCTGCAGCGGCAGGCCGGCGCGCAGCGCCATGGCGCCGCCGTCGCCGGTGCAGGTGTGGGCCGAGGTCGCCGTCTGGTAGACGCGGCCGTAGCCGCCGGTCGCCAGCACCGTGCGATGGGCGCGGAAGCGATGGATCGTGCCGTCGTCGAGGTTCCAGGCCATCACGCCGCGGCACACGCCGTCGTCCATGATCAGGTCGAGCGCGAAATACTCGATGAAGAATTCGGCATGGTTCCGCAGCGACTGCTGGTAGAGCGTGTGCAGGATGGCGTGGCCGGTGCGGTCGGCCGCCGCGCAGGTGCGCTGGGCGATGCCCTTGCCGTACTCCGTCGTCATGCCGCCGAACGGGCGCTGGTAGATCTTGCCCTCGGGTGTGCGCGAGAAGGGCACGCCGAAATGCTCCAGCTCGATGATCGCGGGGATGCCGTCGCGGCACATGTATTCGATCGAGTCCTGGTCGCCCAGCCAGTCGGAGCCCTTGACCGTGTCGTACATGTGCCAGCGCCAGTCGTCCGGCCCCATGTTGCCGAGCGCCGCCGAGATGCCGCCCTG
>CAMFJT010000229.1 GCA_945957125.1 uncultured Rhodospirillales bacterium | reverse complement strand
TGGCCATGAGCTGCATGCCGACGCAGATGCCGAGGAACGGCTTGCCGCGCTCGATCACCTCGCGCTGCAGGACATCGACCATGCCCGGCACGCCATAGAGGCCGGCACGGCAGTCGGCGAAGGCGCCGACGCCGGGCAGCACGATACGGTCGGCGGCGGCGACCTCGTTGGGGTTGGCGGTGACCAGCACGCGTTCGTGCGTGCCTGCCTCGCGCGCGGCGCGCTCGAAGGCCTTGGCGGCGGACCGGAGATTACCCGAGCCGTAATCGACGATGGCGACGGTCATGATGGGTGAGGCCTACAGCACGCCCTTGGTGCTCGGAACCGCCGTCGCCTGGCGCGGGTCGACCTCGCAGGCCACACGCAGGGCGCGGGCGAGGCCCTTGTAGCAGCTCTCGACGATATGATGGTTGTTCTCGCCGTACTGGTTCCAGACGTGCAGCGTCAGGCCGCCGAGCTGGGCGAAGGCCTGGAACCACTCCTTGAACAGCTCCGTGTCCATCGTGCCGAGCTTGGGCCGGGTGAAATTCACCTTCCAGACCAGGTACGGCCGGTTGGAGGCGTCGAGCGCCACCTCGGTCAAGGTCTCATCCATCGGGATCTTCGCGCTCCCGTAGCGGCGGATGCCGGCGCGATTGCCCAGCGCCTTGCTCAGGCACTCGCCCAGCACGATGCCTGAATCCTCGGTCGTGTGATGGCCGTCGATATGCAGGTCGCCTTCGGCGCGCAGCGTGATGTCGATCAGGCTGTGGCGGCTGAGCTGCTCCAGCATATGGTCGAGGAAGCCGATGCCGGTCTTGATGTCGTACTGGCCGGTGCCGTCGAGATTGATCGCGGCGGCGATCCGGGTCTCCTTGGTCTGGCGCGACACGAACGCCCGCCGCCCGCCCGTTCCGGGGGTGGCCAGCTCCTGGGTCGCGGTGACTTCCTGCACGGCCCGCTGGGCCATTTCTCATCCTTTCGGTTCCGCCCTGTACATATACAAGGCATCCCTTCCGGTCGAGCGCCGCGGCTTACCAGGCCGGCGCGCCATCCAGCACGGCGCGCAGCCGGGCGATGTGCTCGGGACCGGCGCCGCAGCAGCCGCCGATCACAGTGGCGCCGCAGCGATGCCAGCCTTCGGCGTGCCGGGCGAAGACATCCGGCGGCAGGTCGTCGCGCAGCGGCAGGGCGGCGGCGGCGTAGGTCTTCCAGTCCGTGGCGTCGTGCTTGCCCTTGCTGTAGGCGCCCCAGTCGGTCGAGACCGGCAGGAAGGTGTTGGCATAGCCGCCGACCTGCCGCTTGCCGGCGGCCGCGACGAGGTCGGGCATCGCCGCGGCGATGCTCTCCGGCGCGCAGCAGTTGGCGAGGTAGCCGGCCACCGGCAGATGGGCGATGGCCGCGGCTGCCTGGGCGATCGTCTCGCCGCTGCGCAGCCGGCCCGAGCGGTCCTCGTGCAGCGTCCAGGCGACCCACACCGGCTTGCCGAATTCGACGGCTGCGGTGGCGGCCGCCAGCCCCTCGGCCGCGCTCGACATGGTTTCGCAGATATAGAGGTCGACATAGGGCGCGAGCACCGCCGCCTGCTCGCGATAGAGCGGCACCAGCGTGTCGAACGAGCCGACCTTGTCGGGTCGGTAGCTGCCGGAGAGCGGCGGCAGGCTGCCCGCGACCGCGACCGGGCGCGCGGCGGCGTCGCGCGCCTCGGCGGCGATCCGGCCGGCGATCTCGTTCAGCTCGACATAGCGTTCCTCGATGCCCTCGCGGGCGACCCTCTCGCGCGCGATGCCGTAAGTGTTGGTCGTGATGATGTCGGCGCCCGCGGCGATGAAATCGTCGTGCACCTGGCGCACGATGTCCGGCGCCAGCAGCAGTGCGGTCGCCGACCAGATCTCGGTCAGGATCGGCACGCCGCGCTTGAGCAGCTCTCGGCCCGTGCCGCCGTCGAGCAGCAGCGGCCGGTCGAAGTCGAAGGTCGTGGACATGCGTGTACTCCTCGTCATGGCGCCGCCTTCAGCCCCAGCGAGGCGAGATAGCTCCAGCGCACGGTCGCGTTCGGCAGGCGCATGCCGTCGAGATATTGCGCCATCGCGCGGTCGATCAGGGCGTCGGGCGGCTTCGTCGCCGTCCGGCCGTCGGCGAAGGCGACGATATCGTTCCAGCCGTCGGGGCGTGGGATCGAGACCACCGTCGAGGGCGTGTCGAGGTTCTTGTAGGTCCAGAACGACCAGCCGATGCCGTGCGTCTCGTGCAGCGTGCGGAAGCGGGCGTTCCATTCGTCGGTCAGCTCGCCGGTCTCGCCGAGGAACAGCGGGACATTGTAGCGGTTCGAGAAGTTGAGGTGGCGCTGGATCGAATCGCGGTTCGTGCTCGCCCAGAACGAATGGTACGTGTAGGCGAGGTTGTCGGCGAAGGGCGGGCCGAACATGTCGAAGCTCGAGCTCCATTGCCCGCCGGCCAGGATCACGATGCGGCCGGGATCGACCGCGCGGATCGCCTCGGTCACCTGCCGGTAGAAAGGCTCGAGCCGCGGATTGAGCGTCGCCACGTCGTGATAGGGCGCGATCGGCTCGTTCAGGATGTCGTAGCCCAGAATCGCGGGATTGCCGGCGTAGCGCTTGGCGATCGCCGCCCACAGCGCGACGGTGAGGTCGCGATGGCGCGGCACGTAGAACATCAGCGGATAGCCCGGCCCGTCGTCGTGGTTGATGCCGGTCTGGCCGCCCGGCGCGGCATGCAGGTCGACGATGGCGTACAGGCCGGCCGCGCGCACCCAGCCGAGCACGCGGTCGAGCAGCGCCCAGCCCGGTCCCGTCATCGTGCCGTCCGCCGTCATGAACAGGTTCCAGTGCAGCGGGATGCGCACCGTGTTGAAGCCGACCGACCGGATGAACCGGATGTCGTCCTCGGCGATGTAGCGGTCGCGATAGTCCGTCCAGAACGCCCGCGCGCGTTCGGTGCCCAGCAGCTGCTCGAAGGCGCCGTAGATCTGGTGCGGCGCCTTGGCGACCTCGAACTTGAACATGTAGCCTTCGGGCATCAGCCAGTTCCCTAGGCTGATCCCCTTGATGTGCAGCACCTTGCCATCGGGCGCGACGAAGCTCTTTCCCTGGGTGCGGACCAGTCCGCTTTCGGCCAGCGCCGGGACGGCGAGCGAGAGCGCGACGAGCAGCGTGGAGATCAGGGAACGCATGACGCGACACTAGCAGACGCATATGGTCGGGCCGCATGATTCTCGCTGCCGTCCTGCTGCCGCTCGCCGTCGTCCTTCTCGTGGTGCTGGTCCAGCGCTTCGGTGTGCCGGCGTTCCTCGGCTTGATGGCGGTGGTGGCGGGGTACGGCATCGCCGCCGACATGACTTTCCAGTCGATCGGCAAGGCCTTCGGCCTGGGCTTCGCCGCGACTCTCGAGCAGACCGGCCTGCTCGTCCTGGCCGGCGCTCTGGCGGGAGCGCTCGCCATCGGCCGACCGCTGCGCGGGCCGGTAGCCGGCGCGGCCGGCGTGCTGGCCGGGCTGGGCGGGACGGCCGCCGGCGGGCTCGCCCTGTTGCAGCCGGCCGGCCTCGGCGCCCCGCGCCGCGCCGTCGGCCTGGCGTTGACGCTGCTGATCGTCCACGCGCTGGTCGTGCCCTCGCCGCTCGCCGTCGCGGCGGCGTCGGTGATGAAGGCCGACCTCCGGACGATGGTCTTCGTCGCCGTTCCCGCCGCGACCATCGCTGCCGCCCTGGTCTGGCTGTTGGTCGCCCATGGCGACCCGACGCCGGGCGCGCTGCCGATCGCGTGGCTGGCGATCGCCCTGCCGATCGCGCTGCTGGTGCTCCAGTCGATCGCCCAGATGCCGAGCGAGCCGCTGGGCAAGGGCGGCGCGCGGGAGTTCTATACCGGGATCAGCCGGCCGCTGATCCTGGCGGTGGTGGCGATCGGCCTGGCATTGTTGCTGACGCGCCGCTGGCGTCCCGACGTGCTCGCCGACACGCGCTGGGCGCCGCTGCTGCTGACCGTGGGGGCGGCCGGCGGCTTCGCGCGCGTCCTCGACGAGACCGGCATGGCCGAGCTGCTGGCCGAACGGATCGCCGATCCGCGACTCGGCCTTGCCGCGCCGTTCCTCGCGGCGGCGACGGTGAAGACCCTGCAGGGCAATTCGCTCAGCGCCGTGCTCACGGCGGCGGGCATCGTCGAGCCGATGCTGCCGGCGCTCGGCCTCGACAGCCCGAGCGGCCGCGCGCTCGCTGCAGCAGCGGCCGGCGCGGGCTCGATCGCGATCTGCCACGTCAACGATCCGTTCTTCTGGATCGCCGCGCACATGGCCAACCTGCCGCCGCTGCGCGCCTTGCGCGCCGTCTCGATCGGCAGCCTGGCCGTCGCGCTCGCGGCCCTCGTCGTCCTGCTCGTGCTGCGGCTGGTGCTATAGCGCGCCGCTGTCGTCCTCGATGAGGACGGCAAGGATATGGGCCAGGATCCAGGTCTTCACGAGATCGGAATCCTTGGCTTCCAGTCGATCGGCCTGGAGCAGGCTTTCGAGCCGCGTAAAGACGATATCGATCTCCTGCCGCACGCCATGGAGGTCGAAGATCCGGTGCGCCGGCTCGTCCAGCGATGTGGCCAGGATGGTGTCGGAAGCCTTGCGCTGGGCGAGGACACGGATCGGCACCGTCTTGCCGTCGGGCGTGTCGGCGATCGCCTGCCACCGCGCCTCTGCGCCCTTGTCGAGCTTCGCCAGGCGCGCCGCCAGGTCGAACGGGTTGCCCGCGCTCGTGCGCAACGCCAGGGAGTCCGCGCCGATCGGCACCACGAAGTCGGCACCGGCTTGCACGACGGAGGCCAGCCCCTCGCCCCTGGCGGTGCCCCGGTCGCCCAGCCAGATATCGCCGGCCGCCACCTTGACGCGCCGCAGCCGCTCGCCCCCGCGCGCCGGCATCAGCTCGCATTCGACGCAGCGGCCGGTGCGCGGATCGTAGCAGCAGTGCAGCCGCCAGCTCGCGCGCTCGCCGCTGCGCTCGCCGACCGTCATGCTTTCGACCAACCGGACGGGCCGGCTGCCCGTCGGCCCGACGCGGCCGAACCGTCGCGCCAGCAGATTGCCGACCAGCTCCTCGAGCCATGGCGGAGCGCCGCGCAGGCGCTTCAGGACGGCAACGTCGGAAAGCTCACCCAAGCCCGTCTTGCGCGCCCACGCCGCCGTCTCCCGCAGCGACTTTCCGCACGGCCCGTAAGCCATCGCGAGGCGCAGCAGGTCTGCCGCGCTCCTGATCCCGCGGCGACGCGCCAGCGCGCCGCTTTCCTTTGCCGACGCCTCCAGCTCTTCCGTCGAGCCGACGCGGTTCACCAGATCCTGCCAACCGGTTTCCAGTTGCGACGTGTTCAACATCTTCGGGAGATAGCGCTTCGGTGGGACTGGGCAACGTAAGTTAGCGCTGGGAGGTGGCCCTAGTCCAGCTTCACGCCGGAGGCTTTCGCGGCAGGGGACCAGGCCTTGCGGTCGGCGGCGATGAACTCGGCGAAGCCGGCGCGGCCGGCGGGCGGCAGGTCGAGGCCGAGATCGTCCTTCCAGCGCCGCTGGATCTCGGGATTGGCCAGCGCCTCGCCGATCGCCGCCTCGAGCCTGGCGACGATCGGCTCGGGCGTGCCGGCCGGCGCGCCGACGCCGTACCACGAGGTCGCGACATAGCCCGGGATGGTTTCGCCGATGGCGGGGATGTCGGGCGCCGCCGCGGAGCGCTGCGCGGAGGTCACGCCCAACCCCTTGACCTTGCCGCCGCGCACCTGCGGCAGCATCGACGGCATGTTGGCGAACATCATCTGGACGGTGCCGGCGATCAGGTCGCCATAGGCAGGGCCTGCGCCCTTGTACGGCACGTGGACGATGTCCACCCCGGCCATCGCCTTGAACAGCTCGCCGCTGAGATGCAGCGACGTGCCCGGCCCCGACGAGGCGAAGGAATACTTGCCCGGCTCCTTCTTGCAGAGCGCGACCAGCTCGGCGACGTTGTTCGCCGGCAGGCTCTTCGTGACGCCGAGCAGGTTGGCCAGGAGTGCCACGCGGGAGATCGCGATCAGGTCCTTGTCGGGATCGTAGGGCAGCCGGCTGTAGAGCATCGGATTGAGCGTGTGGCTGGCCACCGAGATCAGGCCGATCGTGTAGCCGTCGGGCGCGGCGCGGGCGATCTCGACCGTGCCGATATTGCCGCCGGCGCCGCCCTTGTTGTCGATCACGAAGGACTGGCCGAGCTTCTGGCCGAGTTGGTCGCAGATCAGCCGGCTGACCGTGTCGGTGCCGCCGCCCGCGGCGAAAGGCACGATGAAGCGCACCGGCTTGCTCGGCCACGCCGCCTGGGCACGCGCCGCGGCGAGCGGTGCGGCGGCCGCAAGGCTGCCAAGCATCAGATGACGGCGCTTCATCGACTTCCTCCGGTAATTCTTGTTGGCCGCAGCATATCTGCAGCGATAGCGTGCGACCCAATGAATTCGCCAGACGGCGCACCGATCGAACGGCAGCCCGCGGTTCGGGAATTGCTGCGCGAGCCGGACTTCCTGCGGCTGTGGCTGGTCGGCGGCTGCGCCAACGCCATGCGCTGGCTCGAGCTGCTCGCCTCGAGCCTGTTCGCCTTCGAGATCACCGGATCGGCACTGGCGGTGACCGGCGTGGTCGCGGCGCGGCAGTTGCCGCAGCTCGTCTTCGGCGCCTTCGCCGGCGCGGTCTCCGAGGCGGTGGACCGCAAGCTGATCGTCATGCTCGCCCTGCTGGTTCCCGCGACGGTGTCGACCGTGCTGGCGACGCTCGCCGCGGTCGGGCATCTCGCGCTGGGACACATCGTGCTGGGCAACCTCCTGGCCGGCACGATGTGGGCGACGGAGATGTCGACCCGCCGCCGAATGGTCGGCGAGGCGGCCGGGCCACATCGGATCGTGCCGGCGATCGCACTCGATTCGGCGACGGGTGCGGCGACCCGCATGCTCGGCCCGTTGCTCGGCGGCTTCGCCTTTCAATGGCTCGGCATGAAAGGCGCCTACACGGTGACGGCGCTGGTCCAGTTCGCCTGTGCCTTTGCCCTCTCTGGACTCACGCACCATCAGATGACACGCCGGCTGGCGCTGGGACGGATCCCGGCCGATATCGCCGAGGGCCTGCGCTTCGCCCGCACCCGGCCGCTGATCCTCCTGGTGTTCGGCGTCACGGTCGTGACCAATGCGTTTGCGTTTTCCTATCAGGGCCTGGTCGCGCCGCTGGGGCTCGCCGAGTTCCACGTCTCGCCTGCGCTCGTGGGGCTGCTCGCCGCGGGGGAGCCGCTCGGCGCGCTGCTCGGCGGCGCGATGATCGCGGCCGGCGTGCTGCGCATGGATCGTCGGCTGCTGTTCGCCGGTGGCGCCTCGCTGTTCATGACGATGCTGCTGGTGGTGGCGCTGTCGCCGTCCTACTGGCTGGCGCTCGCCGTGCTGATCGTCGGCGGCTTCGGCACGGCGGGCTTCAGCAACATGCAGACGACGCTGATGCTGACCGAGGCGCCGATCGAGATGCGCTCCCGGCTGATGGGCATCGTCACCGTCGGGATCGGCACCGGCCCGCTCGGCGTGCTGCTCGCCGGCACCATCGCCAGAGAGATCGGCACGCGGGGCGCGGTGTTCACGATGGCGAGCCTGGGACTGGCCGCCACGCTCGCCCTCGTGCTCGCGCTGCGGCGGCGCTGATCAGGCCGTCTTCAGCAGCAGCTTGCCCGCGACGTGGCGGCCTTCGAGGCGGCGATGCATGTCGGCGGCCTGGGCGAGGGGGAAGACGCCCTCGATCGGCACCTTCAGCCAGCCTTCCGACAGGCCCTTCAGGCAGTGCGCCACGCCGGCGGCCCATTCGGGCGAGCCCTGGTCGACATGGCCGAGATGCAGGCGCGTGAAGGTCTGCGAGCGCGGCAGGATGCGCTCGCGGATGTTCTTGAACGGCTGGCCCTCGGCCTCGCCGATGCTGATGATGTGGCCGAGCGGACGGACCACGGCGAAGATGCGGTCGAGCATCGAGGCGCCGTAGGAATCGATGGCGAGATCGACGCCCTTGCCGCCGGTGAAGTCGAGCACCGCCTGCTCGAAATCCTCGGTCGCGTAGTTGACGACTCGAGAGGCGCCGTAGGCGAGCGGCCGCGTCTCCTTGCCGGCGGTGCCGGTCGTGCCGATCACCCGGACGCCGGCATGCACGGCGAGCTGGGTGACGGCGAGGCCCACGCCGCCGCCGATCGCGCTGACCAGCACCGTGCTGCCGGGCTTCAGCCGGCCGTGGATGGTGTGCAGCATGTGATAGGCGGTCAGCGCCGTGATCGGGAAGGCGGCGCCGACATCGAGCGGCACGTCGTGCGGCAGCTTGATGAGGCCGGCGGCGCCGGCGACGCATTTCTCGGCGTAGCCGCCGCCTTTCTCGGGGAAGGTCGCGACCCGATCGCCGACCTTCACGCCGCCGACGCCGGGGCCGAGCCTCGACACGGTGCCGGAGACCTCGAAGCCCATCACCATCGGATAGACCATCGGATGCGGATAGATGCCCTGGCGGACCTGCGTGTCGGCCCAGTTGCAGCCGGCATAGGCGACATCGATCACGACCTCGCCGGGGCCCGGCACGGGATCGGGCATGTCGGCCAGCACGAGCTGCTCGGGACCGCCCTTGTCGTGGATGACGACGGCTTTCATCGGATACTTCCTCCGGCTGGATTGGCACGCCGCTTGCTCCCAACGGGCGTTCCCGCTGTGTAGGAGACCGTCATGGATATCGGTGTGTTCATTCCGATCGGCAACAATGGATGGCTGATCTCCACGACATCACCGCAGTACATGCCGACGTTCGAGCTCAACAAGCAGATCGTGCTGAAGGCCGAGCATTACGGGCTCGATTTCGCGCTGTCGATGATCAAGTTGCGCGGCTTCGGCGGCCAGAGCGAGTTCTGGGATCACAATCTCGAATCGTTCACGCTGATGGCCGGCCTCGCCGCGGTCACCAAGAAGATCCAGCTCTATGCCTCGGTCGCGGTGCTGACGATTCCGCCGGCAATCGTGGCGCGCATGGCCTCGACCATCGATTCGATCTCGGGCGGGCGTTTCGGCGTCAACATCGTCTCGGGCTGGGCGAAGATGGAATACGAGCAGATGGGCCTGTGGCCGGGCGAGGCGCACTTCGCCAAGCGCTACGACTACAGCACCGAGTACGTCACCGTCCTGCGCGACCTCTGGGAGAAGGGCACGTCCGACTTCAAGGGCGAGTACTTCAAGATGGAGGACTGCAAGCTCAGCCCGCGCCCGCAGGCCGACATGAAGATCGTCTGCGCCGGACAGAGCCCGCGCGGCATGGAGTTCGGCGCGACCTACGGCAACTACAACTTCACGCTGGGCAAGGGCGTCAACACGCCGACGGCGCATGCGCCGACCAACCTCGCCATGATGGAGGCGGCGAAGAAGACCGGCCGCGACGTGGGCAACTACGTGCTGATGATGGTCATCGCCGACGAGACCGACGAGGCGGCGATGGCCAAGTGGAAGGCCTACAACGAAGGCGCCGACATGGGCGCGTTGTCGTGGATGGCGGGCGAGGCCAGCGCCGATCCCAACGCGGCCGAAGGCGGCACGGCCAAGCGCATCGCCGCGCCGGAGGGCGCGATCAACTTCAACATGGGCACGCTGGTGGGTTCCTACGCCTCGATCGCACGCATGCTCGACGAATGCGCTACGGTGCCGGCGACCAAGGGCATCATGCTGACCTTCGACGACTTCCTGATCGGCATGGAGCAGTTCGGTCAGCGCATCCAGCCGCTGATGAAGACCCGCGCGGACCGGCTGAAGGTGGCGGCGTAGCCGGGCGCAGACATTGCCTCGCCTTTTCCTCCCCCGTCTTCGGGGGAGGTGGCGCGGTAATCCGCGACGGAGGGGGTCATG
>CAMFJT010000228.1 GCA_945957125.1 uncultured Rhodospirillales bacterium | reverse complement strand
CAGATCGCTTTTTGCCATCGGCCGATAAATTCACAAGCTCTCCGTGGCGCTCATGTCATGAGCGCCACGGAGTGGCGCGGTCCCAGCGATGATGAAGAAATCAGCCGCGCGTTCTGGCGCCCATCGCTTCGCGCAGGCGGGCGGCGGCGGTGCGGCCGATCTCGACCGGCTCGGCAAGTCCGTCCAGCACGAGCCGCGTGCTGGTGCGCGACAGGGTCTCGACATGGCGCAGGCGGTCGCGGTTGACGATCAGCGAGCGGCCGAGGCGCAGGAACGGCGGTCCGGGCAGCAGGCTCTCGAAATGCGCCAATGTGCGCCAGATCATCATCGCCGGCTGGCCCGCGAGGTGGATCTGCGTGAAATCGCCGTCGGCGCGCAGGATCACGATCTCGCGCGGCTGGGCGAACACCGTGCGCCGCGGGGTGCGCAGCTCGATCGGCAGCGTCGGCGGCCGGCCCGTCGCGCGCTGGCGCTCGACGCGGGCGAGCGATTCGGCAAGCCGGTCGGGATCGACCGGCTTGAGCAGGTAGTCGACCGCGTCGACGGCGAAGGCCGCCACCGCATGCTCGGCATAGGCGGTGACGAAGACCACGGTCGGCGGCGCATCGAGGCTGGCCAGCAGGTCGAAACCGTCGGCGTCGCCCAGCTCGATGTCGAGGAACACCAAGTCCGGCTTCGTCGCCAGGATGGCGGCGCGCGCGGCCGCCATCCCGTCGGCCTCGCCGACGATCTCGACGGCGCGGTGAGGCGCGAGGAGGCGGCGCATCGCCGATCGGGCGAGCGGCTCGTCGTCGACGATCAGGACCCGCACGGCTCACCCCGCAGCATGAGGGAGGCGACGACCTGGTGGCCGCGTTCGGACAGCGCGAACTCGTGCCGATCGGGATAGTGCAGCGCCAGCCGGCGGCGGACATTCTCCAGCCCGATCGGCGCGCGGTTGCGCGGCGGCCGGGTGCGCGCGAGCGTGCCGCCGTTGGCGATCTCGATCCACAGCGCGCCGAGGGCGTAGCGGATCTCCACGGTGACCTCGAGGGCGTTGCCGCGAATGCCGTGCTTCACGGCGTTCTCGACTAGCGGCTGAAGCAGGAAGCTGGCGATCCGGCGGCCGGCCGCCGCGGGCTCGACCTCGATCCGCGTGCGCAGGCGCGGGCCGAAGCGCGCCTGCTGGACGCGCAGATAGGCCGCGAGCGCGTCGGCCTCGACCGAGGCGGTGACGACCGGCTGGTGGATGCTGGCCAGCGAGTGCCGCAGATAGGCCGTGAGATCGCGCAGCATGGCGAGCGCGGCCCGGGGATGCTCCGGGATCTCCTCGGCCACGCCGTTCAGGGCGTTGAACAGGAAATGCGGATCGAGCTGCAGGCGCAGCTCCTCGAGCTCCGCCCGCAAGGCCTCGGCCTCCGCCCTCAGGGCATGGCGATGCTCGGCGCGCTCGGCGATCTCGGCGCGGACCCAGAAGTAGCACAGGCTCCAGGCCGCGAACGCGATGACGTAGTGGATCAGCGGCAGGACGACTTCCTGGGCGGTCGACCAGCGGGCATCGCCGAACTCGGCGAGATGGCGGACCGTGAACAGGACCGACACGACCGTGGTTGCAGAGCCCAGCGAGAGCAGGGCGATCAGGATCAGGGTCCGCGGAGTGAGCTCGTTGCTCGGACTTTGCCGCTCATAGGCGGTGCGCATGGCGGTCGACAGCAGCACGCAGCAGGGTGCGGCGAGCGACGTGAGCAGCAGCGATATACCCAGGCTGCGGTAGGTGAGGCCGCGGTCGATCAGGTCGACCAGCGTGAACAGGCCCCAGCCCACGATCTGCGCCTGCCAGAATCCCGGAAGGCGGGCCCAGCGCGCGCCGATGGCGCCGGCTGCCCGTTCGATCGGGTTCGCATCCAGCAATGGCGGTTCCATTCCGGCGCGAGCAAATGACATTTGCCGCCGGCCGGCAAGCCGTCATCGTGCGCCTGGCGTTGCCTCGAGCCGCCGCGGCAGGGGGCGCTCGTGACGGCAGCAGCCTTTCAAAGCGTAGCGTGTGCGACGCGGCTGGGATACCAATGGGGCCGCATGACGGAAGCCGTCCCCCCGTACCTCGCGCCCGGTCGCGATCTCCGGCTCGATTTCTTCCGCGGCCTGGCGCTGTGGTTCATCTATCTCGACCACGTGCCCGACAACATCGTGAGCTGGCTCACGGTGCGCAACTACGGGTTCAGCGACGCCACCGAGATCTTCGTCTTCATCTCCGGCTACACCGCCGTCATCGCCTACAGCCGCATGATGCTGCGCGAGGGCTGGCCGCGCGCGGCGATCCGCATCTATCGCCGGGTGTGGCAGCTGTACGTCGCCCACATCCTGCTGTTCGTGGCCTTCACCGCCCAGATCGCCTACGTCTCGATCGCCCGCGACACGCCCGAGCTGATCGAGGAGATGCAGCTCATGGGCTTCGGCGAGAACCCCTACCGGGCGATCGTCGAGACGGTCCTGCTCAAGTTCCGCCCGGTCAATCTCGACGTGCTGCCGCTCTACATCGTGCTGCTGGCGGCGTTTCCCTTCGCCCTGCCGGCGCTGCTGCGCTGGCCCTACGCCGTCATCGCGGGCTCGATCGCGCTCTATGCCGTGACCAGCCGCTTCAACTGGAACCTGCCCGGCTATCCCGACGAGAAGGTCTGGTTCTTCAACCCCATGGCCTGGCAGGTGGTGTTCTACAGCGGCGCGGTCCTGGCGGTGGTCGCCCACCGGCTCGAAGTGTTCGACCGATGGCGACGGACAACGGTGGCCCTCGCGGTGGCCTACCTCGCCTTTGCCGCCTTCATTGCCTTGTCCTGGCACTATAATTCGCTGGAACGCCTCATTCCGGACTGGATCGCCCGCCAGATCTACCCGATCGACAAGACCAACCTGGACATCCTGCGGTTCGTGCATTTCCTGGCTCTGGCCTGGCTGGTCCGGCTGGCGGTGCGGCCAAACGCCCGGTTCCTGAAATGGCGGATTTTGCAGCCGATTCGCAGGTGCGGAGAACATTCCTTGCAGATATTCTGTCTCGGTACGTTTCTCGCCGTCACGGCCCAGGCCATCGTCGCCCGTTACGAAGAGTCCATCGTGTCGCAGCTTTTCGTCAGCTTTGCCGGTCTTGCCATCATGTCCCTCGCGGCCTATGCAGCGAGCTGGTTCAAGGCTGAATCGCGGGGGGGCCGCGCATGATCTGCCGGATCTTCGCCGTATCGCTCGGGGTGGCTGTTCTTTGGTCCGCCGCCGCCGGGGCCGAAACGCAGTGCCGCGCCTCGCGCGAGCTGCTCGAGCTGAACAATCCGCTGGAGATCGCGCGCACCGCCGTCGCCGAGGAGCGCGAGCTGCGTATCGTCGCCATGGGCTCGTCCTCGACCCAGGGCTATGGCGCCTCCAATCCGAAATACGCCTATCCCGCCCAGCTCCAGATGAAGCTCGAGGCGGCGATGCCGGGCATCGACGTCCATGTCTACAACAAGGGCATCGGCGGCCAGGACGCGCCGGAGATGGTCGAGCGCATGCGGGCCGACGTGAAGCCCGAGCGGGCGCACCTGGTGGTCTGGCAGGTCGGCACCAACTCGGCGATCCGCCGCGATCCGCTGCCCAAGTTCGCCGAGAAGCTGCGCGCCGGTATCGATATCGGCCACGCGCTGGGCGCCAATGTCGTGATGATGAACCTGCAATACGTCCCGGCCGTCGTCGCCCTGCCCGACGAGGAGGACTATGCGCGGGTCATGGCGGAAGTCGCCAAGGAGAAGGGTGTCGGCCTGTTCCGCCGCTTCGAGATCATGCGCTCCTGGTACAACGACGGCATGCCCTACGCCCAGTTCGTCACGAATGACGGCCTGCACCTCAACGATTTCGGGCAGAAGTGCATCGGCAAGCTGCTGGCGACCTCGATCCTCAACGCGGTCAATCCGCGCCAATTGACGGGTGCGACAAAGTCCGCACACTGAGGCTTTCCGTTTCGGGAGGCCCCATGAAGAAGCGCCGGTTCGTCGACCTGTCGATCTATCTCGAGAACGACGTGATCTCCGATCCCGCGCCGTTCGGTCCCAAGATCCAGTATCACAAGCATGAGAACACCGCGGCGCAGATCGCGGGCTTCTTCCCGGGGCTGAAGAAGGAAGACCTGCCCGACGGCGCCGGCTGGGCCGTCGAGAACGTCAACCTCTCGACCCACAATGGCACCCATCTCGACGCGCCCTATCATTTCCATCCGACGATGAACAAGGGCGAGCGCGCCATCACGATCGACGAGGTGCCGCTCGAATGGTGCTTCCAGCCCGGCGTGAAGCTCGACTTCCGGGCGATGGAGGACGGCCACGTCATCACCGCCCGCGAGGTCGAGGACGAGCTGAAGCGGATCGGCCACGAGCTGAAGCCGCTCGAGATCGTCGTGGTGAACACGCGCGCGGGCTCGCGCTACGGCAATAACGACTACGTCAATTCGGGCTGCGGCATGGGCTACGACGCCACCATGTACCTGCTCGAGAAGGGCGTCCGACTGACCGGGACCGACGCCTGGAGCTGGGACGCGCCGTTCTACTTCACCGCCCAGAAATGGGCGAAGGACCACGATCCCTCTATCATCTGGGAAGGCCACAAGGCGGGCCGCGACATCGGCTACTGCCACATCGAGAAGCTGCACAACCTGGAATCGCTCCCGGCCGACGGCTTCATCATCTCCTGCTTTCCGCACAAGATCCGCGGCGCCTCCGCCGGCTGGACGCGCGCGGTCGCCATCTTCGAGGAGTAACGAGGGCCGCGCTCGCGTGCGCGTGTCCCAATCGATGTCGTTCCAAAGCGTCTTGCGCTGGGGGCGCGCCACTGGAATGGCGCGCCCCCAGCGCAAGAACTCGTATGACGCGCGAAGAGGAAGAGCGGCAACGTTGGCGACGGCGAGAGCACCTACCGGCAGATCGTCGGATCGACGGTGGCCTGCTTGAGGTAGGCGAGCAGGTCGGCGCGTTCCTGCGGGTCCTTCACCCCCGCGTAACCCATCTTCGTGCCGGCGACCGCCTTCAGCGGATTCTCGATGAAGCGGTCGAGCGTCTCGTCGTCCCAGACCGTGCCGCTCTTCTTCATCGCCGCCGAGTACTGATAGTTCGGGACGGCGCCGGCCTTGCGGCCGAACAGGCCGCAATGGCGCGGCCCGACCCTGTTCTGCGCCAGCGCATGACAGGCCACGCAGCGCTGGTAGATCTCCTCGCCGCGGGCGGGATCGCCGCCGGCGGCCCAACCCGGTCCGCCGGCGAGGAGCGCGGCGACAAGAGCCGCGGCGAGACGGTTCACGCTCACGACACGAAGGCGTCGGGGACGGGGTTCTGGCCGAGCGCGTGGCGCAGCACGGCCCAATGCATCGCCTCGTCGCCCAGGATCGAGGCGGCTGCCTTGGCGAGCTCACGGTCTGTCAGGATGGGCACCGCGCCGAGATAGGCGCTGACCGCGCCCTTCTCGAGCGTGGCGGCAAAGGCCAGGACGTCGGCCTGTGACTTGAGCTTGTCCTTCGGGAACGCATAGTCCTTCAGCGGCGTCACCGGCGTGCCGCCGAGCTTCTGCACCGCCTTCGCGAGCGCGTCGGCATGCTGCTTGTGATGGCCCTGGAACTGGACGGCGAGGTCGAGCACCGGCTTCTGCAGCAGGCCCGACCCGGCGCCGAGCTGGTAGGCGGCGATCGCCTGCTGCTCGGCGCCGAGAGCGGCGTTCAGGATCGCGGTGTCGTTGTTGGCCGTCTGCGCCGAGGCGGTGCCGACAAGCGCGAGCTGTTCCTGCCCCGCGAGCAGGGCGATCGCGGTTGTCGAAAGCGTGATCCTGCCGAGACCGGACAGGAAGCTGCGGCGGGGCGTAGTGTCGATGGCGGTCATGCTGTTCTCCGATAGGCTCTGCGGACGACGGAGCGTCGTTCGCTGGCTGGCTGGAGAACCCGCGATCCGTCGAAACGGATGCAGTGCATCCGTTCGGGCGATCGCCGGGTACTGCATCCGAAGGAGTGCAATCCATGAGCGTCCTCTTCGATCTCCGCAGAAGCGCCCTGCGGCTGCAGGCCCGCGAATCGCCGTTCGAGCCGCGGGAGCGCCCCGCGGAGCGTCCGTTCGATGCGCTCGCGTCGTTGCTGGGCGAGGTCGCGGCCGGCCGGGAGACGGCGTTCGCGCGTCTGTACGAACTGACGGCGAACCGCCTGCTGGCCGTCGCGCGCGGTATCGTCGGTGGGCGCAACGACGTGGCCGAGGACGTGCTGCAGGACTCCTTCGTGCGCGTCTGGCGATGGGCGCATCGTTACGCGGCGGACAAGGGCTCGGCCTATGGCTGGCTGGTGCGCATCGTCCGCAATCGCGCTCTCACGGCGCGCGAGAGGCTCCATCGTCGCGAGGACGGCCATGACGAGCTGGCCGACGACATGCTCGCGTCGCCGGAGGCCGATCCGTCGGAGCAGGCGATGCGGAGCGAGGATGCCCGGCGGGTCAATGCCTGCCTGGCCAACCTTCCGGCCAACCACCGGCGTTCGTTGAGGCTGGTCTACTTCGAGGGCCTGACGCACAGCGAGCTGGCAGCCCGGCTCGGCGTGCAGCCCGGCACCGCCAAGAGCTGGGTCCGACGCGGCCTCGCCCAGATGGATCGCTGCCTCTCCGGTGGCGCCGAGGCCGGTTGGCGCGAGCTCGTCGCCGCGCACTATGCGCTCGGCGGACTGCACGGCGCGGCGCGGCGCGGCTTCGAGAAGCGCCGCGAGCGCGATGCGCGCTATTGCCGGGCAGTCGACAGGTGGGAGGATCGGCTGGCGCTGCTGACCGAAGGGCTGGCGCCGGTGCCCGTGCGCCCGCAAGTCTGGAGAGCCATCGAGCAACGCGTCGCCCGCGAGCGGCCGACCTTCTCGCGGTCGCTGCCCTGGCAGATTGCGAGCGGGTTGCTCGCCGCGATCGTTCTCGGGCTGGCGCTCGCCCTCGCCCGTTGATGTTGCAGGGCTGGGAGCGCGGCTCTCCAGAGCCGCTCAAGGGATAGGGCAACTTGAAGGAAGACCGGCTCTGGAGAGCCGCGCTCCCAGCAGTGAGAACTCACGACGAGCGGCGGGCGACCGCACCCTCCTCGGTCACGATCGCATCCATCGGAATGTCGTGCGGCTGCGGATAGATCGTCCGCAGCGCGAGCTTCGCATAGCCGACGCCGAACACGCGCGGCCGCCGGGCGAGGCTGGCCAGCGTGCGGTCGAAGAAGCCGCCGCCGTGGCCCAGCCGGTAACAGGCGGGATCGAAGCCGACCAGCGGCGCGATGACGATATCGGGAGCAACGACCTCACCGTCGGCCGGAACGGGAATGTTCCACACGCCCGGCGTGAGCGCCGCGCCGCGCTGCCAGCACCGGAACACCAGCGGCGCTTGTGCGGCCACGACGACCGGCAGGGCGGCCGTCGCGCCGCGCGCCCGCAGCCCGTCCAGCCAGTCGAGGAGATCGGGCTCCCCGCGAAACGGCCAGTAGGCGGTCACCACCTTGCCGGAAACGTCGTCGAGAAGCCGGTCGAGTGCCTCCGCGATTCGGCCGGCATGGCGACGCCTGTCCTCGGCGGGGATCGCCAGCCGTGACGCGATCAGCCGCTCGCGCTCCGACTTCCGCCATCGCTTCACGTCGGCCCATTGGCGTCGGTCGCCGATCGGCCCGATGCGGCCGGACGCCGGCTCGACGAGATGCATCAGGCACGGCGGAGAGGCGTATTCCTCCGCAGGCTCGTCATCCGGGTCGTACGCGGTCATCGCGCGATCGCCGAATTCGTCAGCGTGATGTTGGCGACGTGCGAGGAGAGCATGTGGGCGAGGTCGACATAGAGCGCATCGTCCGGAATGCGCGGCAGCATCTCGCGCAGCTTGCGCACGACCCAACCCTGGCCGCGATTGAGGAAGGCCAAGCGTGCCTCGAGATCCTCGATCTCCATGGCCCGTGCGTGAAAGTCCCCCATGCGCGGCGAGGCGTCTCCTCCGAGGCGGTCGATCTGCTTGAGCAGCATGGCGCACCATCGCGCCTCGTCGTGGCGGATGCCCTGCAACAGGTCGGCGAGGGCGCCGGGCGCGGCCTGCCGCGCGCTCTCCAGCGCGACCCGCGCACCGGCGCGCTCGGCCTCCAGCAGCTCGTTGAGGAAGTCGAGGATGTCCGATGTCTCGGCGCGGGCGGCGATGCTCATGGAAACAGCGTAAACGGCTGCGATACATCTGGAAAACGAAGAAAATCGGTCGATAATATCGATACAGTCGATATCATGGACACCGAGCTCGCCCGCACCTTCCTCGCCGTCGTGACGGCAGGGAATTTCGTCAGCGCCGCCGAGCGCCTGCACGTCACGCAGTCGACGGTGAGTGCGCGCATCCAGGGGCTGGAGGCCGTCCTCGGTCGCAAGCTCTTCGTGCGCAACAAGGGCGGAACCGTTCTCACCGCGGCGGGCCGCCACTTCCAGAAGCACGCCTCCACGCTGGTGCGCACCGTCGAGCAGGCGCGCCACGATGTCGGGATGGCCGATCGCTTTCGCGGCTCGGTCACCGTGGGCGCGCGGTTCGGCCTATGGGAGCAGTTCCTGCTGATCCTTCTGCCCGACCTGCTGCGCGCCGTTCCCGCGATATCGGTTCGGGCGGAGATCGGGCTGGAAGCGGAGCTGATGCAGGGCCTCATCGAGGGCCGCGTCGACGTCGGCGTGATGTACACACCCGAGAGTCGTCCCGGCCTGAAGGTCGAGCATCTGTTCGACGAGCGGCTGGTCCTGGCCTCGACCGAGCGCAAGGGCAAGGCCGAGCCGGGGCCCGGCTATGTCTATGTCGATTGGGGCCCGGAGTTCTTCGCCAAGCACAGCGCGAGCTTCCCCGAGTTCCAGGGCGCGCCGCTCGCCGCGAATATCGGTTGGCTGGGATTGCAGCACGTGCTGCAGAACGGCGGTGCCGGTTACTTCCCCCATCGCCTCGTGCGCCCTCACCTGCCGGGTCGCATACTCTCCATCGTTGCGGGCGCGCCGGAATTCCCGTTATCCGCCTACATGGTGTATCCGTCCGACTCGGACATGGACGTGGTCGGCCACGTGCTCGCCGCCATCCGGCGCGCCGCGAGCGGCGAACGGAAGCGCATCTGAATTTCCGGCTTCGGACCGATTGACGAGCGTTCAGGCCGGCCGGCGGGCGAACAGCAGGCCGACGCCGAGGCCGGCGATGAGCAGCCCGGCGCCCGTCCGCAGCCGCCGCAGCAATGACGGGCGGCCCAGCGCGATCGACCGGGCGCGCGCGGCCGCGACCACGACCGCGAGGTCGACGGCGGTGTTGAGCGTCACCGAGATGAGCCCGAGGCCGAGGAACTGCGCCCATACCGCGCCCGATGCCGGATCGACGAACTGCGGCAGGAAGGCCAGGAAGAACGCGGCAGTCTTCGGGTTCAGCGCCTCGACCACGATGCCTTCGCGAAAGGCACGCGCCGAACCAACGCCGGCGGCGGACACCGGCATGTCGAAGCGGCCTTCGCGCACGGTCTTGATGCCGAGCCAGACGAGATAGAGCGCGCCCGCGAGCTTGAGCATCGTGAAGGCTTCGGCGCTCGCCATCACCAAAGCGGAGGCGCCGACGGCCCCCGCGCCGACATGGAAAAGACCGCCGATGGCGGTGCCGATGCTCGACGCCAGTCCTTCGCCGCGGCCACCGGCCAGGGTCCGCGCGGCGACGTAGAAGATACCGGGACCCGGCGACAGGGCGATGAGCGAAGCGGCCGCCAGGAAGAGGAGGAACGTCATCATCCTACTCAGCTCGTCGATTTTCGGTCAGATGCTGGGGGCGCGCCACACCAGTGGCGCGCCCCCCGCGGGAGATGCGATGAAGGCGGCATGTAGCGTCGCACGGAGGCGCGGCCCCGCGCGCGAAGCGATCGGATAGGGGGCGCCCCGCG
>CAMFJT010000227.1 GCA_945957125.1 uncultured Rhodospirillales bacterium | reverse complement strand
GTCCCGCCCACTCGGGCTCATGAGCGGGCGGGACGCCCGCGCTCCGGCAAGAGCGCCCGTCGTTTTCAGCGGGTTCTTCTGATACAGCCAGCGGATGAAACGGCGCATCGTCCTCGTTGTCGGCCTCCTCCTGCCCATCGCGGCGGAGGCGCAGCAGAGCGCGCAGGCTTTCCTCGACGGCCTGTACGCGCCCTACCGCACGCGGGGCTTCAGGGGCCAGCCCTACACACAGGCCGAGCGCTTCTTCGAACCCACCCTCGCCGCCGCCATGCGGCGCGACGCCGAGCTCGCGCGGAAGAACGGCGTGCCGCCGACCCTCGACGGCGACCCCTTCGTCGATGCGCAGGACTGGGAGATCGCCAACCTGTCGGTCCGCGTCGCCGCGGCGGGCGAGCAAGCCACCGGCATGGTCTCCTTCACCAACTCCCGGCAGAAGAAGACGCTGGCCGTCGAGCTGGTCCAGACCAAGGACGGCTGGCGGATCGCCGACATCGCCGGCGCCCACGGCTCCCTGCGCGCGCTCTACAGGCTGAAGTGAGGGAGAGCGTCGTACCAGCGGTCACAGGGGGCCCGCCTCCTGCTGGGAGCGCGGCTCTCCAGAGCCGCTCATGGGATGACGAACAGCCGAAGAAAGAGCGGCTATGGAGAGCCGCGCTCCCAGCGGCATGACGTTAAGCCCACGCTCTCAGGATATGACCCGATGACGACGGATCAGTCCCGCCAGCCCGTGTCGATCTTGTCGATCTTGCGGATCAGGGCGGCGAACTCGAGGTCGCCGCCGCCGGTGTCGCTGTCGGCGAAGCCTTCGAGTTGCGCGCGCGACTTGCCGGCGACGTTGTCGCCCATCGTGGCGATGGTGCCCGCCGCGCCGGCGTCGATCTGGGTCTGGCAGGCGCGCTCCAGGCGGTAGAGCCGCAGGAACGCCTCGGCGACCGAGCGGCCGGTCGTCAGCAGGCCGTGGTTGCGCAGCATCGTCGCCGTCTTGTCGCCGAGGTCGGCGACCAGCCGCGAGCGCTCGTCGAGCTCGAGGCTCACGCCCTCGTAGTCGTGATAGGCAAGGTTGCCGTGGAAGGCGGTGGCGTTCATCGAGATCGGCAGCAGGCCCTCGCTCGTGGCAGCCACGGCCATGCCGGCCCGCGTATGGGTGTGCATCACCGCCCGATGGCGCGCCTGGTGCGCCATGTGGATCGCCGAATGGATCACGAAGCCGGCATAGTTCACGGGATGTTTCGATTCGCCGATCGGATTGCCGTCGACATCGATCTTCACGAGGTTGGAGGCCGTCACCTCGTCGTAGTTCAGGCCGAACGGGTTGATCAGGAAATGGTTGGCCTCGCCCGGCACGCGCGCGGTGAGATGGCCGTAGATCAGCTCGGTCCAGCCGAAATAATCGACCAGCCGGTAGGCGGCGGCGAGCTGGCGGCGCAGCACCGCCTCGCCCTCTTCCGGCGGCAGCGCGTAGACGTCGACGCCGGTCAGCGGCATGTCCTGGGCGATATGCATGTCCATGGGAAAACCTCCGGGACCAAAGCTTAGGCCCGCGCGCTATGATCCCGCAACGGAGGAAACGGATGACGCAACCGCAGCAGCAAAGACTCGACACCACGCGCCTGCAGAAGATGGCCCAGGCCTATTGGGAAAGTGCCGCCCTGATGGCCGCGGTCGAGCTCGAGGTCTTCACCGCCATCGCGCACGGCCACGACACCGTCCCCGCCGTGGCGAGGACGGTCGGGATCAGCGAGCGCAACGCCGAGCGGCTGCTGACGGCGCTGACCGCCATGACCCTGCTGAGCCGCGACGGCGAGCGCTTCACGAATGCGCCCGACGTGCAGCGTTTCCTGGTCAAGGACGGCGAGCGCTATGCCGGCCCGTGGATCCTGTTCACCAAGCCGCGCTGGACGGCGTTCGGCGAGCTGAGCGAGCGGCTGCGGCGGCGCGAGGAGACCACGCTCGGCCAGTACACCGAGTTCAGCGTGGACGACGCGCGCCGCTACCACGCCGCGACCTACTCGATCGGCATGGGCGCGGCGCGGCTGTTCAGCCGCAGCGTCGATCTCACCGGCCGAAAGCTGATGCTCGATCTCGGCGGCGGCTCGGGCGCCTACAGCATCGTGGCGACGAAGACCTATCCCGGGCTGAAGGCGATCGTGCTCGACCTGCCGCCGGTCGCGGTCGTCGCGCGCGAATACATCGCCGCCAACGACGCGGCCGACCGGGTGAGCGCGGTTGCCGGCGACTTCACGAAGAGCGACTTCCCACAGGGCGTCGACGTGGTGGTGATGGCGAGCAACCTGCCGCAATACGAGCCGGCGCTGATCCGCCTCGTGGTCGGCAAAGCCTTCGCCGCGCTGGTGCCGGGCGGCGAGATGCATCTGATCGGCGAGACCCTGCACGACGACCGCCGCGG
This sequence comes from uncultured Rhodospirillales bacterium, assembly GCA_945957125.1. Lineage (GTDB taxonomy): Bacteria > Pseudomonadota > Alphaproteobacteria > Reyranellales > Reyranellaceae > Reyranella. The sequence goes on along the minus strand of CAMFJT010000227.1, from coordinate 7,713 downwards.
CCCGCTCTCGGCGGCACTGTGGGGCCTCAACGAGGCGATCCAGGGCAGCACCGGCGTGGCCCACACCGAAGGCGAGGTGCTCGGCTACCTGCGGGATGCCGGCTTCACCGACGTGGCCGTGCACCCGTTCGTGCCCGGCGTGCTGTCGCGCGTGACGGGGCGGAAACCGGACCTCAAGGGGACCTGACGGCGCTTGACCCTCAATCCGACGAAAGGCCGGTCGTTTGGGGAACGACCGGCCTTCCTGGAGCCTGCCTCGGATGCGGGGGTGAAGCCCTCGGGTGTGGGGATCGGGGCTTCGACGAAGCGGCTTGGGGAGCCGCCGGCAGGCTGTACGGGGCAGAGTGTAGCCGCGGCGTCCGTTCTGCGCGCATGTCAAAGTTGGGGCATTCGGTGGGTCCGCGCGGCGCCAAGGCTTGGCGCGGAGCGAAAAACAACCCCAACCTCTTGAAAAGGTTGGCGCTCCCTACGGGATTCGAACCCGTGTTTTAGCCTTGAGAGGGCCACGTCCTAGGCCTCTAGACGAAGGGAGCAGAGACCGGACGCGGTAGATAGTCGAAGCGGGCGCACGGCGCAACCCCGACCTGATCCGCCGCGACGCCGAGGCGCCGCCATAGATTCGGCGGCGCAGGCGACCGCCTACCCTTCGAAGGCCGCAAGCCCTAAGGTCCGGCCTCCGCCCCCGACTCAGCCTCAGCCCTGGTTCTCCCCCATGACCCTTGAAAAACGCGGCCCCTGGAGCATCACGTCCCGGCGCGAGGTGTACGACAATCGCTGGATACGGGTGACGCACCACGAGGTTATCATTCCGACCGGCGGCACCGGCGTCTACGGAACCGTCCACTACAAGAACTGGGCGGTCGGCATCGTGCCGGTCGACGACGAGGGCCACACCTTTCTGGTCGGCCAGTACCGCTTCCCGCTCGAGGCCTATAGCTGGGAGATCCCCGAGGGCGGCGGGACGATCGGCGTCGAGCCGCGCGAATCGGCGATACGGGAACTGAAGGAAGAGACCGGGCTCGAGGCCCGCCACTGGCATCAACTGCTGCGGTCGGACCTGTCCAATTCCGTCTCGGACGAGCGCGCCACGGCGTTCCTGGCATGGGGACTGACCCGCGGCGCAGCAGAGCCCGATCCGACGGAGCAGCTCGCCCTGCGGCGGGTGCCGCTCAGCGAGGCGTTCCGAATGGTCGCCGCCGGCGAGATCCAGGATGCACTCAGCATCCTTTCCCTCCAGGCCGTCCAGCTCCTGCATCTGCAGGGCAAGCTGCCGGTGACGTGCGCGTGAGGCCGCGCACGACGCCGACAGGGCGGATGCCCTGATCGATCGGACCCGCCGCGGCCCTCAGTAGACGTTCCTGACGACGGGGAAGGCGTGGTGGAGCTTGCGCCGCAGCGCCTCGCGAAGCGCCGGGTCGACGGTCTCTTGTAGGTCGACCTGGCCGAGCGGGTCGCGGCCGAGGTCGAACAGGCCGCCGGGATAGGTCGCGCATTCCAGCAGATAGTAGAGGCTCACCCCGGTGCGCTCGAATATCCCCCGGCAGGGATGCTCCTGCTTGCGGGCGTTCTGCACGAAGCTGGTCACGCGCGGCGGCTCGCCATGGAGATCGCGCCCTTCCCACGAGGCCGGCCGGGGCAGGCCGACCGCCGCGGCGATCGTCGCGGCGATATCGGTCTGGCTCGCGAACGGGATCGGCGGATAGGTCCGCTTCGTATCGTAGATGAAGAGCGGGATACGCAGGAACTCGGGGTAGAGATACGAGCCGTGGGCGTAGACGCCGTGCTCGCCCAGCGCCTCGCCGTGGTCGGACGAGATGATGACGATGGCGTCGTCGAGATAGCCCTTGGCGCGCAGCCCCTCGAAGAGGCGGCGGATCATGTCGTCGGCCTGGCGCAGGCCGTTGTCGTAGGCGTTGATCGCGGCGGCCTGCTCCTCGGGCGAGAGCGTGTTGCGAGCGGACACGCCCCGGCTGCGCGCCCCGGCCTCCAGGATCGAGAGCTCGGGCTCGTAGCGTCGATGCTCGGCGAGCTTCTCGCCTGTGAGATGGCTCGACATCAGGAAGAAGAACATGAAATGCGGCCTGGCGCTGGCCGGCGGATGCGCAGCGGCAGCGGCGAGGACCTGCCGGTCGTCGGTCCCGCGGCCCGTTGCCTGGCTGTCGCTGAAGCGGTCGAACAGGGCGCTGTCGCCATAGGCCGCCCGTAGCGCGGGCTGGACCAGATGCGCGCCCGACAGCAGGAAGTCGACTTCATAGCCAGCGTCCTTCAGCAAGCCATGGAGCGCGACGTTGCCGCGCCCCACCGCTTCGCCGATCCGGTTGGACAGCAGGGTTCCGATCACACCGCAGGGTGTCTCCGAACAGGTCGACACCGCCCATTCGGCCTTCCACAGATGGCCCGAACCCGCCAGCTCGGTCAGGAAAGGAGTCGTCGGCCGCGCGTAGCCGTAGTGCGGGAAGTGGTCGGCGCGCAGGGAATCGGCCAGGATCAGCACGACGTTGCGCGGCGATGCCGGCACCAGCGGCGTGGCGCTGCGCACCAGATCGATGCCCAGCTCCTTCGTCAGGTCGGGCAGCGTCGCCAGCCGCAGCGTATCGCCGTACCACGCCTGCGGCCGCACGACGAGCTGCGCCCAGGCCAGCAGCCCGCCGAGGCAAAAGCCGAGCACGGCGAGAGCTGCCAGCCTCTCTGACGCGCTCCGACCCGCCCGCGCCCGGCCCGACAGCAGGTCGGACATCGCATCGAGGCTACGGGCGACGCGGCGCGACATCAGCCAGGCAAGTACCGCGACCGTCGCCATCGCCAGCAGCAGCGCTGCGGCGGCCCCCGCAAGAACGAGCGGGCGGGCCGCGCGCAGCTGGGGCAGCGCTTCGATCGACAGCTGGATGACCGATCGGTCGAGCACCATGCCGAGCCAGGCACGCGACAGGAAGTTGGCCACGTACAGCGCGAGCAGCCCGAGCACCAGCAAGCCGAATCCCATCGTGGCCGCCAGACGGGTCGCCGTCATGCCGCGCCCCGCAGCCCGCTCGGCCAGCCGGATCGGCCAGCATGAAAGAAGCACCACGGCCTCGAGACCGGCGACCAGCCCGAACTGCTGCAGCGACTGGCGCCAGTAGAACGGATCGTCGGTCAGCACGAGACGGCCGAGCACCCATTCCAGGGTCGCGGCGGCGACGGCCACGCCGACCAGCGCCGCCAGGCACACGATCGCCTCGCGCCTGACGTGCATGCGCGCGTCCGGCGTCATCCGTCTCCCGCCATCCGCGATACCCTTCGCTCCCGTTCGCGCTCGCGCGATAGTCGTGCGCCCGCCCGCCCGCCGCAAGCGCGGCGCGTTCCGGCGCCCCGGCTGATGCTCTCGTCGAAGAGGGTGTGGACCAATGCCTGCCCGGCTTTTCTCGCGAGACGTCTTCGCTGGGAGCGCTCCTCTCCAGAGCCGCGCTCCCAGCAACAGAACCGGACATGCCCGCATCGGCCTCTGTCAGAAGTTCTGAACTTTGTCTTCTTTCCTGCTCCTTCCCCGGAAACGCAGGGCAATCGCATGAAAGCTTTCCCTCCCCCGTCTTCGGGGGAGATGGCCGCGTCTTACGCGGACGGAGGGGGGCAAGCTCATGCAACGCCGCGATTCATGACCGTCTCCGTCGCGGATTACCGCGCCACCTCCCTCGAAGACGGGGGAGGAGCAAGAGCAGCAGAGTTCGCGCCGATGCGCGACGCTCCCCTCCCCGCGAGGCCGCAGATCGAATTCGGATATGCAAATACTCTTGCCGGTATAGGGAAGATGTGACAACGCTCGACCATGAGCAGCAGATTGTCACGGCTCGCGACGGCGAGCCTGCTCGGTTTCATGCTGGCGACCGCGGCGCAGGCCCAGAAGAGCGGCGGCGTGCTGCGGGTCTATCACAACGACAACCCGCCCAGCGCCTCGCTGCACGAAGAGGTGACGATCGCCACGCTGATGCCGTTCATGGCCCTGTTCAACAACCTGGTGATCTACGACCAGACGGCCAGGCAGAACACCGACGACACCATCGTGCCCGACCTGGCGGAATCGTGGCGCTGGAACGCCGACAACACAGTCGTGACCTTCAAGCTGCGCGATGGCGTGACGTGGCATGACGGCAAGCCCTTCACCAGCGCCGACGTGAAGTGCACCTGGGACACCGTCGCCGGCAAGCGCGACGACGGCTGGCGCAAGAACCCGCGCAAGGAATGGTTTGCCAACCTGAAGGAGGTCACCGTCGAGGGCGACCGGCAGGTCAGCTTCCATCTCGGCCGGCCGCAGCCGTCCTTCATGGGCTTTCTCGCCGCCGGCTTCTCGGCGGTCTATCCCTGCCATGTGCCCGGCCGCGAGATGCGCACGAAGCCGATCGGCACCGGACCCTTCAAGCTCGCCGCGTTCAAGGCGAACCAGAGCATCTCGCTGGTCCGAAACCCCGATTACTGGAAGAAGGGCCGGCCGTATCTCGACGCCATCGAATGGCGCATGGTGCCGAACCGCGCCACGCGCGTGCTCGCCTTCTCGGTCGGCGAGTTCGACCTCACCTTCTCGCAGGACATCTCCTCGCGGCTGGCCGCGGACATCAAGGCCAAGGCGCCGCAGGCGATCTGCGAGCTGGCGCAGTTCAACATCCAGACCCAGCTGCTGGTCAACCCGATCGCCCCGCTCGACGATCCGCGTCTCAAGAAGGCGATGATGCTGGCGATCGACCGAAAGGCGTTCGTCGACATCCTGAGCGAGGGCCAGTTCCGCATCGGTGGCGTGATGGAAGCGCCGCCCGAGGGCGTGTGGGGGATCGGCCCCGAGCAGCTCGCCGACGTACCCGGCTTCGCAGGCGACGTGGGCAAGAACCGCGAGGAGGCTCGCGGCATCATGAAGGATCTCGGCTACGGCCCCGACAGGATGCTCAAGATCAAGGTGCTGACCCGCAACCTCCCCTCATACCGCGAGCCCGCCGTCCTGCTGATCGACCAGCTCAAGCAGATCGGCATCGAGGGCGAGCTCGAGGCGGTCGAGAGCTCGGTCTGGTACAATCGCCTGCTGCGCAAGGACTACAACGTCGCTACCAACACCGGCGGCTCGGCACTCGACGATCCGGACGTCATGTTCTACGAGGCCTATGCCTGCGGCTCGGAGCGCAACTACACGAACTATTGCGACAAGGACATGCAGGCCCGCTTCGACGAGCAATCCGCAACCGTCGATCCGGCGAAGCGCAAGGCGCTGGTGCAGAAGATCGACCACGACCTGCAGGCCGCGGGCGTGCGGCCCTCGATCATGCACCAGCGCGGCAACACCTGCTGGCATCCCTACGTCCACGGCGTCTCGCCGCCGCTCAACTCGCACTACAACAACTGGCGTTTCGAGGACGTCTGGCTAGATCGGTGAGGCACTCTGCCGTCTTTCTCCTCTCACCCGCGAGGGCCGGGCTATCCCATATTTCCCATTTCCCGTCGTCCCGAGCGGGGCGACGCGTAGTCGAGGGACCTTTTCATCACGGCAGACGCTGCATGAGCAGGTCCTCCGCTACGCCTCGCTCCGCTCGGCTTCGCTCGGGACGACGGGATATTGCTTATGTGAAATAGCCCGCCCTCGCGGGCTCGAGGAACATGAAGCTAACCGAGGAAGCCCATGATCGCCCATCCGCCCTATGCCGACATCGCCGTCTCGCTCGCCGACCGGGTCGCGACGGTCGAGATCCGGCGGCCGCCGGACAACTATTTCGACCGCGCGCTGATCGCCCAGCTCGGCGAGGCGTTCGAGACCTTCGATCGCGATGAGGACTGCCGCGCGCTCATGCTCTGCGCGCAAGGCAAGAACTTCTGCTCCGGCGCCAACTTCTCCGCCGACGGCCGTGCGCAGGAAGGCGCCGCGATCATCCGCCAGCAGCAGGGCGGCTCGACCAACCTCTACAAGGAGGCCGTGCGGCTGTTCCGCTTCTCCAAGCCGGTCGTGGCGGCGGTCCAGGGCGCGGCGGTCGGCGGCGGGCTGGGGCTGGCGATGGTGGCCGACTTCCGTGTGACCTGCCGCGAGGGCCGCTTCTGCGCCAACTTCACGCGGCTGGGCACCCACCCCGGCTTCGGCCTGACGGTCACCCTGCCCCGCCTGATCGGCACGCAGGCGACGGAGATGATGTTCTACACCGGCGACCGCATCTCCGGCGACACCGCCGTCGCAATGGGGCTGGCCGACCGACTGGTGCCGCTCGCCGAAGTCCGCTCCGCGGCGATCGCCCTGGCGACGAAGATCGCGCAGTCCGCCCCGCTGGCCGTGAAGTCGACGCGCGCCACAATGCGCCGCGGCCTGGCCGACGCGGTGGAAGCGGCGACCGACCACGAGTTCGTGGAGCAGGACTGGTTGTTCCGCACGGCCGACTTCCGCGAGGGCGTGCGCGCGATGGCGGCCCGCACCCTGCCCGACTTCAAGGGAATATGAGCGATGACCTCCGCGCTGGAAGGCACTCGCATCCTCGATCTGACGACCGTGCTGATGGGCCCGTCGGCGACCCAGATGCTGGGCGACATGGGCGCCGACGTGATCAAGGTCGAGGCTCCCGACGGCGACGGCACGCGCAAGAGCGGCTATGCCCGCACGCCCGGAATGTCGGCCTGGTACCTCAATCTCAACCGCGGCAAGCGCAGCCTGGCGATCGACCTCAAGGCGCCGGAGGGTCGCGTCGCGCTGCTGCGGCTCGCCGAGACGGTCGACGTGTTGCTCTACAACATCCGGCCGGCGGCGATGGACCGGCTGGGCCTGTCCTACGCGGCGGTGTCGGCGGTGAATCCGAAGGTGGTCTATGTCGGAGCGCTCGGCTTCGGGCGCGATGGGGCCTATTCCAACCTGCCGGCCTATGACGATCTCATCCAGGCGGCGACCGGCATGCCCTGGCTCTACCACCGTGCCGGCGGCGAGGAGCCGCGCTTCGTGCCGACGCCGATCGTCGACCGGCTGATGGGCGCGCAGGTCGCGATGAACGTGCTGGGCGGCCTGCAGGCGCGCACCCGCACCGGCCGCGGCCAGCAGATCGACGTGCCGATGTTCGAGACCATGGCGTCCGTCATGCTGGGCGACCAGCTCAGCGGCATGACCTTCGAGCCGCCGCTCGGGCCGTGGGGCTACAAGCGCATGCTGGCGCCGGCGCGCAAGCCCTATCCCACGAAGGACGGGTTCGTGGCCGCGCTGCCTTATCGCGACGAGCAGTGGAAGGCTTTCTTCGGCGCGGTCGGCAAGCTCCATCTCTACGAAGGCGACGAACGCTTCACGACCGACGCCAAACGGCTGGAGAACGTCAACGATCTCTACGTCATGGCGGCGAAGATCACCGTCGAGCGCACGACGGCCGAATGGCTGGCGCTGTTCAAGCAGCTCGACATCGCGGCCATGCCGGTCAACTCGGTCGAGGACCTGATCGGTAGCCAGCATCTCGATGATGTCGGCTTCTTCCGGACCGTCGAGCATCCGAGCGAAGGCACGCTGCGCCAGATGCGCCCCGCCGCGACGTGGTCCGACACTCCGCTCGCCCCCGGCCGCCCCGCTCCCAATCTCGGCGAGCACTCGGGCGAGGTCCTGCGCGAGGTCGGCTACAGCGAGGACGAGGTCGCCGCCCTGATTGAGCGCAACGTGATCCACCAGTGGCAACCGCGATGACTTCATCGCCGGGACCGCGCCACTCCGAGGTTGTGAATTTATTGCCGGACATTGGATCATAG
>CAMFJT010000226.1 GCA_945957125.1 uncultured Rhodospirillales bacterium | reverse complement strand
CAGGCGCAGTCCCTCCAGTATCCGGGCTTCTATGCCGGCGTCGAAGGCGGCGGTGGCTGGATGTTCAATACCAACGTGCTGACCCCGTTCGGCCAGAGCGGCACGCTGTATCCGCAGTTCGGCTGGCAGGCCGGCGGCGTGATCGGTTACGACTTCGTCGGCCCGAGGGTCGAGCTGGAAGGCGTGTACCGCAACAACCAGGCGACGGTCGGCAGCGGCTCGTTCAACGCGTTCGGCGCGAGCAAGGACGATGTGGCGATCATGGCCAACCTGATGTACGACTTCAACGCGGGCGGGACGATCGTTCCGTACATCGGCGCCGGCGCCGGTATCGCGTTCGTGCGCACCTCGGCCCTCGGCCTGTCGACGGACACCACGCAGTTCGCCTACCAGGGCATCGTCGGTGTCGGCTACAACATCGACCCGATGTTCCGCGTCAACCTCGATGCGCGCTACTACGGCACGACGAACCCGTACCTGGGCGGCACGGGCTACACCAACAACAACCTGAGCATCATGCTCGGCCTGCAGGTCAAGTTCGGCGCGCCGACGGTTGCCCCGCCGCCGCCGGCTCCGGCCCCGGTCGCCGCGCCGTCGTTCATGGTGTTCTTCGACTGGGACCGCTACAACCTCTCGCAGCAGGCTCTGAACACGATCAAGCAGGCCGCGGGCGCGTACAAGACCAAGGGCAGCGCGCGGATCACCGCGACGGGCCACACGGATACGACCGGCACGCCGGCTTACAACATGGCGCTGTCGCTGCGTCGCGCGAACGCGGTCAAGGACGCGCTGGTGCGTGAGGCGGTGCCGGCGGCGGCGATCACGGTGATCGGCAAGGGCGAGAGCCAGCTGCTCGTCCAGACCGGCGACCAGGTGCGCGAGCCGCAGAACCGCCGCGTCGAGATCGTCGTCCAGTAGGCGTCGACCCCCAAGAATGCAAAAAGGCGACCGAAAGGTCGCCTTTTTTGTGGCGCGGATGCCACACACCATGGGAAATGAGCGGAGCGACGGTCGGAAAGCTCACGGTTCGGTGGGAAATCGATTATAGTTGCTCAACACGTGCAGGGCTTCTGCTGCACTTTCTAGGGGAGACTGTGGTGATCAAGAAAGTTCTAGCGACAACGGCCGCCGTGATTGCATTGCCTGTCATGGCGCAGGCGCAGTCGCTTCAGTATCCGGGCTTCTATGTCAGCGCCGAAGGTGGCGTGAGCTGGATGTTCAATACCACGGTCAACTTCCCGAACTTCGGCGGGGCGGTGAACGTCTACCCGAATACCGGGTTCGCTGTGGGTGGCTCGGTCGGTTATGACTTCGTCGGCCCCCGCGTGGAAGTCGAAGGCGTCTACCGGAGCAACAATGGCACGCTGAGTGCGGCTCCTGTCGGCCTCGGCACCGCTGGCTTCAACAACCAGCAGTTCGCCATCATGGGCAACCTGTTCTACGACTTCAACGCCGGCGGCACGATCGTGCCGTACATCGGCGCGGGTGCCGGTATCGCCTTCGTGAACGCCACTGCCGGTGCCGGCAGCACGAGCACCACGAACTTCGCCTATCAGGGCATCATCGGCGTGGGCTACAACGTCAATGAAATGGTCCGGATCAACCTGGACGGCCGCTACTACGGAACGACCAACCCGTCCGTCAACAACGGCTTCGTCGGTGGCGTGACGTACCAGAACAACAACATGAGCATCATGGCGAGCTTGCAGATCAAGTTCGGTGCTCCGACGGTTGCCCCGCCGCCGCCGGCTCCGGCCCCGGTTGCCGCGCCGTCGTACATGGTGTTCTTCGATTGGGACCGCTACAACCTCTCGCAGCAGGCTCTGAACACGATCAAGCAGGCCGCGGGCGCGTACAAGACCAAGGGCAGCGCGCGGATCACCGCGACGGGCCACACGGATACGACCGGCACGCCGGCTTACAACATGGCGCTGTCGCTGCGTCGCGCGAACGCGGTCAAGGACGCGCTGGTGCGTGAGGCGGTGCCGGCGGCGGCGATCACGGTGATCGGCAAGGGCGAGAGCCAGCTGCTCGTCCAGACCGGCGACCAGGTGCGCGAGCCGCAGAACCGCCGCGTCGAGATCGTCGTTCAGTAAGAATCGACGAGACAGAATGCGAAAAGGCGGCCGAAAGGCCGCCTTTTCTGCGTCTGGGGATCATCCGGCGGCGGTCTCGAGCAGCGCGAGATAAAGCGCGAACAGGAAGCCGCCGACGGCCGGCAGGACCACTGTCGAGCCGCCTTTGTGCAGCGCCTCCGGGATCATCGCGTGCGTCACCAGCGCCAGGATGGCGCCGCCGGCCACGGCCTGGGCGAGCACCGCGGCGGTCGATTCCGAGTTGCTGATGAACATCTTGCCCGCCATGGCCGCCACGACGCCCGCGGCCAGCACGGTCGACCAGAGCAGGAAGATGGCGCGGTTGGTGAACCCCGCCCGGCGCAGCATGGCGGCGCTGGCCGCCGCTTCGGGGATACCGCCCAGGAACATGCCGAGGATCAGCGTCATCGACAGGCTCTCGAAGCCGGAGAACTTGGCGCCGATCACCAGGCATCCGGGGATCGTGTCGAGGATGTTGCCGAACACGATCGCCAGGCCCGCCCCCTTGCCGCCCTTGGCTTCGTGCATCAGGCGGTGCTCGTCGCTACGGCTGAGATTCTCGAGATTCTCGCTGGCAAGCTGCGCCCAGACGGCGGGGTTCACCGAGCCGGTCCGCAGGTTGGAGATGGCGCGTTCGTGGCTGAGCTTGCGCACCTGCTCGTCGAGGAAAGGGTCTTCCGCCAGGAGCCGGTCGAAATCGTCCTTGTCGATCGCCAGCAGGTGGCAGTCGGCTTTGCAACGGATGGTGGCCGTCCGCTTGCCGCCGCTCAGCAACGCCATCTCGCCGAATGCCTGCCCGGGGCCGAGCTCGGCGAGCGTCTGGCCGTTGTCGTCGTTGACCACCTCGACGGCGCCCGCGGCGACGACATAGAGGGCGTCGCCGGGATCTCCGGTCCGGAACACGAGTTCTCCCGCTGCCACCGTGCGCTCCTGCACCCTGTCGAGCAGCGGTTCCATCTGCTCGGCCGGGAGATGGCGCAGCAGGCTGCACTGCGCCAGCAGGCCGAGCTTCGCACTGACGGCCTTGCGCTTGCGCTTGAGCGCGTACTCCATGAACCGCGACGGATAGCGCAGCGCGGAGCCCTTCGATTCGAGGAACAGCGCGGCGACATAGTAGAGGACGGCGCCCAGCGCGAAGCCGCCTGCGATCAGGTCCCACGCCAGATGGACGTCGGCGCCATGCCGGGCGAGGGCATGGGCGCCTTCGAACCCCAGCTCGATCGCCAGTGCCGCGATCAGCGATCCGGCCGCGAAGGCCAGGATGCAGGCCAGCAGCTTGCGGGAGAAATTGACGTACAGCCCGAGGGCTGCGCCGATGATGACCGAGCTGGTCGTGGCGAGCCCGAGCAGGCCCACTTGCACGAGATCCGATATGCCGATGGCCACGTCTTGTCCCCCTCCCCACAGCGGCGCGCCGACGCCGCCTTGCACGATAATGTTACAGTGCGCCGTTTCGCCACCGACGTTTGCGGGCAAACCCCATTTCAGTTCGACGGAAAGTTGTTTTACGTTCGCATCGGGGAGGCCTGTCCGAGGCCGCGTTGCGAAACGGGGAAATATGAGATTCCTGCTTATCCAGGGCGCCAACATGGAATATCTCGGCCGGCGCGAGCCCGAGCTCTACGGCACCACCACGGCCAAGGAACTCGACGGCATCCTGCGGCGGCAGGCCCGCACGCTGGGGGTCGACCTCGACATCCTCTACACCAATACCGAAGGGGAGGCGGTGTCGGCGATCTTCAAGGCCGACCGGGCGCGGGTCGACGGCGTGCTGTTCAATCCCGCGGGTTTCCTGCACGCCGGGCACGCGTTGCGCGACTGCCTGAGGTCGATCCGCGCGCCGGCGATCGAGATCCACATGACCAACATCGAGAAGCGCGGCTACGGCTCGATCACCGCCGAGGCGGCGATCGGCATCATCGCCGGCTTCGGGGTCGATTCCTACCTGCTCGCGTTGCAGGCGCTCGTGACGCGACTGGCCTAGCTCGCCGCCTAGAACAGTCGCAGGACGACGAACAGGCCGGCGGCGAACAGGACCGACCCCAGGATCATGCAGGCCGGCAGGGTGAAGACCCAGGCGAGCAGGATGTTGCGCAGCGTCTCCTTCTGCAGGCCCGAGCGGTTGGCGGCCATCGTGCCGGCGATACCCGACGACAGGATATGCGTCGTGCTGACAGGCAGGCCGTACATGTCGGCCGCGCCGATCGTGAACATGGCGACCAGCTCGGCCGAAGCACCCTGCGCGTAGGTGAGGTGCGACTTGCCGATCTTCTCGCCGACCGTGACGACGATGCGCTTCCAGCCGATCGTGGTGCCGAGTCCCAGCGCCACCGCGACGGCGATCTTCACCCACAGGGGGATGAAATCGGTCAGGCCGGACAGCTCGCTGCGCAGCTTGGCCAGCGCCGCCCGGTCCCTCGCGTCGGTGATGTTGCCCGCCTTGAGCATCTTGCTGACGCCTTCCTCGACCAGGTAGACGTCGCGGCGCAGCCTCGAGCGCTGGTCGACCGACAGCTCGCCGATCGACTTGATGTGGCTCACGGTGTCGGCGACGACGCCGTTCTTCAGGGCGAGGGACGTCATGGTCTGCGGCGTCTGCTTGCCGCTGGTCAGGAAGCGCGACAGCTCGGCGTCGGCGACGGCATTGGCCATCGCGTCGGTCGCGTCCGGCGCCTTGCCCAGCACCGGCGCGGCCGCCTGCGAGGCCGCGACGATCGATTGCATGCGGTCGGCGGAGGCCGACAGGTTCAAGGCGTAGGTCGCCGGCACCACACCGATCAGGATCAGCATGATCAGGCCCATGCCCTTCTGGCCGTCGTTCGAGCCGTGCGCGAAGCTCACGCCGGTGCAGGTGAGAACCAGGATGGCGCGGATCCAGAGCGGCGGCGGGGTCTTGCCTTCGGGCGACCGGTAGAGGGCGGGATTGCTGATCACGACCTTGGCCGCCAGCAGCAGCAGGCCCGCGGCGATGAAGCCGATCAGCGGCGAGACGATGAGCGCCAGGGCGGTGTCCTGAACCTTGCCCCAGTTCACGCCTTCGCCGAACTGCTGCGTGCTCGACAGCAGCGAGTTCATCAGGCCGACGCCCACGATCGAGCCGATGAGCGTGTGCGAGGAGGAGGCCGGCAAGCCGAGATACCAGGTGCCGACGTTCCAGATGATCGCCGACAGCAGCAGGGCGAATACCATGGCGAAACCTGCGCCCGACCCGACATCGAGGATCAGCTCGACCGGCAGCAGGGCCACGATGCCGAAGGCGACCGCGCCGGAGGACGTGAGCACACCCAGGAAGTTCCACACGCCCGACCAGACCACCGCCTGGGTCGGCGTCAGCGTGTGGGTATAGATCACGGTCGCGACTGCGTTCGCGGTGTCGTGGAAGCCGTTGACGAACTCGAAGCTCAGCGCCAGCAACAGTGCGGCGACGAGCAGGACGATCGTGCCGATGCCGACCGTGCTGCCGAAGAACGATTCCATTTTGCGATCCCCCGCGACTGACTTTCTCGATAGGCGGTTCGCAGGCTGGGCCCTCCCCGGGACCGTCGCGGCCCGCGAACCGTCGACGATGGCCTGAAAGCGCCTAGAGCTGGCCGTGCTGCTCGGCGTGGTGCTTGCTCGCCTCGCCGGCGTGATGCAGCGCGTGAGCCGAATGGCCGTGCGCCGAATGGGCGTGATGTGCTGCGGTCTCGTGCGCATCCGTTTCGTGATGCCTGGCGGCCTCGCGATGATGCTTGGCGGCGTGCTCGTGATGCTCGGCTGCGGCGTGATGATGCTCGACGATCTTGTCCTTGGACATGATGTCCTCCGTTGGGTTCGCGGCGGGCTGCTGCCTCGTCGCGCGCGGAGTCTAGGAGCCTGTCGTGTCACTGCCGTGAAGAACTGTCCCCGGTCGGCAGGAAGATCAGTCCGGCGTCACGCCGAAGCGGCGCTGCCAGAACTCGCGGCTGCGGCGCTCGCCGACATCGCAGCCCAGCTCGTATTCGGGCCGCACGAATTTCGTGTAGTCGTCGTCGGGCCGCACGCGCGGCCGTCCCGCCTGGGCAAGCTGCGTGCCCTCGCGCAGCGGTCCCGGCCCATCGTCGAAATCCTGCCGCGGGCCGACGTCCGCCACTTCCTGCAGCAGCTTCTTGCGCACCGCGCGGGGGAAGTCCTCGAAGCTGCGCGCCACCTCGACGAAGGAGCGCGGGCCGCCGGTCACGCAATGGAGGTAATAGCGGTCGAGGTCGGTCTCGTTGGGGAAGCCGAACGGGTTGGGCCGGTCGTTCATGATCGGCAGGCCGTTGATGACGATGCGCTCCTTCAGCGCCTCGTGGCGCATCTCGGTGACCAGCCCGCCGTCGTTGTTGGAACCGTCGCCGGAGACGTCGAGCACCTTGCGTTGCGCTTCATAGGGGCTGCGACCGAACAGCGGGATGGCGTAGCGGATCGCGCCGCTGATCGAGGTGCGGCGCGCGATCGAGATCGGCGCTTCGCTGAGCCGCGTCGCGAAAGCGTGGATCGCCGCCTCGCTGTCGAGCAGCGTCCAGTCGATCAGCAGCTTCTGCATCCAGGAGTCGGACCATTCGTAGTACGACACGGCGATGCGGCCGTTCGCGCCGCCGAGGATCGCCTTGACGATCACCGGATCGCGGAAGGCGTTGACGTAGCCTTCGCGCTGCAGGCGCGCCTCGTCGGGATCGATGCTGCCGGAGATGTCGATGCCCAGCGCCAGCGCGAGGTCGATCTCGAGCTTGTCCTGCGCGATAGCCGGCAGCGTGGACAGGAACAGGGCGAACAGAGCAACGAGAGCACGCACGAACGGTCTCCTCGCGATACCGGGCGCGACGCAAAAAGCATACCGCCCATGGCGGGGCGCTGCTAGCCTTCCGCCGGAGACGTTGGAGGACACCGTGGATCTCGACCTCAGCCCGCAGGATCAGGCCTTTCGCGACGAGGTGCGCGCTTTCCTCGACGCCCATCTCGGCGAGGACCTGCGCGAGGCGGGGCGCAAGACCGCCGGCGTGTTCGCCGAGATGGAGGCCGGCCGGCGCTGGCACAAGATACTGGCCAAGCGCGGCTGGTCGGCACCGACCTGGCCGGTCGAGCATGGCGGCACCGGCTGGAACGCCACCCAGCGCTACATCTTCGCGCGGGAAACCACCGCCGTCGACGCGCCGCGCATCTTCGCGATGGGGCTGCGCATGGTCGGGCCGGTGATCATGAAATTCGGCACGCCGGAGCAGAAGGCGAAGTACCTGCCGGCGATCGTCGCGGGCGACATGGTGTTCTGCCAGGGCTATTCCGAGCCGGGCTCGGGCTCCGACCTCGCCAGCCTCAAGACGCGCGCGGTGCGCGACGGCGACGATTACGTGATCAACGGCACCAAGATCTGGACCACCGGCGCGCATGTCGCCGACCACATGTTCTGCCTGGTGCGCACCGCGACCGAGCGCAAGCCGCAGGACGGCATCTCCTTCGTGCTGATCGATTCGATGGACACGCCGGGCCTCAGCGTGAAGCCGATCGTCACGCTGGCCGGCGACCACGAGGTCAACCAGGTGTTCTTCGACAATGTCCGCACGCCGGTGGCCAATCGCATCGGGCCGGAAAATGCCGGCTGGACCGTCGCCAAGTACCTGCTCGAGTTCGAGCGCGGCGGCGATGCCTACACGCCGAACCTCCATGCCCGCATCGAGGACGTGCGCCGCATCGCGCGCGAGGAAGCAGCCGACGGCTCGGGCCGGCTGATCGAGGAGCGCGGCTTCGCCGAGCGCCTGGCCGAGGCGGATCTCGCCATCCAGGCGCTCGAGATGATCGAGCTTCAGGTCCTGTCCGACCTCAGCAAGGGCCGCAACCCGGGGGCCGTGTCGTCGCAGATGAAGATCCGGGGCAGCGAGACTCTGCAGGCGATCGACCATCTCGGCGTCGAGGCGCTGGCCTGGTACGCCGCACCGTTCGAGCCGGAGGCGCGGACGATCGGCCACAACCAGCCGACCGTCGTGCCCGAGGCCGGCATCACCGCCCTGCCGCTCTATTTCAACAACCGGGCCGCGACGATCTATGCCGGCTCGAACGAGATCCAGCGCAACATCATCGCCAAGGCAGTGATGGGGCTGTGACGGCATCGGACGCAACCATGCGCCCCACCATCCCGAGAGCGCTCCCAGCAACGACTCGCGGGCCCTTGCGGGAACGCCGCGAGCGCGGCCGAGTTTGAGTTCAATGGAGACGCCTGTCCTGCCGCGGACGATCATGGGATTTGTCCTGCGCTCCTCGGGGCGCCACCAGATCGCGCTCGCCCTGCTCGCCGCCGGCGTGTTCGGCCTGTCGAGCGTGCCGCTCGAGCTGCAGCGCCGGATCGTCAACGACGCCATCAAGAGCGGCGCGACCGAGGCGATCTTCTGGCTGGCGGCCGCCTATGCCGGCGTCGCCCTGCTCGAGCAGGCGCTCAAGCTGGCGCTGAACCTCTATCGCGCCTGGGTCAGCGAGAATGCCGTGCGCAGCCTGCGCCGCACGCTGGAAGACATCGAGGACGAGGCCGGCGACAACGAGGCCGTCGGCAAGCATGCCGCCATGGCGGTGGCCGAGGCCGAGCCGATCGGCGGCTTCGTCGGCCTGGCGATTTCCGAGCCGCTGCTCCAGATCGGTATCCTGATCAGCGTCATCGGCTACATGAGCTTTCTCGAGCCGTGGACCCTGGCGCTGAGCGCGGGCTTCCTGCTGCCGCAGATGCTGTTCGTGCCGATCATGCAGGGGGCGATCAATCGCCGTGCGGAGGCGCGCATCCGCGTGCTGCGCCAGGTCAGCAGCGACATCGTCGGCTCGGGCGTGCCGGCCGACGAGCGCATCGAGCGCGTGTTCCAGCTCAACATGGGCATCTACAAGCTGAAATACTCCATGAACCTGCTGATGAACTTCATGCACTACGGATCGGTCGCCGTTGCGCTCGGCATCGGCGGCTGGTTCGCCGTCCAGCACCGCATCGAGGTCGGCACCGTGGTGGCCGTGGTGTCGGGGCTGGGCAAGCTCAACGATCCGTGGGGCGACCTGGTGAGCTGGGCCCGCGAGCTGTCGGTCGATTCGGTAAAGTATCGCCTGTTCGCCGACGCGGTGGCGCGGCGGGGCCTTGCAACCGCTTGAAGGGACACAATATTCACGCCATGAGCGATCCCTATACCGTCCTGGGGGTGAGCCGGACTGCCTCGGACGAGGAGATCCGCAAGGCCTTCCGCAAGCTGGCCAAGAAGCACCACCCGGACCTCAATCCCGGCGACAAGGCCGCCGAGGCCAAGTTCAAGGAAATCAGCCAGGCCAACGACATCCTGTCCGACAAGGACAAGCGCCGCCGCTTCGACGCCGGCGAGATCGACGCCACGGGCGCCGAGGTGCCGCCGCGCGGCTTCTATCGCGACCAGGCGGGCGGCCCGGGCGGCTTCAAGTACCAGCGCGGCGGCGGGCATGAGTCCTTCGTCGACATGGGCGACGTCTTCTCCGAGATGTTCCGCCAGGGCGGAGGCCAGCGCGGCGGCCAGCGCAGCCGGGGGTTCGGCTTCGGCGGCGAACGGCCGGAGTTCGGCGAGGACGGCTTCGATATGAGCGGCATGCCCGTGACCTACGCGCTGACCGTGCCCTTCCTGGTCGGCGCGCGCGGCGGCAAGCAGCGGGTCGACCTGCCCGACGGCCGGACCCTCGACATCGACATCCCGGAAGGGACGACCGACGGCACCACCCTGCGGCTGAAGGGGCAGGGCATGCCCGGCGCCAAGGGCAAGCCGGCGGGCGACGCCTATGTCGAGATCCGCGTGCAGCCGCACCCGTTCTTCGAGCCGCGCGACAACGACATCCATGTCGAGCTGCCGGTGACCGTCACGGAGGCGGTGCTGGGCGGCAAGGTCAAGGTGCCGACGGTCGGCGGCGCGGTGATGCTGAACGTGCCCGCCGGCTCCAACGCCGGCACCTCGCTGCGGCTCAAGGGCCGTGGCCTGCTCGACCGCAAGTCGGGCCAGCGCGGCGACCAGTACGTCAAGCTGAAGGTCGTGCTGCCCGAGACGCCGGACGACAAGCTGAAGGCGTTCCTCGAGTCGTGGGATGCCGGCAAGGCGTACGATCCGCGGGCCGCCATGGAGCAGTTCACATGACCAGCCTCGACGAGCTGCTGCGCGTGCATCGCGGGCTGACGACGGTCCATGTCGAGCGCTGGGTGGCGCGTGGCCTGCTGCGGCCGCGCG
>CAMFJT010000225.1 GCA_945957125.1 uncultured Rhodospirillales bacterium | reverse complement strand
GCAGAGGTGGGCGGCCATGCCGTTCACGTCCTGCGGCGGGCTCACCGTGTTCACGTCGACGGCCACGATGTTGAGGTCGGTGAGGCAGCGCAGCAGGTCGATGCCTTCGCGTGCCGACAGCCCGCCCCAGGACGGGGTGCAGACGCCGGGCGCGGTCGAAGGATCGAACACGTCCATGTCGAAGCAGAGATAGACCGGCCGCTTGCCGACCTTGTCGCGGAACTCGGCCATGCGTTGCGCGAAGCCGCCGCGCACCAGCTCGTCGATCGACACGACCTTGTAGCCGAGGCTCATCGCGCGCGGCACGACGCCCTGCGCGTAGGTCGTGCTGCGGATACCGACATGCCAGGAGAATTCCGGATCGACCAGGCCCTCCTCGGCGACATGCGTGAACTGGGTGGCCGAGTTGTACTTCTCGTCCTCGCCGTAGGGGTAGGAGTCGGTGTGCGAATCGATGTGCAGCGCCGCCATCCTCTTGTGCTTCTTGCCGACCGCCCGCGCGACCGGGACCGTCACCGAGCCGTCGCCGCCGATCGTGACGGGGATGGCGCCTGCCTGGACGATGCGATCGACCGCCTGCTCGGTGCGCTCGAACGCGTCGACGATCTTGCTCGGCGTCAGCCTGACGTTGCCGCAATCGACCAGGCCGAGCGCCGCGACGGGATCGAAGTCGGCATTGGTCGGATTGAAGCGGCGCATCAGCGCCGACTGCTGGCGCACCGAATCGGGGCCGCCGCGCGCGCCGATGCGCATGTTGGTGCCGCAGTCGAACGGGATGCCGAGGATCGCGGCCTTGTTGGCCGGACCCGGCCGGCCGTAGGGCGCACCCATGAAGGTCAGGGGCGAGGTGAAGAGCTCGTCGTCGGAATACATGGTCAGGCGCCTGTCAGGAAATCGTAGGCCGTCAGCGTGTGGATCTTGGCGACGGCGAGAAGCTCGTCGACCAGGACGTGCTCGTCCGGGCCGCCCATGTTGAACGGCGTGAGCCCGAGCACAACGGTCGGGACGCCGGCCGGCCGGTACCAGCGCGAGTCCGAGCCGCCGACCCGCATGTTCACCGCCGGCGGCGTGCCCAGGACTTCCGTCGCGACCGCCGCGGTGCGCACGACGATCTCGTCGTCCGGCGGCGTGAAGGAGGGTTCGAAGCGGCGGATCGCCCGCCAGCTCACGCCGTCGAGCGGTGCCAGCCATTCGTCGAGCTTCGTGGCCAGCACATCGGTCGTGATGCCGACCGGCAGGCGGATGTCGGCGCGGGCGATGGCGTGGGTCGGCACGAGGTTGGGCGAGGTGCCGCCTTCGATGGTGCCGATATTCACGGTCACGCGCTGCAGCGTCTCGGATTCGCCCGCGCCGGACAACGGCTCGGAGACCGCTTTGGCGCGCGCGATCGCCTGGGTGACGACCGGCGGTGCCTGGAAGGGCAGATCTTCGAGATCCTTCAGCCGGTCGAGCGCGGAGCGCAGTCGATCGATCGCATTGGTGCCGCGATGGACGTGTGCGCCATGCGCCGGCGAGCCGGCCGCTTCGACCTCGACCCACATCAGTCCCTTCTCGCCGAAGCGGACGACCTTGGGCGAACCTACGTCACCGCAGATATTGGCGTCGCCCCGGGCGTGCGGCACATGCTCCATCATCCAGCCGGTGCCGAGCGAGCCCATGTTCTCCTCGTCGCCGGCGAGGGTCAGGACGATCTCGCCCGACCACGCGTCGCGATGCTCGGCGAGCAGCGCCGCGGCGAGCAGCGAGCAGGCCATGCCGCCCTTCATGTCGCATACGCCACGGCCGTAGAGCTTACCGTCCTTCAGCACGCCGCCCAGCGGCGGCACGGTCCAGGGCAGGTGCTCCAGGATCGGGAAGGTGTCGAGATGGCCGTTGAAGATCAGCCGTCGGCCGGGCCGCGTCGCCCTGATGCGGCCGATCAGGCTCTTCACGCGCGGCGCGGGCTCGATGACCTCGACCTCGATGCCGGGGATCTCGCGCAGCAGCGCCTCGGCGACCCTGGCGATCTCCTCGGTGTCGCTCGGCGGGTTGGGCGAGGCGACGGCGACGAGCCGCCGGGTGACGGCGATCAGCCGGTCGAGCGATGCGTCGACCCGGTGGGCGAGCTCGGTGCGAAGGTCGGTCATGGCTAGCGGGCCTGCAGGCGGCGTTCCCACCAGCGGATGCCCATGGCGAGCGGCCAGCAGATGATGAAATACACCACGGCGATGAAGGTGAAGGTCTCGAGCGGCCGGAAGTTGGTGGCGCTGAGCTCCATGCCGCGCCGCGTGATCTCGCTCACCGAGATGACGGCGCCCAGCGAGGAGAACTTGATGAGCTGCACGAAGTTGGAGGCGAGCGGCGGCAGGGTCATGCGCACCGCCTGCGGCAGCACGATCCGGAAGAACGACTGGATCGGAGTGAGGCCCAGCACCTGGGCGGCTTCCCGATGCCCTTTCGGGACCCCCTGGATGCCCGAGCGGTAGACCTCGGAGATGAAGGCGGCCTGGTAGAGCGAGAGGCCGACGACCAGGGCGGTCAGCGATTCGATGCGGACGCCGAACACGATCGGCAGCACGTAGTACGCCCACAGAAGCTGGACCAGGATCGGCGTGTTGCGGATCACCTCGCCGATCGAGATGCCGATCCAGCGCAGCGGCGCAAAGCGCGACATGTCCATCAGGGCGATGATCAGGCCCAGGATCATCGCCAGGACGAGGGTGATGGCCGAGATGATCAGCGTCATCTGCAGCCCCGACATCAGGAAGTCGAAGCTGCCCCAGATCGTGTCCCAGCGGAACTGATACTTGAACATGTCTTGCGCAGGCTAGGGCGCGACGATCGGATCGAGCTTGTGCTTCTTGGCATACTTCATCAGCCGGCCGTCGAGCTTGATGGTGTCGACGAAAAGGTTGATGTAGTTCAGCCAGATCTGGTCGCCCTGCGGCACGACGTAAGCATAGGGCGTGATGGCGAGCTTCTCGTCGGGCAGGATGTAGGTTGCCCAGTCGAATTCGTCGGTGACTTTGATCGCGGTCGGGAAGTCGGTGATGATGACGTCGACGCGCTGGGCCACCAGCTCCGCCTCGCGCGTGTTGGGCGGTGCCACCGACACCAGCTCCGCGTTCTTCAGGTAGCCCTTCATGAAGGGCTCCATGTAGCTGCCGAGCGAGACAGCCGCCTTGACGCCCTTCTGGTCGACGTCGGACCACTTCTTGATCTTGCTGTCCTTGCGGGTGACGGCATAGAGGTTGGTGAGCAGATAGGGATGGCTGAACTCGACCGCCTGCGCGCGCTTCAGCGTCGCGCCGACGCCGAACATGCCGATCTCGCACTTGTTCGCCTGCAGGTCGGCGATGAAGCTGCCGAAGCTCGCCTCCACGATCTCGAGCTGCGCGCCGAGCTCCTTCGCCAGCTCCTCGGCGAGGTCGGCATCGATCCCCTCGATCTTGCCCGTCTTGGGATTGCGGAAGGAGATCGAGTAATAGAGCGGGAACTGGCAGACGCGCAGCTTCTTGTTCTTGGTCACATCGAACAGCCGCGATTGCGTCTGCTGCGCCTCGGCCGGAACCGCCGCCGCCATCAGGCCCGCCATCGCGAGCGCACCCAGGATTGCCTTCCACACCATGACATGTCTCCTCATTTCGTCGCCTCGAGCGAAGCCGGGGGCCTGCTCTCGATACGCACACCATCGCTTGCGGAGAGGAGATCCCTCCACTTCGGTCGGGATGACGGAATGGTCCTCATCCCGTCATTCCTCGAACTGCTGCAGGAAGCGCTGCGCGCGCTCCGTCTTCGGCGCGTCGAAAAAGTCGGCGCCCGGCGCCTCCTCGACGATCTCGCCGCGGTCCATGAACACCGTGCGCGTGCCGACATGGCGGGCGAAGTTCATCTCGTGGGTGACGACGAGCATTGTCATGCCTTCCTGCGCGAGCTGGCGCATGACCAGCAGCACCTCGCGACGCAGCTCGGGGTCGAGCGCGCTGGTCGCTTCGTCGAACAGGAGGACCTTCGGCGACATGGCGAGCGCGCGGGCGATCGCGACCCGCTGCTGCTGGCCGCCCGACAGGCGCGCGGGATAGGCGTCGCGCTTATCCGAGAGGTCGACCTTCGCGAGGAGACGCTCGGCGATCGCCACGGCCTCCGCCTTCGGCATTTTCTTCACCCGGAGCGGCGCCTCGATCAGGTTCTCCAGCACCGTCATGTGCGGCCAGAGATTGAAGTGCTGGAACACCATGCCGATGTCTGAGCGGACGGCGCGCGCCGCGGCCTTGACCGGCTTCTCCTGCGCAGGCGTCGAGATCGGGATGCCCTGCATTACGACGCGGCCCTCGCTCGGCGTCTCGAGCAGGGCAAGGCATCGCAGCAGCGTGGTCTTGCCGGATCCGCTCGGACCCACCACGCAGACCACGTCGCGCTCCATCACCGGCAGCGAGACCTGTGTCAGCACCTGGTGCTCGCCGAATTTCTTGCTGACGCTCTCCGCCGCGATGATGGGTGTTCCCGCCATGTACAGAGCATAAGCAATTCCTATGCCGTCCGTCACCAACAAGAATATTAGGGGGTGTCTTTGCGCGTGGTCGCGTGTTTGCGCTATGAAGAAGCGATAAGGAGTTCTTATAGCCTATGGACGTCCGGCTTCTCGAGGCTTTCCGGGCGGTGGTCGATAATCGCTCGGTCACTGCCGCGGCGCAGGCGATGGGTGTCACTCAACCAGCCGTCTCGGGGCAGATCGCCAAGCTCGAGGAGAGCGTCGGCTTCCCGCTGTTCGAGCGCGCCGCCGGCGGCCGGCTGAAGCCGACGCCCGAAGGCATGCTGTTCTATGCCGAGGCGACCCGCGTGCTGGGCGAGGTCGATCGTCTCGCCGCGACGACGGCGCAGATCCGCGAGGGCCAGTCCGGCCGTCTGGTGATCGCCAGCCATCCGGCGGCGGCGATCTCGCTGCTTCCGGCTCTCGTCGCCGATTTCGTCGCCGAGCGGCCCGGCGTGTCGGTGCGGATGATCTCGCGCCATTCCGACGTGGTCAGCGCCCTGTTGCCGACCGAAGGGTACGATCTCGGCATTGCCGAGCTGCCGGTCGACGAGACCGATGTGCGGCTGGTGCGCTACCAGATGCGCTGCGTGGCCATCCTGCCGCCGCGCCATCCGCTTGCCGGCCGCAAGCTGCTGACGCCGGCGCTGCTGTCGGGACAGCCGATGGTCGCGCCGGCGCGCTCGCCGCAGATGCTGAGCCGCGTCTACGGCACCTTCGCGGCGGCCAAGGCGCAGATCAACGCCGTCGTCGAAGCGGAATTCTTCGCGAGCTGCTGCGCGCTGGTCGCGGCCGGCACCGGTTGGTCGCTGGTCGACCCGTTGTCGGCCCGGAGCTTTGCGTCCATGGGCCTCGTGATGCGGCCGTTCGAGCCTGCCGTGATCTACGACATCGGCGTCTTCCACCGCCGCGACCGCGAGCCGTCGGTGCTGGCGGCGGCCTTCCTCGACCTGCTCGATTCGAAACTCGGGAGCCCGCGATGAGCGATACCCTTCGACTGCCGCCTGCGCTCGCCGCCCGGCTCGCCGCCGATCCCGATCTGTGGCGCGACTTCAACGACATCTGCGACTGCGGCGGGCGGCTCGCCGGCACCGAGAGCGAGAAGAACGCCTTTGCGCTGCTCCGCGAACGCGTGCGCGCGGCGTCGCCGGCCAATGCCGGCCGTTCGATCCCCGTGCCCTACAACGGCTGGAAGGCCCGACGCGCGACCTTGCGGCTGGCCGACGGAACGCCGGCTGCCTGCCATCCGCTGGTGCGCACGATCGCCACGGCGAAGAGCGGGCTGACGGCCGAGGTGATCGATCTCGGCCGCGGCACGCCGGAGGAATTCGCCGAGCATGCCGGCGAGATCGAGGGCCGCATCGTGCTCGTGCGCCACGAGCTGATGTTCGCCGCCGGCACGATCCATCGCCGGCGCAAGTACGACATGGCGCGGGCCAATGGTGCGGTCGGCTTCCTGATCGGCGGTCCGCTCGCCGGTCATGTGGTGGCGGGCTCGTCGGGCCGCGACAGCGGCGAGGGCATCCCGGCGCTCGGGATCTCGCCCGAGACGGCGGCGCGGCTGGCGCGTCGTGCCGATGGCTGGCCGACGGTCACCATGACGATCGAAACGGACGAAGCGCCGGCGGAGACCGAGACGCTGGTCTACGAATATCCCGGTACGACCGACGAATGGGTGGTCCTGTCGGCGCATGTCGATGGCCACGACCTTGCCGAATCGGCGATGGACAACGGCACCGGGCTGGCTGCGGTCCTGGCGGTGACGCAGGCGCTGTCGCCGGAGGTGGCGACATGGCGGCGCGGGCTGCGCGTCATGTTCTTCAGCGTCGAGGAATGGGCGCTGACCGGGTCGGCGCAGTACGTGCAGAGCCTGAGCAGCGTCGAGCGCGACAGGATTGCCATCGACATCAATCTCGATTCGGTCGCGGGCAGCCCGAGCCTTGCCGCGCTGAGCAGCGGCTATGCGGGGGTCGAGCCGTTCCTGCTCCGCGTCGCCACCGCCAATGGTCAATCGCTGCGCACCGTGCGGCCGCTGATGACCAACTCCGATCATGCCAACTTCGCCGCCGGCGGCATTCCCGCCATCCGGCTGGTCGCCGGCTTCGACGATCCGACCGCCCATCTGCGTGTGGTCCTCACGCCCGCCGATACGCGGGACAAGGTGGCGCAAGGCGAGCTGCGGCAGGCGGCGCTGCTGACAGCGGCGCTGGTTGCCGCCGCCTGCAACGCCGAACCGGACGAAGTGGCGCGCTGGCGGGCCAGGCCGTGAGGCCCCGGATCAGGATGTCTTCAGGAACTGCACCAGCAGGCGGTTGACCTCGGCGGGGCGTTCCTGCTGAACCCAGTGGCCGGCACCCTCGATGAGATGGATCTCCTTCATGTTGGTGCAGGCAACCTTGCGCATTCGCTCGATCGCACCGGGCGTCTGGTAGATGCCCCAGTCGCTGCGGCCGGAGATGAATGTCGAGGGGACGTCGACGGTGCGGCCTGTGAAGACCTCGAGCTCGCCGTTTGCCCTGCCTTCGGTGCGCACGCGGTACCAGTTCAGGCCGCCCTGGAAGCCGTTGCGTCCGTATTCGTCGCTGTAGACCGCGAGCTCGGAGTCGGGCAGCCACGTGTTGGCGGCGATCTCGGCGGCCGACGGCATCTCCTTTGCCACCGTCTCCGCCATGCCGTCGGCGAGGTCCATGATGTAGTAAGTCGGCATCTTCGCCAGCTCGTCGGCCGTCCAGCCTGCCAGCTCGAACGGCTTGTTGGCTTTCCAGTCGGCGCTCTTGTGATGGTAGTAGGCGCGCAGGAAGTCGTGCACGCCTTGCCGGGCATGCCACATGTTCTCGTTGGCGGGGCGCGTCGAGTAGTACCACTGGTAATGCTTGCGCGGCCGGGCGAGCGCGGCGAGAGCGGCGTGGATGTCCGTGCCCCGCGCGGCAGGAGGGCCGAACGGGACGGAGGGCGGCCCGGAGAACGGCGCGCTCATCAGGACCATGCGCTTGAAAATATCGGGCCGCACCAGCGCGGCATAGGCCGCGACCGACGCGCCGAAATCGTGGCCGACAACTGCCTCTGCAGTGCGATGGCCGCAGGCGAACAGCACGCCGATGGCGTCGCGCAGCAGGTTCATGAAGCGGAAGCCGGCGAGATCGCCGTCGTAATCGGCGTCCCAGCCGGTCGTGCGGCCGTAACCGCGTTGGTCGGGCGCGATCGCGTGGTAGCCGGCGGCGGCCAGCGCCGGCATCACCTTGCGCCAGCTGTAGGCGAGCTCGGGAAAGCCATGCAGGAGCAGCACGGCGGGACGGCCCGGCGTCTCGTGGCCGGCTTCCAGCACGTGAATATCGAGCCCGTTGATGCCCGGCAGGATGCGAGCGCGGATGCCGGGAGGAAGGACAGAAGCGGGAAGTGGGTCCATCGTCGATTGAGTCCACGAAAAAGCCGGCGGGGCAACTGCCCGGCCGGCCTTTTGCGCTGGATCGGAAATCCTTCGAGGCGGCGAGACTATCGCCCGTCGTCGCGGCTCGCCATGAGCCGGTCGGCCTCGTTCGCCATGCAAAGCCGGTAGTCCAGGGTCATCGGTTCGACGTCATTGGAAAGACAAGCCTTGCTTGCATCGCTGACCGTGTGCGCCTCGGCAGTGGCGGCCTCCGGCGCACCGAGATCATAGGCCCGTGCCGCACGGCCGACGCAGGCCTCGAACGGAATCGTCCTCGGGCCGACGCCTTGCTCGACGCAGGTGGCCTCTGCGTGGGCCAAGGCATCGCCGGATTGAGCCTGAACCGCGTACGGCAACGAGGCCGCGATGGCGAAGCCGCCGACTGCGAGCACGATGACGTTGAGACGTGACATAGTCTCCTCCTGGCGAATTGGGCGTCGGCCCCCTTCCGAAAAACGCCTCGACCGCGCCGCTAGTTGCCGCTCGCGCATTCGTTCAATCGCTTGCCGGCCTGGTGGACAAGCTCGAAGGCCGGATACCGTCGGCCTTCTGGGACATCTTCAGGCGGGAGAGCGCGGAATACCCCGAGGGCATTCCGCGTCAGGAGCGGGTTACTTGACCTCCGCGACGTTCACGCCGCTCTGGTCGTCGCCCAGGATCAGGAGCTCGCTGCGCGCTTCGATCTCCTTGTTGACGCAGACGCGATAGCCTTGCGATTCCGGCCGCTGGCCTTCTTCGAGGCACGACTGCCGCGCGTCCCCGGCGGCGCGTGCGAGCTGCGCGGCCAACGTCTGCTCACCCCACTCGTAGGCGCGCGTTACATGCGACAGGCAGAGTTCCCACGCCGCGGAACGGGGCTGGATGTCGTGCTGCCGGCACGCCTGCTCCGCCTGACGCTGGGCCGCGGCCGACATCGGCTGTGCGGCGAAAGCGGTGGCTGCCACGGCCAAGCTGCCAGCCACGACGGCGGTGACGAATTTGGTCCGGCTCATGCTTCCCTCCATGGCTTTCTGCCAGACAAACGCCCGATGAACGCATCGGGTTGCGAGACCGGTCGATTGGGAGCCTAACCCTTGCCACAGAACGGAAATTTCGGGACCTTGCGGGCAGCGTGAAGAAAATCGAGCTCTTATGGCGATTGGTTCGGCTGCGAACAAATCTCCGGCGGGTCCATCTCGCACTCAGCCTTCGGGTGACCATCGCTGCCGTCTTGGCTCTGGTCGCCGCCCAGCTTTTTGGGTTGCCGCTTCCCCTCTGGGTGGTCCTGACCGCCGTGATCGTCACCCAGATGAGCGTCGGCCGCTCGCTCAAGGCGACCGGCGACTATCTGCTCGGCACCATCGGCGGTTCGATCTATGGCGGCGCTGTCGCAATCCTCATCCCGCACGAGACCGAGCTGGCCCTGCTGGCCGTGCTGGTAATCGCCATCGCCCCGCTGGCCCTGTTGGCGGCGGTGCGACCCAACATGAACGTCGTGCCCATCACCGCGATCATCGTGCTGCTGCTACCCGGCATGACCCATACCAGCCCGCTCGATTCGGCGATCTATCGCGTGCTCGAGGTCGGTCTCGGGGCGATCGTCGGCCTGCTGGTGTCGTTCATCGTGCTGCCGTCGAGCGCGCATCGCCAGATGCGCCAGGGGGCGGCGCGCATCCTCGACCTGATGTCGCGCGCGCTGGTGGCGCTGGTGGCCGGCCTGCGCCGCGGGCTCGACGACGACGAGCTGCATCGGTTGCAGGACGGCATCGGGCAGGGCCTCGCCGACCTCGACACGACCGGCGCAGAGGCCGAGCGCGAGCGTCGTGCACGGCTGTCGTCGGAGGCCGACACCGGTCCGCTGCGCCGCACCCTGCTCCGCCTGCGCCACGACCTGGTGATGGTCGGGCGCGCCGCGCACACGCCATTGCCCGAGCCGATGCAGGCACGCCTTGCGCCGCGGCTCGACGACATCGCGCTGACCGCCTCGACCTATCTGCGCGCCTGCAGCGCGTCCCTGCTCGCGCACCAGGGACCGCCGCCGATCGAAGCCTTCGAGCGGGCGCTCGAGGCGTACGACTTGGAAGTCGATGCCGTCCGTGCCGAGGGCCTTACGCGCACCCTGCCGGGCGACGCGGCCGAACGCTTCTTCGCCATCGGCTTCGCGCTCGAGCAGATGCACCAGAACCTGCGCGACCTCGCCCGTGTGGTCACGGAGTGGAGTGCATCTGTGGACGACGAGAAAAGCGGGTGACCAACCCGTCTACCATCGAGTAGCTGGGAGCGCGGCTCTCCAGAGCCGCTCATGGGATGTCGAAAACAGAAGGAAGAGCGGCTCTGGAGAGCCGCGCTCCCAGCGGCATGACATCAATCGAGGAGAATGCGCCGGCGCATGTCTGGTTGGTTTGAAGCGCCGCCTCGCTAGAGCATCGAGCGAAAAGAAAGAATCAGGGGATTCCCAAAGGCGCAATAAT
>CAMFJT010000224.1 GCA_945957125.1 uncultured Rhodospirillales bacterium | reverse complement strand
CCGCTATGATCCAATGTCCGGCAATAAATTCACAACCTCGGAGTGGCGCGGTCCCGGCTAACTTCCCCGCAGCGCCTGCTCGATCTGGCGGGCGGTGGTCTGCGGGGTGCACAGGCGGACGAGATCCAGCTCATGCCCGCGCAGCATGCGGCGCCGGCGCACCAGCACCTTCGTCGTCGACGGCTCGAACAGATGGCCGGCCGGGATGGCGCGAAGCCGGAGGTCGCGGGCCGGATCGAACACCGCGGCCGACAGCACGGCGATCCCCAGCCCCTGCTCGACGCAGGTCTTGATGACGTCGGAATCGATGGCACTCAGCACCAGCCGCGGCGTCAGCCCGGCCTTCTGGAACGTGGCGACGATGCGGTGGCGAATCGAGAAGCTCGCCTCGTAGGTCACCAGCGGATGAGGCGCCATCGCCGCCAGCGTGAGCGGCCTGGCCCTGAGCAGCGGATGGCGCGGCGGCACGACGACGATGCGCGGGAACCGCTGGCAGGGAAACGCGGCGATCCTGTCGTCGAGCCCCTCGCCCTCTGTCGTCACGGCGAGCGTGGCCTTTCCCAGCATGACCCACTCGGCGATCTGGCGCGGCTCGCCGTGGCGGATGACGACGGGGACGCCGGCGTGGCGTTCGCTGAACGTCTTGATGACCGGCGGCAGGAAATAGCGCGCCTGGGTATGCGAGGTGGCGATGACGATCGGCTCGACGGTACGCGCATCGACGCGGCCCGCCAGCGCGCGCAGGCTCTCGACGTCCGACACGATCCCCCTGGCCAGCGCGATCACCGCTTCGCCGGGCTGCGTGACGGCCAGCAGCCGGTTGCCTGCCCGCTCGAAGATCTCCATCCGCAGCTCGTCCTCGAGCTGGCGAATCTGCTTGGTGATCGCCGGCTGCGATTGGCCGAGGCTGCGCGCCGCCGCCGACACGTTCGCGCCGTTGCGGGCGACCTCGCAGACGGCGCGAAGCTGCTGGATGTTCATGGTCGTTCTCCCGGCCGATCATTCCATTTGGTCATAGTATATTCCGAATGATCACTGGAATTCATGAATCCGGCGTGCTTGCCTGCCGCTGCGATGAAACCCCTGGAAAACGTCAAGATCCTCGACCTCTCACGCGTCTTCGCCGCGCCGTTCGCGACGCAGATGCTGTCGGACCTCGGCGCCGAGATCTGGAAGATCGAATCGCCGAAGGGCGACGACACGCGCAAATGGGGAGACCACGTCTTCGCCGCCTTCAACCGCGGCAAGAAGAGCATCGCGGTCAACCTCAAGGCGCCCGGCGGGCAGGCGCTGGTGCGCCGGCTGGCTGAGAAGGCCGACGTCCTGGTCGAGAACTTCAAGACCGGCGACCTCGCGCGTTACGGGCTCGACTACGCCACGCTGCAGCCGGCCAACGACCGGCTGATCTACCTCTCCCTGACCGGCTTCGGGCAGACCGGCCCGCGCAAGGACCAGCCCGGCTACGACACCGTCATCCAGGCCATGAGCGGCGTCATGAGCGTGACCGGCGATGCCGACCGCCCGCCCGGCCGGGTCGGCATCGCCTGGATCGACGTCATGTCGGGCCTGACGACGACGATCGGCATCCTGGCGGCACTCGCCGAGCGGCAGCGCAGCGGCAAGGGCCAGCACATCGACCTGTCGCTGTTCGATGTCGGCATGATGGCGCTGGTCGATGCCGGCCAGGACTACCTGCAGAACGGCCGCGTCCATACCCGCGTCGGCAGCATCACGCGCAACCTGTCGCCCGCCCAGCCCTTCCAGGCCGCCGACGGCTGGGTCGTGGTCGCCGTCGGCAACGACGAGCAGTTCGTACGGATGTGCATCGCGCTGGGCCTGCCCGGCGTGGCGGCCGATCCGCGCTTCACGACCAACGCGCTGCGCATCGAGCATCGCACGGTCCTCGCCGACCTGCTCGCCGCGCGGATCGCGACCCATCCGCGCGCGGCGCTGATCGCGATGTTCGAGGCCGCGCGCGTGCCGCTCAGCCCCATCCTGGGCATCGACGAATCGCTGAACGACGCCCAGACGCTGGCGCGCGACCTGATCTGGAAGGTGGGAGCCGCCGGCTTCCGCATGCTCGGCAATCCGCTGCAGAAGATGAGCCGGACTCCGGCGGCGCCGGCCGGACCGCCGCCGGCGCTGGGCGAGCATACGCTCGAGGTCCTGGCGGGCGAGCTCGGCCTGCCGGCCGGGGAGCTCGACCGCCTGCAACGGGAAGGCGCAATCTCGGTCGGCTGAACGGCCGGCGACGCATTCGGGAGGACAAGATGGAGACGACGATGGCCACCGGCCTGGTGACGCTGCACTACGACGACCGCGGCGAAGGCAATCGCGTCGCCTGGGTGACGTTCAACAACCCCGAGAAGCGCAACGCGCTCGGCCTGGCGGGCAAGGACCGCTTCGTCGAGATCATGACCAGCCTGCGCCACGACATGTCGGTTCGCGCCATCGTGCTCACCGGCGCGGGCGAGAAGTCGTTCGTCGGCGGCACCAACCTCGCCGAGCTGGCCGAGTTCGACCTCGCGGCCGCCGAGGCATCGGCCAACAAGACCCATCGCATGTGCGATTCGGTGCGGACCTGCCCGGTGCCGGTGATCGCCCGGATCAACGGCTACTGCTTCGGCTCGGGCATGGAGCTGGCCGCCTGCGCCGACATGCGGGTCGCCGCCGATCATGCGAAGTTCGGCATGCCCGAGACGCGCCACGGGATCCCCTCGGGCATGGAGGCGTCGGTGCTGCCGCGCCTGATCGGCTGGGGCAAGGCCTGCGAGCTGGTGCTCACCGGCGATCACATCGACGCACAGGAGGCCTATCGCATCGGCTATCTCGAACGGCTGGTGCCGATGGCCGGGCTGGACGCGGCAGTCGAGAGCTGGGTCAAGTCGCTGGTCGCCTGCGGTCCGCAGGCCGTGCGCATCCAGAAGCGCCTGATCATGGACTGGGACCGCATGTCGCCGACCGAGGGCGCGCGGGCCGGCATCCAGGCCTTCGTCGATGCCTATCGCACCGACGAGCCGCGGCGCTACATCACCAACTTCCTCAATCGCAAGAAGCATTGAGGAGGAAACGCGATGATCACCAGACGCGCGAGCTGGCTGCTCGCGGCCGGCCTGCTCGGCCTGCCCCGCGCCGCCGGCGCCCAGGAGCCCTATCCCAGCCGCCCGATCCGGATGATCGTGCCGTTCGCCGCGGGCGGTCCGGCCGACGTGGTCGGCCGCATCCTCGCCGCCGGCCTGTCGGCCAATCTCGGCCAGCAGGTGGTCGTCGAGAACAAGAGCGGCGCCGGGGTCGTGGTCGGCACCGCCGCCGTAGCGACGGCGCCTCCCGACGGATACACGGTGCTCCTCTCGACGATCGCCCATTCGATCGCGCCGTCGATGTTCAAGTCGCTGCCCTACGATCCGCTCAAGGACTTCACGCCCGTCGGTCTGATCGGCGCGGTGCCGCTGGTCATGGTCGTCCGCCCCTCGCTCGGCGTGACGGACGTGAAGGGCGTCGTGGCGCTCGCGCAGGCCAGGCCCGGCACGCTGAACTTCGGCTCGGCGGGCAACGGCGCCGTCGACGACCTCTCCGCCTCGCTGTTCGAGGCGCGCACCGGCACGACGGTCGTGCACGTGAAGTATCGCGGCACTGCGCCCGCCATCCAGGACCTGCTGGCCGACCGGTTGGACGCCATCATCTCGACCTCGTCCGTCATGCTGCCGCACATCCAGAGCGGCGCACTCAAGGCGCTGGCCGTCACCCATCCGAGCCGCCTGCCGCCCCTGCCCGACGTGCCGACGATGGCCGAGGCCGGCGTGCCGGACTTCGAGATGTCGGCCTGGTACAGCCTGCTGTTCCCGGCCAGGACCGCTCCCGCGATCGTGGCGCGCATGAACGCGGCGCTGAAGGACACGCTGGCCGACAAGGCAATACAGGACCGCCTGCTGCAGATCGGGACGCTGATCGCGCCCGACACGTCGCCGGACTTCCTGGCGCGCTACATGGCGCAGGAGCAGGCGCGCTGGGCGGCCGTCCTCAAGGCCGCCGGGTACCAGCCGGAGTGAGCAGACTTCCGCTGGAGGCGCGCCACTCATGGGCGCTAACATTGCCTTCTTTCCTGCTCCTCTCCCGTCATACGCAGGGCTGTCCGGGGAAAAATAGCTGAGGTGAGGCGTCGATCCGCAATCCCGTGGAATTCTATTCTCTCGCTGCCGTCGCAGGACTCAGAGGTCTGGCCAGGGTCGCCGCGCTTCATGCTCCTCTCCCCCGATAGGGGGAGAGGTTGGGAGAGGGGGCGGCACGAGATGGTTGAAATCGTCAACGATGCGGAAAACAGCCGCGATGACGGGCTCCAAGGCAGCATCGCGCGCTACCCCCTCTCCCAACCTCTCCCCCTATCGGGGGAGAGGAGCATGAACCCAATGGCTCCCTCCAATTTTCCCCGGACAGCCCTGCGTCTTACGGGGGAGGGGGAAGAGCGGCAAAATTAGCGCCTCAGGTCGCGCCACTGCAGCGGCACGCCCCCAGCGGGAGACTGCTACCGGTCCGGCAACGGGATGAATTCGGTTTCGCCCGGCACCTTGGCGAAGCGTCCTTCCTTCCAGTCGGCCTTCGCCTTCTCGATCCGCTCCTGCGAGGAGGAGACGAAGTTCCACCAGACATGGCGCGGCCCGTCCATCGGCGCGCCGCCCAGCAGCATCAGCCTGGCGCCCTCGGCACCGGCCACAACGTCGACCGGCAGGCCCGCCGCCAGCACGGCCAGGTCGCCGACGCCGAGCTGGCGGTCGCCGATCGTCACGCTGCCGTGCGAGATATAGACGCCGCGCTCGGCATGCTCGGGCGAGACGGCGATCCGCGCCGCGGCCGGCATCTCCGTGGCGACGTAGAAGATCGGCGAGAAGTGTGTCGTCGGCGCCGTGCGCCCGGCATAGGTCCCGACGATCAGGCGCATCGACGCGCCGTTGTCTTCCCAGGTCGGCAGGTCGGCGGCGGCGACGTGCTGGAAGGCGGGCGCGGTCTCCTCGTGGGCCTGAGGCAGCGCCACCCAGGTCTGGACGCCGTGCATGCGAAAGCCGGTCCGCCGCATCTCCTCCTCGGTCCGCTCGCTGTGGGCGATGCCGCTGCCGGCGGTCATCCAGTTGACGTCGCCCGGCCGGATCGCCTGGGCATAGCCCAGGCTGTCGCGATGGAAGATACCGCCGTCGAACAGGTAGGTGACGGTCGCCAGCCCGATATGCGGATGGGGCCGCACCGACATGCCGTTGCCGCCCGGCGGCACGGTCATCGGCCCGAAATGGTCGAGGAAGATGAACGGTCCGACCATGCGCCGCTTGGCACTCGGCAGCACGCGGCGCACCGCGAAACCTGGCCCCAGCTCGTGGGCGCGACCCTGGATCAGAAGCTCGATCGGATCGGTCATGGCACTCTCCTCGCTGCGGTTATCGCGGACAGGGCGCGGCGGTCAATCCCGCGCGAAAATGTTTCATGGGTTACGCGCTAAGATGACCGACGGCAGGTCAACGGGCGATGCCGCATTGCAGCATGAATGCGCGGAAAAGCGCACTCCGGATCGCGAAGTTTTCCACCGCGATCACTGTTTTTTCTCGGTCCGAACGCCAATTTCCCCGTCTTTTCAATGGTCTGCGTCACTGTTGCATTTTTGCCACTTTTCGTTGGACTTCACGAAACCGAGTGGCCAGTATCCGCGCGAGGGGCAATTGCGGGGCGCGCCGGCCGGGAGGGCCAGTCGTCGCTGTCGGCCTCGAATGTGTCGCAGGCAATACAGGAGAGGCGAATGGCGATCACGACGACGCGCGAACAGCGCGGCGAACGTCCGCAAATGATGCGTGCCTTCCTGGCCGTTACGGTGGCGGTCTCCACCCTCGGCCTTTTCGCAGCCACCGGCGCGATCGCGCAGGTCAAGGCGCCGAACAAGCAGCAATTCAAGTCCGGTCCGCGGGCGGCGGCGGCCAAGCCCTCCCCCACCGACAACCAGGCCGACCAGCTCAACGAAAAATGGCTGAACCAGTTCAACAAGGAAAAGGCGGAGGCCGCCGCGACGACCGGTCCGACGGCCAACGCCGCGCCCGCTCCCGCAGAGCCTGACGACGAGCGGGTCTCGAGCGTTCCGAGCACCACCACCCTGCCCGGCGCCAGCGCCCGTACCGTGGTCGCCGGCTCGGTCAAGTACATCAAGACCAACGGCTTCTCGGGCTTCAGCACCCTGCCGAACGCAAACGCCCAGCCGAGCCTGAAGGGCCTCAGCGAGACCTTCGCCGGCTTCTCGACCGGCAATTCCAAGATCGAGCTGTACGAGGGCCGCACCGGCGACGGCGCGACGCGCCTGCTGGTCGCCAGCATCGGCGACGGCAAGACGAAGCAGTCCTACTGGTGGTTCACGCCGCTCGACCAGCCGGAAGGCTGGTTCGACGAGAGCGGCCGCCGCCTGGGCGGCACGGCGCTGGCCGAGCCCAAGCCGGACGCCCGCGTGTCCTCGCCGTTCGGCAACCGGCGCTATTACGGCCGCCGGGGCGGCGGCGGCTTCCACAACGGCATCGACTTCGAAGGAAAGACCGGCGAGCCGATCTACGCGGCGGCCGACGGCGTGATCAACCACCAGGGCTGGTATTTCAACTACGGCCGCACGGTGAAGATCAGCCACGCCGACAATTTCGAGACGCTGTACGCCCACATGTCGCGCTTCGCCGACGGCATGGGCCCCGGCACGCGCGTCCGAAAGGGCGACCTGATCGGCTATGTCGGGTCGACCGGCCGGTCGACCGGCGCTCACCTTCACTTCTCGGTGATCGTGAACGGCCAGTTCGTCGACCCCCAGCCGTACATCTCCGAGCATGGCGGCAACAGCACGCTCGTGGGCGAGCAGCTCGTCTCCTATCGGCAGTGGCAGCAGGAGATCAAGCGCGCCTCGGACCGCTCCCGCGGCAGCAGCGACAATCGTTTCCAGGGCCTGCAGGGCGCCGAGCCGTGGTCTTCCAGCCCCTTCTCCTCACGCGCGGCCGACCGCCTCTGAGCGGCCACGGCCTGATGTGCGGTGCCGTTGCGCGCGCCTACTCGTTCGCCTAGGAATTGAGTCATCGATCCTGAACGGACGCAGCAGGCGGCCGACGGGAACGTCAGAGGCAACCACGAGGGATAACAAAATGCTCAAGAAAATGATGGCCGGCGTCGTCGCCGTCGGTCTGGTCGGTGTCGCCGGTACGGCGCATGCCGGCAAGGATCTCGATGCGGTGAAGGCGCGCGGCCAGCTGATCTGCGGCATCAATACGGGCGTCGCGGGCTTCGCCCAGCAGGACGACAAGGGCAAGTGGACCGGCCTGGACGTCGATGTCTGCCGCGCGGTCTCGGCCGCCCTCTTCGGCGACTCCGAGAAGGTGAAATATGTACCGACCACGGCCCAGCAGCGCTTCACGGCCCTGCAGTCGGGCGAGGTCGACGTGCTCTCGCGCAACACCACCTACACGCTGACCCGCGACACCGCCCTCGGCCTCGAGTTCACCGGCATCAACTACTATGACGGTCAGGGCTTCATGGTGCCGAAGAAGCTCGGCGTGAAGAGCGCCAAGGAACTGAACGGCGCGACCGTTTGCGTCCAGCCGGGCACGACGACCGAACTCAACCTCGCCGACTATTTCCGCGCCAACAAGATGACCTTCAAGCCAGTCGTCATCGAGAAGGTCGAGGAAATCCGCGCCGCCTTCTATGCCGGCCGCTGCGACGTCTACACGACCGACGCCTCGGGCCTCTATTCGACGCGCGCGGCCAACACCCCGCCGCCGCTCAAGGCCGACGATTTCATCGTCCTGCCCGAGATCATCTCCAAGGAGCCGCTGGGACCGGCCGTCCGCCAGGGCGACAACCAGTTCGCCGACATCGTGCGCTGGGCCCTGTTCGCCATGATCGAGGCGGAGGAGTACGGCATCACCTCGAAGAACGTCGACGAGATGCTGAAGAGCGAGAATCCGGCGATCAAGCGCATCCTCGGCGTCACGCCCGGCATGGGCAAGGCGCTCGGCGTCGACGAGAAGTGGGTCTACAACATCGTCAAGCAGGTCGGGAACTACGGCGAGGCCTTCGAGCGCAATGTCGGCATGGGCAGCCCGCTGAAGATCGAGCGCGGCCTCAATGCGCTGTGGACCAAGGGCGGCCTGCAATACGCTCCGCCGATCCGCTAGGATCGTTTTCACGTCATCGCGTCATGCCGCCGCCCCTCGGGGCGGCGGTTTGCATATGGTCTGTCATCATGAGACCGTCGGGCCAATAAGGGGAGGCAGGAATGGGCAAGGAAATGCGGCTGATGGCCGGGCTGGCGGCCGCCGCCATCGCAACGGCAGGAACGCACGGGCCGGCGGAAGCCGGACAGGTCCTCGATGCCGTCAAGGCACGCGGCTCGCTGATCTGCGGCACGGGCACGGGCACCGCCGGCTACATGATGCCGGACAGCCAGGGAAAGTGGAAAGGCCTGTCGGTCGACGTATGCCGCGCCGTCGCCGCCGCCCTCTTCGGCGATGCAGAGAAGGTGAAGTACACGCCGCTCACGTCGCAGCAGCGCTTCACCGCCGTGCAGTCGGGCGAGGTCGACATGCTGGTCGCCAACGCCACCTGGACGCTGACCCGCGATACCGCGCTGGGCCTCGATTTCACCGGTGTCTACTACTATGACGGCCAGGGCTTCCTGGTGCCGAAGAAGCTCGGCGTGAAGAGCGCGAAGGAGCTGAACGGGGCCACGATCTGCGTCGCCCCCGGCACCACGACGGAACTCAATCTCGCGGACTATTTCCGCGCCAACGGGATGACCTTCAAGCCGGTGGTGATCGAAAAGGTCGACGAGATCCGCGCCGCCTTCTTCTCCGGCCGCTGCGACGTCTACACCACCGATGCCTCGAGCCTGGCGGCGACCCGCGCTGCCAACGTGCCGCCGCCGCGCACCTTCGACGATTTCCTCATCCTGCCCGAGATCATCTCCAAGGAGCCGCTGGGACCGGCCGTCCGCCAGGGCGACAACCAGTTCGCCGACATCGTGCGCTGGGCCCTGTTCGCCATGATCGAGGCGGAGGAGTACGGCATCACCTCGAAGAACGTCGACGAGATGCTGAAGAGCGAGAATCCGGCGATCAAGCGCATCCTCGGCGTCACGCCCGGCATGGGCAAGGCGCTCGGCGTCGACGAGAAGTGGGTCTACAACATCGTCAAGCAGGTCGGGAACTACGGCGAGAGCTTCGAGCGCAATGTCGGCAAGGACAGCCCGCTCAAGATCGACCGCGGCCTCAACCGGCTGTGGAGCCAGGGCGGCATCCAGTACGCCCCGCCGATCCGCTGAAGGTCATCGTCCATCTTTCCCCTCCCCCGTCTTCGGGGGAGGTGGCGCGGTAATCCGCGACGGAGGGGTCATGAGTCGCGGGCGTTGCATGAGCATGACCCCCTCCGTCCGCGTAAGACGCGGCCACCTCCCCCGAAGACGGGGGAGGGAAAGGGGCGGGGTGCGCAGGGAGGAGGCCGACTTGCTGCTTCCCGGCGGCCCCTGCCATTTGGCCTGTTGCTTGCAAGCTCCGGCGAGGCGACACTCGGGGCAAGCAAGGCAAGAGGGAGGGGCAGGATGCAACGGAAATCACTGGCGGCGGCCGTGGGGCTCGCGATCGGGCTGACATCGGGCGCGGCGATGGCCGGCAAGGATCTCGATGCGATCAAAGCGCGCGGCGCGGTGATCTGCGGCGTGCCGACCGGCATCGCGGGCTTCGCCGTCGCCGACAGCCAGGGCAAATGGGTCGGGCTCGACGTCGATGTCTGCCGCGCCGTCTCGGCGGCGATCTTCGGCGACTCCGAAAAGGTCAAGTACGTGCCGCTGACCTCCCAGCAGCGCTTCACCGCGCTGCAGTCGAGCGAGGTCGACCTGCTGTCGAACAACACCACCGTCACGCTGCAGCGCGACACCGCGCTCGGCCTCGATTTCACGGCCATCACCTATTATGACGGCCAGGGCTTCATGGTCGCCAAGAAGCTCGGCGTTAAGAGCGCCAAGGAGCTCAACGGCGCCACGGTTTGCGTTGCCCCGGGGACCACGACCGAACTCAATCTCGCGGACTATTTCCGCGCCAACAAGATGAGCTTCAAGCCGGTGGTGATCGAGAAGGCCGAGGAGATCCGCGCCGCCTTCTTCTCCGGCCGCTGCGACGTCTACACGACCGACGTGTCGAGCCTCGCCGCCACACGCGTGGCCAACGTGCCCCCGCCGGCCACGTCCGACGACTTCATCATCCTGCCGGAGATCATCTCCAAGGAGCCGCTCGGCCCGATGGTCCGCCACGGCGACAACCAATTCACCGACATCGTGCGCTGGACGCAGTTCGCCATGCTGGAGGCGGAGGAGTACGGCATCACCTCGAAGAACGTCGACGAGATGCTGAAGAGCG
>CAMFJT010000223.1 GCA_945957125.1 uncultured Rhodospirillales bacterium | reverse complement strand
GCTAATTTTGACCACGTCCTCATGCTCCTCGCCCCCGATAGGGGGAGAGGCGGGGAGAGGGGGGGGCAGACGCTTTCTGCTACGCGCTCCGTCGGTTTTGCCCCACAGCGCAAGATGAATGCCGGGAGCGTAGACACACCGCGCGTAACCCCCTCTCCCGACCTCTCCCCCTATCGGGGGCGAGGAGCATGATGTTCTTCGAGCATTTTCTCGGAATCTAATGTTAGCGCCACTGAAGTGGCGTGCGCCCAGCAGAACGCCCTCAGGACGACGAGCTGGTTTGTGGACCGCGCGCCTCTTGCGCGCTCATGGGTATGAGCGAGCTGGAAGCTCGCGGTCCATCCGATGATGGCAGGCCGAACACCTCGTCGAAGGTTTCCGCCAGGGCCAGATCGAGGTCCGTCATGGTGACCGGCAGGCCGAGGTCGACCAGGGAGGTGACGCCGTGCTCGGCGATGCCACAGGGCACGATGCCGGCATAGTGCGACAGGTCGGGCTCGAGGTTGATCGACAGGCCGTGGAACGATACCCAGTGGCGGATGCGCACGCCGATGGCGGCGATCTTGTCCTCGCGGCCGCCGCCGCGCGCCACCCAGACCCCGACCCGGCCGGCGCGGCGCTCGGCGCGCACGTTGAATCGGGCGAGGGCGCGGATCGTCCATTCCTCGAGGTCGGAGACGAAGCGTCGCACGTCCTGGCGGCGCCGGCGCAGGTCGAGCATCGCGTAGACCACCCGCTGCCCCGGCCCGTGATAGGTATATTGCCCACCGCGCCCGGCGTCGTGGACCGGAAACCGCATCGGTTGCAGCAGGTCGGCGGTCTTGGCGCTCGTTCCCGCCGTATAGAGCGGCGGATGCTCCAGCAGCCACACGAGTTCGCCCGCGCGGCAGGCGCGGATGTCGGCGACGCGTGCCTCCATCGTCGCCAGGGCTTCGTCGTAGGGCACGAGCCCCTCGGAAATGCGCCATTCGGGCCGGATCATTGTGGCAAAATCGGTATTTATCGCCTCATGCGCAAGGGCGGTGCGAGGCGCCTTGCCACTGCGGGGGCTATTTGGTATCCCCCGCGCCATCGATCCGGCGCGGCCATGGCGGAATTGGTAGACGCGCTAGCTTGAGGTGCTAGTGCCGCGAGGCGTGGAAGTTCGAGTCTTCTTGGCCGCACCAACGCCGGATCGATCGAAAAGGACGCTGTGAGACGCCGCCCTCCGGGGCGGCCCTTTTTGTTTGACGGAGATGGGGGCGGGCTTGGCGGATGAATTGACCGAGAGCGCGCTCCGCTACCATCGTCTCCCCCGGCCGGGAAAGATCGAGGTCGTCCCGACCAAGCCGCTGGCCACCCAGCGCGACCTCTCGCTCGCCTATTCGCCCGGCGTCGCCGCCGCGTGCAACGAGATCGTGCGCGATCCCGCGACCGCCGCCGAGCTGACAGCCCGGGCCAACCTCGTCGGCGTCGTCACCAACGGCACCGCCGTGCTCGGGCTGGGCGCGATTGGCCCGCTCGCCGCCAAGCCGGTGATGGAGGGCAAGGGCGTCCTGTTCAAGAAGTTCGCCGGGATCGACGTGTTCGACATCGAGCTGTCCGAGCTCGACCAGGAACGGCTGGTCGAGGTGATCGCCGCGCTGGAGCCGACCTTCGGCGGCATCAACCTCGAGGACATCAAGGCGCCGGAATGCTTCTACGTCGAGCAGAAGCTGCGCGAGCGCATGAAGATCCCGGTGTTCCACGACGACCAGCACGGCACCGCGATCATCGTCGGCGCGGCGGTGCTCAACGGCCTGTCGCTGGTCGGCAAGGACATCGCCAAGGTGAAGCTGGTCGTCTCGGGCGCGGGCGCTGCGGCGCTGTCATGCCTGGGCGTGCTGGAGAAGCTCGGCCTGCCGCGCGAGAACATCTGGGTTACCGACATCGCCGGCGTGGTCTGGAAGGGCCGCAACGAGCTGATGGACCCGTGGAAGGAGCGCTATGCCCGTGACACGCAGGCCCGCACCCTGGGCGAGGTGATCGGCGGCGCCGACGTGTTCCTGGGGCTTTCTGCCGCCGGCGTCCTGAAGCCCGATATGGTGGCCCGGATGGCCGCCAGGCCGCTGATCTTCGCGCTGGCCAATCCCAATCCCGAGATCGCGCCGGAAGACGTCGCGGGTGTCCGCGACGACGCCATCATGGCGACCGGCCGCAGCGACTATCCCAACCAGGTCAACAACGTCCTCTGCTTCCCCTACATCTTCCGCGGCGCGCTCGATGTCGGCGCCACGACCGTCAACGACGGCATGAAGATCGCCTGCGTTCGCGCCCTGGCCGAGCTCGCGCGCAAGGAGCCGTCCGAGGTCGTCGCCCGCGCCTTCGGCGAGGCGGTGGGCGGGTTCGGCCCCAACCAGATCATTCCCAAGCCGTTCGATCCGCGCCTGATCGTCGAGCTTGCCCCCGCCGTCGCGAAAGCGGCGATGGAGTCCGGCGTGGCGAGCCGGCCGATCGCGGATTTCGACGCCTATCGCCAGCAGCTCAATCAGTTCGTGTTCAAGTCCGGCCTGGTGATGCGGCCGGTGCTCGAGCAGGCGCGTGCGGCGCCCAAGCGGGTGATCTTCAGCGCCGGTGAGGACGACCGCGTTCTGCGTGCCACCCAGATCGTTCTCGACGAGCGCATTGCCGTGCCGATCCTGATCGGCCGGCCCGACATCGTGCGCCGCCGCGCCGAGCGTCTCGGACTGCGCTTCCGCCCCGGCATCGACGCGGAGGTGGTCGATCCCTCCAACGACTCGCGCTACGACAAGTACTGGAGCGCCTACCACCGGCTGATGGAGCGGCGCGGCGTGACCGAGCCGACGGCGCGCAACCTGGTGCGCTCCAGCCCGACCCTGATCGCCGCGCTTGCCGTCCATCTCGGCGACGCCGACGCGATGATCGCCGGCGCTTACGGCCGCTTCCGGACCCACTTCAACCATGTGCGCGACGTGATCGGCCTGCGCGAGGGGGTCAAGCACATGGCGGCGCTCAGCCTGCTCGTGATGCCGAGCCGCTCGCTGTTCATCGCCGATCCCTACGTCAACCAGGATCCCGATGCCGACACGCTGGCCGAGATCACGCTGCTGGCGGCCGACGCGGTGCTGCGCTTCGGCATCCAGCCGAAGGTGGCGTTGCTGTCGCATTCGCTGTTCGGCAGCTCCGACCACCCCTCGGCGCGCAAGATGGCGGAGGCGGTCGAGCTCCTGCACAAGCGTGCGCCCTCGCTCGAGGTCGACGGCGAGATGCATGGCGACGCTGCCCTCGATCCGGAGATCCGGCAGAGCGTGTTCCCGAACTCGCGCCTGCAGCATGCGGCGAACCTCGTGATCTGCCCCGGCCTCGACGCCGCCAATATCGCGTTCAACGTGCTGAAGACGGCGGCCGATGGGCTGCATGTCGGGCCGATGCTGCTCGGCACCGCGCGGCCTGCGCATGTCCTCACCCCGTCGGTCACCGCCCGCGGCATCCTGAACATGACCGCGCTCAGCGTGGTCGAGGCGCAACGGCTTGCCGAGGCCCGCGGGGATAGCAGGGGATGAGCGCCGACGGCGACGCCCTCGACGAGGTGACGCCGGAGCTGGTCCAGCGCATCGAGGACGCGCTCGCCGACGACCGCCGCGACGAGGTGCGGTCGCTGCTGGCCGACATGAGCGCCGCCGGCCAGGCCGACGTGCTCGAGCAGGTCTCCGAGGCGCAGCGCGACGCGCTGGTCGACATCCTCAAGGGCGACCTCGACCCCGAGGCGCTCACCGAGCTCGATGAGGAGGTCCTGGAGGACGTCCTCGACCAGCTCGACAGCAAGGAGATCGCCGCCGCCGCGCACGAGCTGGAGGCCGACGACGCGGCGTCCATCCTGGAGGAGCTGCCCGAGGACGAGCGGCGCGAGGTGCTGGCCGAGCTGCCGGCCGACGAGCGCGCCGACATCGAGCGGGCGCTGAGCTATCCCGAGGGCAGCGCCGGACGCATGATGCAGCGGTCGCTGGTCAAGGTGCCGCAGAGCTGGAGCGTCGGGCGGGTCATCGACTATTGCCGCGAGGCAGGCGATTTGCCCGACGACGTCTACGACCTGTTCGTGATCGATCGCAGCGGGCGTCTGCGCGGCTCCGTTCCGCTCGGCCGCATGCTGCGCAGCAAGCGGCCGGTGCAGATCCTCGACATCGTCGATCCCGACATTCCTTCGGTGCCCGTGACGGCCGACCAGGCCGAGGTCGCCCACCTGTTTCGCGACCAGAACCTGGTGTCCTGCCCGGTGGTCGACGACAAGGGCCGGCTGGTCGGCGTGATCATGGTCGACGACGTGGTCGACGTGATCGACGAGGAGGCCGAGGAAGACCTGCTGAAGATGGGCGGCGTCGGCATCGACGATATGCATGCCGGCACGGTGCGTACCGTGCGCCTGCGCGGCGTCTGGCTGGCGGTGAACCTGCTCACCGCGGTGATCGCCTCGCTGGTGATCGGCCAGTTCGAGGACGCGATCGAGAAGATCGTGGCGCTCGCCGTGCTGATGCCGATCGTCGCCTCGATGGGCGGAAACGCCGGCACCCAGACCGTCACCGTCGCGGTGCGCGCCCTGGCGATGGGCGAGCTGACGCCGGCCAATGCGCTGCGCTTCATCGCCAAGGAATTCGCTGTCGGCGGGTTGAACGGCATCCTCTTCGCGCTCCTCATGGGCGGCGCCGTCGTCGCCTGGTATCACGACTGGCGGCTCGGCGCGGTGATCGGCGCGGCGATGATCTGCAACCTCACGGCCGCAGCGCTCGCCGGCACGCTGATTCCGATCGGGCTTCAGAAGTTCGGCGTCGACCCGGCCGTGTCGTCGACCGTGTTCCTGACCACCGTCACCGACGTGATCGGCTTCCTCGCCTTCCTCGGCCTGGCGACGCTGTTCCTGCTGTAGCCCTTTTGCTTGATCACGTTCATGCTCATTGGACCGCGCGCATCGTGTCGAGGTAGATGAGGATCATGATGTCGGTGGCCGCGTGGCGGAGGAGGTTCGTGGTGAGGCGTGCCTGCCTCGCCCTGTTCGTCGGCCTGCTCGCGACGCCGGCGCTCGCGCAGAATCGCGTGCCGAACGAGCGAGGGCTCGAGGCGCTGGTGAAGGTCACGCTGCTGACCTTCAACGACGCCAACGTCACCGGCAACTACACGGTGTTCCACGCCAAGCTGGCCAAGCCCTTCCGCCAGCAGTTCACTCCCGAGCGCCTGCAGGAGACGTTCAAGTCCTTCGTCGACCAGCAGATCGACTTCGACGTGATCGCCGCCTACAAGCCGGCCTATGATCCGGCCGCAGCGCTCGACGGCGACGGCCGGCTGATCGTCAAAGGCTATTTTCCCACCGAGCCCACCCGCGTCCTGTTCGACCTGGCGTTCATCCCGTCGGACGGCGAGTGGAAGCTCATCAGCATCCACGTGAAGACAGAGCGAGCCCCCAAGCCATGATTCCCAACGCGATGCCCCCCTTCGACTTCGGACTGGGCGAGACCGCCGACGCCCTGCGCGAGCAGGTCCAGCGCTTCTCGGCCGCCGAGGTGGCGCCGATCGCCGCCGAGCTCGACAAGACCGACCGCTTTCCGCGCGAGCTGTGGCCGCGAATGGGCGACCTCGGGCTGCATGGCATCACGGTCGAGGAGGAATATGGCGGGTCGGGCCTCGGCTATCTCGAGCACGTCATTGCCGTCGAGGAGCTGAGCCGCGCCTCGGCCGCGGTCGGCCTGTCCTACGGCGCGCACTCCAATCTCTGCGTCAACCAGATCCGGCGCAACGGCAACGCGGACCAGAAGGGGCGCTTCCTGCCCAAGCTGATCTCCGGCGAGCATGTCGGCAGCCTGGCGATGAGCGAATCGGGGGCGGGCTCCGACGTCGTCTCGATGAAGCTGCGCGCCGACAGGAAGGGCGACCGCTACGTGCTGAACGGCACCAAGATGTGGATCACCAACAGCCCCGACGCGCAGGTGATCGTGGTCTATGCCAAGACCGATCCCGCCGCCGGGCCGCGCGGCATCACCGCCTTCATCGTCCCGACCGACACCAAGGGCTTCAAGGTGGCGCAGAAGC
The DNA here is from genome assembly GCA_945957125.1 of uncultured Rhodospirillales bacterium. Taxonomy (GTDB): domain Bacteria; phylum Pseudomonadota; class Alphaproteobacteria; order Reyranellales; family Reyranellaceae; genus Reyranella. Next base: position 4,364 of record CAMFJT010000223.1, on the reverse strand, counting down.
TCGACAAGATGGGCATGCGCGGCTCCTCGACCGGCGAGCTGGTGTTCGAGGATTGCGAGATCCCCGAGGAGAACGTGCTGGGCACCGTCGGCCGGGGCGTCAACGTACTGATGAGCGGCCTCGACTACGAGCGCGCCGTTCTGGCAGCCGGGCCGCTCGGCATCATGCAGTCGGCGATGGACATCGTCGTGCCGTACGTCCATGAGCGCCGCCAGTTCGGCCAGGCGATCGGCGAGTTCCAGCTCGTGCAGGGCAAGCTCGCCGACATGTACACCACGATGAACGCCTGCAAGGCCTACGTGTACTCCGTCGCCAAGGCCTGCGACCGCGGCCAGACCACGCGCAAGGATTCGGCGGGCGCCATCCTTTATGCCGCCGAAAAGGCGACCCTGGTGGCGCTCGACGCCATCCAGCTCCTGGGCGGCAACGGCTACATCAACGACTACCCGACCGGCCGCCTGCTGCGCGACGCCAAGCTCTACGAGATCGGCGCCGGCACCAGCGAGATCCGCCGCATGCTGATCGGACGGGAGCTGTTCGCGGAGACGGCGTGAGATGGAAGCGTCAACGGACGGCTATGCGGCGTCGGCGACCTCATCGAGGCGCGATGGATCGAGCGGATCGCTCAATGGCTGACCGAGCCGTTGACGCTCCATCAGGTGCTTGTTCACGAGCACGGTCCGAACCGTCTTTTCGTTGACGTGGAAGTGCCGTGCCGCGGCGGCGATATCGCTGTCCTCCGGATATTCGGAGCCGAGAAACTGCCGCAGCCCCTCTTCGGGACAAAGCAGGGCGGCGGCGAAGGCGCGCTGGAATTTCTGGCGGGACGAGGACAGGCCGGAAATCGGACCCAACTCGGAATTCTCCGACCAGATCGCATCGCCGATCGCTCGCGCAAGCTGGAAGCGCCGATCGTGGGCCCAGCGCGCGGTGAGCAGGACGGTGGAACGCGATTTCACGCGGGATAGACGCATGGCATAGGGGCGTGGCGCCGTTGAGGCATGGTTGCCGAGAAGACGCGGAGAAACGCCTGCCAGCTCGCCAAGCGCCGGATTGAGCAGTGGTCGGACACCCAAGCCCAAGAGGTGTCTCAATTCGCTCGCGACCTGTTCCGCAAAAGCCCAGGGCTGCAGCCGGTCGCTATGCTTGCCGAGGGCGCGTGATATGTTCACCAATCCGTCGAAATCGACTGCAGCAGCATGATTCGCGGCATCCAGCATGGCTTCGAGCATCCGTGCCGTGTCTGGTCCTGGGGCGGCGGCTACAGCTTCCTCGACGTCTTCCGCTCGATAGCGGCTCTCGAGTTCACACAGGCTCGAGATCAACGTCTCCGGAGCTTCGTCCGGATCGTAGCCGCTCACCGCTTCCAGTCGTCGCCATTGGGACGAGTCGGCGTCGCGCCGCTCCCGCTCGAGGACGTTGACGAGTGTCTTCAGTCCTTCGCGGTCAGCACCGGAGACGATCTTGGCGGCTTGATCCAGGAAGCGATCCACAGCCCTCTCGAAATCCGGCCCCGGCGTAAACACGACTGCATTCGTCAGAAATCGGACCGGACCTGCGATCCCCGGAGCTTCCGCACGGGCAACCAGCATGACGCGGTCGCGGTCTCCCCAGATCGTCACGCGGGGCCAGGCATGTCCGTGGCCGATTGCCGACATTTCATGCGCCATGGACCAACTGTCGGTTTGTACCGATGCCCGAGGCTCCCAGCGCAATCGCCACCAATTCTCGGCAAACCAAAACGCGAGCGGAGCAGCCGGAACCCGGATCTTCGTATCCTCCGCACCGGCGCCCGCCCTGACGAGGCGCGTCAGCAATGCGTCGCCGACGCTCATTTCCAAGCCGCAAATTCCATCCGGATTTGGGTCGCCGAAGCGCGTGAGATCAATCTCGAGGACGCTCATGCCTTCAACCCATACAGCAAAGCGCAAGACTTGGCCGCCGCCTGGTCGTTGGAAGATCCCGACGAAACTGCCCATTGGCGAAACCGGTCCCAGACCTGACGAGCAAACGCGTCGTCTTTAAGGAGGGGATATCCGTGCCATTCATTGCGGACGCGATTTGTTATTGCCAACTCGTAGATCCAACCGGTGTCGTCTACGGTCCAGATCAGATTGCCAAAGAGCCGGGCGTCGGCGGCGCGTCCAAAGAGTGTCGGTATCCGAGCGAGGTCGTGCTTGCCGAAGCCGGCGTGATCGTCGCAGAGGGTGCGGTCGGAGTCCTGACCTCGATAGGCGTCGACGCCGTACAGGTGGGGATTGGCCTTATGCTTCCCGTAGCAGACGTATCTGATAGCTTGAAACCGGTCCGTGACTTCCTCGGACGACGGATCGATCGCAAGCCAACGCTTGCGGCGGGAGTCCTCGCGTCGAGGAAAGGGTCTGCGGCTTGGTGGTCATGGCCGTGGTGATTTTCACCAAGCTTAATGCGCGGCGAGGCCTGCAGGAATGCCGGCCGCATTGACGTATGCCTTCGGTCGATACACACTGTGTATCGAAATCATGCCCCGCTATCTCACCGAACAGGACATCGCCGACTTCCGCGCCGAGCTGTGCAAGGTCGCCACCGAACGCTTCGCCCGGCACGGCTACGAGGGCGTCACCATGCGCCAGCTCGCCGAGGCGCTGGGCTGCAGCCCCAAGACGCCCTACCGCTACTTCAAGGACAAGGCCGACATCCTGGCGACGGTGCGGGCGCAGGCGTTCGCCCGGTTTGCCGACGCGCTGGAGAAGGCGGTCGAAAGCGCCAAGGATCCGTCCGAGCGTGGCCGGCTGGTCAGCGAGGCCTATCTCGCCTTCGCGCTCGACAACCCGCACGCCTATCGCATCATGTTCGAGCTCGACACGCCGATCGACGACAGCCATCCCGAGCTCGGGCCGCAGGCCGAGCGCGCGGCGCGCTACATCACGCGCAGCGCCGAGCAGCTCGCGGAAGCAGGGGTCATCGACGCAGACCCGACGCTGTTCGGCTGGACGCTGTGGGCGGGCTTCCACGGCATTGTCATGCTCCACCGATCGGGCATGCTGGCCCACGGGCCGGACTACAGGGCGATGTCCTATTTCCTCGGCCTGACGATGATGAAGGGCGCCGGCGCCAAGATCGGTCCGCCCGCGAAAGGGAAGAAGCGATGACGGCAGGCGTGACATCCGGCGAGCGGTTCCGGGGCTGGCCCGAGATCCAGGCGAATGCCGCGCGCGCGGCGGGCGGCTTCGCCGCGCTCGGCGTCGGCGAGGACGACAGCGTGGCGCTGATGGTGCGCAACGATTTCGCGACCTTCGAAGCCAACATGGCGGCCGGCCAGCTCGGCGCCTATGCCGTGCCGATCAACTGGCATTTCACGGCGGAGGAGGCGGGCTACATCCTGGCCGATTGCCGCGCCAAGGTGCTGGTGATCCATGCCGACCTGCTGCCGCAGGTGGCCGACGGCATTCCGTCGGGGGTGACCGTGCTGGTCGTGCCGACGCCGCCGGAGATCGCCGACGCCTACGGCGTGCCGGCGGAGAAGCGCGTCGTGCCGCCGGGATTCGAAGGCTGGGACGCCTTCGTCGCCCGCAGCACGCCCAACGCGCAGCCGCCGAGGCTTTCGCGCGGCAGCATGATCTACACCTCGGGCACGACCGGCCGGCCCAAGGGCGTGCGGCGGCCGCCGTCGACGCCCGAGCAGCAGGCCGGCGCGGCGGGGGAGATCGGCAAGCACTGGGGCATCGTCGCCGATCCCTCGACCGTCGTGCTGATGAACGGGCCGATGTACCATTCCGCGCCGACGGCCTATGGCCTCGCCAGCGCGCGGGCCGGCCTCGGCATCGTGCTGCAAGCGCGCTTCGAGGCCGAGGACATGCTGCGGCTGATCGAGCGGCACAAGGTCACGCACATGCACATCGTGCCGACCATGTTCGTGCGCCTGTTGCGCCTGCCCGCCGAGGTCAAGGCGAAGTACGACCTGTCGTCGCTGCGCTGGGTGACGCATGGCGCCGCCCCCTGCGCGCCGGCGGTGAAGCAGCAAATGATCGAATGGTGGGGGCCGGTCATCAACGAGTATTACGGCGCGACCGAGACCGGCATCGTGGTGTGGCACGATTCGGCGGAGGCGCTGCGCAAGCCCGGCACGGTCGGCCGCGTGGTCGCGGGCGGCACGATGCGCATCGTCGACGAGCAGGGCCGCGACGTGGCCCAGGGCGAGATCGGCGAGATCTACCTGCGCGGTCCGCTCTATACCGACTTCACCTACAACAACGACGACGCCAAGCGACGCGAGATCGCGCTGGGCGACCTCGTGACGGTCGGCGACATGGGCTACCAGGACGCCGACGGCTACCTGTTCCTGTGCGACCGCAAGCGCGACATGATCATCTCGGGCGGGGTGA
>CAMFJT010000222.1 GCA_945957125.1 uncultured Rhodospirillales bacterium | reverse complement strand
TGACCCCCTCCGTCGCGGATTACCGCGCCACCTCCCCCGAAGACGGGGGAGGGAAGCCACTACGACAGCAGACTGCGGAAATGCGCGAGCGTGCGCTGGCGCGCCAGCGCCGCGGCGGCCTCGTTGTAGGGGGGATAGCCGTGGCGATTGAAGCCGTGCTCGGTGCCCGGATAGTGATGGATGCTGACGTTGCTCAGCCCACCGAGACGCGCCTCGATTGCCGCGACCGTCGGCGGCGGCACGTGCGGATCGTTCTCGGCGAAGTGCATGAGGAGCGGACAGCCAAGGCGGTCGGCTTCGCCGAGATACTGGTCGATCTGCACGCCGTAATAGCTGACCGCGGCGTCGACCGGCAGCCGCGTACCGGCGAGCCAGGCGAGCAGGCCGCCCAGGCAGAACCCCATCACCCCGACCTTGCCGTTGCAGTCCGGCCGCGCCCGCAGCATCGCGATGGCATCGGCCAGGTCGCGCACGAACTGGTCGGTATCCATTCGTGCCCGCAGCGCATAGGCCTTCGCCCGGCCCTCGTCGGTATAGGGTAGGTAGCTCCCCGCCTCCTGCCGCCAATAGACGTCGGGCGCCAGCGCCACGAAGCCGTCCGCCGCATAGCCATCGGCCACCGAGCGAATGTGCGGGTTGCTGTTGAAGATCTCCGGCAGCACGATCAGCCCGGGCGCGGGCGTCCGTGCCGGCAGCGCCAGATATCCCGCGAACGTCCCGCCATCGGCGGCCTTGACCCTTATTTCCTCACCCACTGACCTCTCCCGGCTCTTGCTTCAGTTCAAGAACGTGCAGAATGTCTTCCATGCTCGATCCTGTCATCCCGAGCGTAGCAAAGGTTCTCATCGAACCTTCAGGCACGGCCCGCGAAGCGGACGTAAAATCGTCGCTGCGTTCAGGACGACAAGCAGGGCATTCGAAATGAGCACGAAAGATAACGCATGACCGGCATCGTCCCCGTCGACTCCGTCGACGTCCAGATCCTCGTCGACAACGTCACGGATTCGCTGTCGTCCGTTCCCTCCTTCGTCGAGACCGAGATGGGCGGCCTCGCGCGGCGGCGCGGGGGTGCCTGGGTGCTGGGCGGTGCGTGCCTGTGCTGCGCGGCACACGGGCTGTCCTGCCTGCTCACCCTGCGCCGCGGCGAGCGCACCCACACCGTCCTGTTCGATACCGGGCCGGAGGATCGCACCTTCGAGCAGAACGTGTCGCGGCTCGGCGTCGATCTCGGCCCGGTCGAGGCCATGGTGTTGAGCCACGGTCACTGGGACCATGCCGGCGCCATGCTGCGTGCCCTGCAGCTCGTGCGCGATCGCAACGGCGGGCGCGAGGTGCCCTGCTACATGCATCCCGACATGTTCCGCTCGCGCGCCACCAAGGCGCCGGACGGTTCCTTCCGGTTGATGGAGGACGTGCCCTCGCAGGCCGCGCTGACGGCGCACGGCGGACGCGTCATTGTCACGCGCGAGGCGCAGGCGATCGCGGGCGACAGTGTCTATGTCAGCGGCGAGATCCCCCGCCGCAGCGGCTTCGAGGTCGGCATGCCCGGCCAACATCGCCGGACCCTGGACAACCAGAGCTGGGAACTCGACGAGCTGCTGGTCGACGAACGCTTCGTCGCCTTCCACGTGCGCGACAAGGGCCTGGTCGTGCTCACGGCCTGCAGCCACGCGGGTGTGATCAACGTGCTGAGCCACGCGCGCGAGTGCTTTCCGGGCGTGAAGCTGCACGCCGTGCTGGGCGGCTTGCACCTGAGCGGCACGAACGAACGCATCATCCCCCAGACGGTGGCAGCGCTCGACGGCTTCGACCTCGACGTCATCGCCGCCGGCCATTGCACCGGCTGGCGCGCCATGACGGCGTTGGCCAACGCCTTCGGCGACGGAAAGCTCGCTCCGCTGGCGGTGGGCAAGCGGATGCGATTTTGAAGGCGCCGCCGGATGCGTCTCTTTCATCACTTGCCGGGGACGCGGCTCTCCGGAGCCGCTCTTCCTTCGATTTGCCTCATCCCATGAGCGGCTCTGGAGAGCCGCGCTCCCAGCAGACGCATCTTGAAGGCCATGGCTTCCCGGCGCAGGCTCGCGCTCGACGGGTATTGCCAGGAGCGAAAGTGACATGCTGACCGATCGTTACGGCCTGCCCATTTCCACCGCCGTCGCCGACGCGCGCGACGCCTATGCCGAGGGCGTCGATCTCCTCCTGACCGTCTACCCTGGTGCCGCCGCCTCGTTCGACCGCGCCATCGCCGCCGATCCGGGCTTCGCGCTGGCCCATGTCGGCAAGGCCCGCGCGCTTCAGCTCGCAGGCAACCTCGCGGCCATGCGCGAATCGCTGGCCACGGCACTGTCGCTTGCGGACGGCACGTCGGCGCGCGAACGCAGCCACATCGATGTCTTTCGGCTCCTGTTCTCCGGTCAGGCCGTCGCCGCGCTGGCCGCCATCCGCGCCCATGTCGGGCCATGGCCGCGCGACGCCTTCGTGCTCAGCCTCGCCGCCAACCAGGGAGGATTGATCGGCATGTCCGGCTTGCCCGGCCGCGAGCAGGACCTCATCGACTTCCTCGACCGGCTTGCCCCGCACTATGGCGAGGATTGGTGGTTCGGGGCGCATCATGGCATGGCGCTCTCGGAGATCGGCCGGCACGCCGACGCGCGGCCCCGGATCGAACGGTCCCTCGCACAGGTGCGGCGCAACGCCTATGCCGCCCACGCCTTTGCCCATCTCTGCTACGAGACCGGCGAGCTGGACAGCGGGATCGCTTTCATGCGCGGCTGGCTGCCGTCGTACGAACGCGGCGGCGGGCTGTTCGGCCATCTGAACTGGCACCTCGGCCTGTTCGAGCTGCATGCCGGCGACCTGCAGGCAGGACTGCGCCTCTACGACGACACCTTCTGTGCCGTTGACCATCGTGGAGCGGTACATCAGAAGCTCTCGGATTCCTCAGCCTTCCTGTGGCGCTCGGAACTGGCGGGCCATCCCCGCGACCCGGCGCGATGGGCCAAGCTCGTGGCCTACGCGCGAGAAAAGCTTCCGCGCCCAGGTTTCTCCCTCGCCGACTGGCACGTCGCGCTCACCTACGCCGCCGCCGGCGAGGATGCCGCCCTGAAAGACTGGGTCCACGCCATCGAGGCGCTCATCGACGCGGATCGCTATCCTTCCGGTTCGACCATCCCCACGGTCGCGCGCGCCTTCGCGGCCTTCCAGCGCGGCGATCATGCCACCGCCATCGACCTCATCGTGCCGATGCTGCCGGAACGCGAACGCATGGGCGGCAGCCGGGCGCAGGTGGACCTCGTGGAAGCCACGCTGTTGCGCGCCTATCTCGGCTCCGGACGCGGCGCCGAAGCCCAGCGCCTGCTGGCAGACCGCCGCCCAGGGCCGGCCCGCCTTCCGATCATGGGGCTCGAGCAGGGAGTCGCGAGCACCCCGGACCTGTCCCCGCCGTCCTGAGCGCGGCGAAGGACGCACCGCCGATCGGGCATGGGCCGCGCGGCCGGCGCGAGGCCGTTCGCTGCTCACGACGACGACGGCGTTCCACCGATCCGGGCTCCCTGCATTCAGGCACGCGGAAATGTCCGGCCCGGGCGCCCGATCGAAAGCGAAGTACGATGGATACCAGGCAGCTCACTCTTCTCGCCTTCAAGATCGCCATCGTCGGCACCATGTTCGGCTACGGGCTCAAGGCCACGACCGAGGATCTGCGCTACCTCCTGAGGCGGCCCGGCCTCGCGCTGCGCTCCCTGCTTGCGGTGTTCGTGATCATGCCGCTGCTGGCGATCGGCGTGGTGAAGATTTTCGAGCTGAGGACGGCGGTCGAGGCAACGCTGGTCGCGCTCGCCATATCGCCGGTGCCTCCGCTCCTGCCGAAGAAGCAGATAAAGGCGGGTGGGATCGGTCCCTACGCCTTGGGGTTGTTGATCCTGATGGCCTTGGTGGCGATTGTCGCGATCCCGGCATGGATCGAGCTCCTCGGGCACATTTTCGATCGCTCGTTCGCGGTCGATCCGGGCGCCATCGCGCGCATCGTCCTGACCATGATCGTGCTGCCTCTCGCGGCGGGAATGGCCGTCTACGCTCTGCTGCCGGGCGTCGCCGCGCGTCTGGAGGACCCGCTCCGCTGGTTGTCGACCGGCCTGCTGGCGGCCGCCACCCTCGCAATGCTCGCCGGAGCTTGGGGAAACGTCTGGAACGCCATCGGCAATGGCACGGCCCTTGCGCTCGCGGGGCTCGTGGCGATCGGGCTCGCCGTGGGCCACCTGCTGGGCGGGCCCGAGCCCGAGCATTCGGGCGTGCTCGCGCTGTCCAGCGCATCGCGTCACCCCGCCATCGCGCTTTCGATCGCCTCCGCGAACTATCCCGATCAGCAGTTCGTCGGCATCGTCCTGCTGTACCTTCTCATCAGCGCCATCCTCTGCCTCCCCTACGTTTCCTGGCAACGACGCCGTTCGATCGTCGGAAGATCGACCTGAGCGAGGCGAGCGTCGGCTGCCGGAGCGAGGTTTATCCCCGCAGCAGCACCGTGTGCTCGGGGGAGAACGACACGGTCACCGGCGCGCCCTCGTCGAGCAGGTTGACCGGCGGGCGGCGGACGATCAGGCGGCCGGCGGGGCATTCGACGATGTATTGCACGAAGTCGCCGTGGAACATGCGCTGGCGCACCGTGCCGGGGAGCTGGTTGTCGCCGGGCTGCGGCACGAGGTCGATATAGGCGGTGCGCACCGCCACTTCCGCCCCCGCCTCGGGGCCGCCGGGGGCGATGCGCAGGATCGTGCCGCCCTCGGTCTCGAACGTGTCGGGACCGGCGCGGCGGCCCTTGAGGAGATTGGCCGAGCCCACGAAGTCGGCGACGAAGCGGCTGGCAGGCCGGTTGTAGATCTCTTCCGGCGTGCCGATCTGCTCGATCACCCCGACATTCATCACGATCACCCGGTCGGAGATGGCGAGCGCCTCCTCCTGGTCGTGCGTGACGTAGACCGACGTGATGTCGAGCCGGCGCTGCAGCTCGCGCAATTCCACGCGCATCTCCGCGCGCAGCTTGGCGTCGAGGTTGGAGAGCGGCTCGTCGAACAGCACCACGGTCGGCGAGAAGGCGACGGCGCGCGCAAGCGCCACCCGCTGCTGCTGGCCGCCCGACAGCTTGGAGGCCGGCCGGTCGGCAAGGTGACGCATCTGGACGAGGTCGAGCGCGCGCTCGACATGGGTCTTGATGTCGGCGGCGCTCTGCTTGCGCACCCGCAGGCCGTAGGCGACGTTGTCGAACACCGTCATGTGCGGCCACACGGCGTAGGACTGGAACACCATCGACACGCCGCGCTGCTCGGCCGGGACGTTGCGCCGCGCGGCCGCGTCGTACATCGCCTGGCCGTCGATCCGGATGCTGCCGCCCGACGGCTGCTCCAGCCCCGCGATGGCGCGCAAGGTCGTCGTCTTGCCGCAGCCCGAGGGGCCCAGCAGGGTCAGGTGCTCGCCGCGGCCGACGGTGAAGCTCACGCCGTTGACGGCAATGGAATCGCCGTAGCGCACCACGAGGTCCTTCACGTCGATGCGGGTCACCGGATTCACGACATCTCCTTGGTCACGCCGCGCGTCAGCCGGAACAGGATCACCAGGGCAACCACCACGGTCGCCGTCTGGATCAGCGCCATGGCCGCCGTCAGCTCCGTCCCGCTCGAGGCGAAGGCCGCGACGATCGACGGCGCGATCACCTTGGCGTTGGGACCCATCAGGAAGACCGATACGCCGAGCTCGCGCACGCAGGCCATGAAGATCAGCAGCCATGCCGCCAGGATGCCCGGCCGCAGCAGCGGCAGGGTCACGCTGCGCATCTGGTAGAGCCAGCCTGCACCGCAGACGCGGGCGCATTCCTCGAGGCTCTTGTCGATCTGCAGCACCACGCCGGCCAGGGTACGCACGCCGAGCGGCAGCATCACGGTCAGATAGGCCAGCGCCAGCAGCCATAGCGTGCCGTAGATCGGGATCGGGATGTTGAGCCACGCCCACAGCAGGGCGAGGCCGAACACCAGCCGCGGCACGGCCTGCGGAAACATCGCGAGATATTCGATCATGCCCGCGCCCCGAATGCGCGAGCGATAGATGATCCAGACCAGCAGCGCCATCAGCAGCACGCCGACCGAGGCGACGCCGAAGCCCAGCAGCAGGCTGTTGAACAGCGCGGTGCGCACCGGGCCGAGCGCGAGCGCGGTCTGATAGTTCGCGAAGGTCCATTCCGCCTGGCTCAGGATAACCGTGGCGAAGCGCTGCAGCGAGGTCAGCAGCAGCGCGCCGACCGGCACCACGACGGCCAGCGCGACGTAGAGGATGCAGACGCCGAGCAGCAGCCAGGCCAGCCCGCCCATGTCCATCGGGCGCGGGCGGAACGCCTTGCCGGTGATGGTGGCGTAGCTGCCCTTGTTGATGCGCCAGCGATAGAAGGTGAGCATGGCGAACATCACGACGAACAGCGACAGCCCCATCGCGGAGGCGCGGCCGTAATCCGGCGGGTAGGACAGCGTCGAGTCCCAGATCGCGGTGGTGATGACGTAGATGCGCGCGGGGATGCCGATCACCAGCGCCGCGGCGAACGATCCCAGCATCTCGGCAAAGACGAACAGCGTGGCGCCCAGCACGCCCGGCATGACGAGCGGCAGGGTGACCGTCAGCGTGGTGCGCAGCTTGGAGGCGCCCATCACCCGCGCCGATTCCTCGAGCGCGGGGTCCATCGACTTCATCGAGGCCGAGATCATGACGAAGGCGACCGTGCCTTCGAACAGCGCCATGATCCAGGCGATGCCGAAGTGGCTGTAGATGTCGACCAGGTCGCCCGGCCCGCCCACCGCCTTCCAGATCTGGTTGACGAAGCCGCTCTTGGGGCCGGCGATGATGCTCCAGGCAAGCGCACCGACCAGCGGCGTCATGTAGTAGGGCAGCTCCATCAGCCGCTCGAGCAGGGCGCGGCCGGGCACGTTGGTGCGGGTCAGGATCCAGGCCAGTGTGAAACCGATCAGGATCGCCATGACCGTCGCCATCACGGCGATGATCACCGTGTTGAAGAGGACGTTGATGTCCTCCTCGAAGATCGAGACGAAGTTCGCGAGCCCGTATTCCTGCGGCGGAAAGGCCATCGGATCGCCGACGTTCAGCGATTCCTCGACCAGGAAGACCATCGGCAGCAGGACCAGGAAGCCGACGACGAGGATGACGGCCAGCGAGACGATCGTCTGGCCGTTCAGCTTCGGTTTCAGGATGTCCACGGTCATGGCGCTTCAGATCGCTGGGAGCGCGGCTCTCCAGAGCCGCTGATGGGATGTAGCCACCCGAAGAAGAGCGGCTCTGGAGAGCCGCGCTCCCAGCAAGACTAGCGGCCGGCGCCGACGATGCGGTTCCATTCCTTGGCGAAGGACGGGCGGTCCTTCTCGAAGGCGTTCCAGTCGGCCGGCGACAGGAGCTTCATCTTGTCGAGCGGCACGGTGTCGGCGCCGCCCGGCGGGGCCACGTCCTTGCGCGGCGAATGGAGCAGCAGCGCATCGGCCAGCGCCTTCTGACCGACCGGCGAGAGGAACCAGTCCATGAACAGGTTCGCCGCGTTCGGGTGCGGCGCCTGGTCGACGATGCCGTAGGTCTCAGGCACCGCCGGCACGCCGGTCTCGGGGAAGACGAAGGCGAGCGGCGCGCCCTTGGCCTTGAACTCGATATAGCCAGAGTACTGCGCGCCCATGATGATCTTGTCCTGACCGTCGACCAGCCGGCCGTACTGCTGGACATAGGAATCGAAGGCACGCGGCTTCTGCTCGGCGAATTTCTTGAAGTAGTCGTCGCCCAGGATCGGCTTCAGCATGTACCACACGCCATGCTGCAGGCCCGAGTTGGAGACCTTGACGTTGATGGCGTCCTTCCACTTCGGATCGAGCAGGTCCTCCCACTTCTTCGGCGCCTCGGCGGCCGGCACGTTGTTGGGATTGTAGGCGATGCCGCCCATGATCACCGAGCCCCAGGTCCAGTAGCCTTCAGGCTCGCTGCGGGCCTCCTTGGGGAACGCCGCCATCTCGGGCGAGATGTACTGGCGGAAGCCGCCCTTGCGCTGGAAGTCGAGGATCATGCCCATGTCGGAGATCTGGATCACGTCGACCAGGTACGACTTGGCCTGCCGCTCCGACAGCACCTTGGCGTAGAGCGCGCCGGCCTGCAGGCGGACGTAGCTGGTCTTGATCTCGGGGAAGAGCTTGTTGAAGGCGGCCAGCAGCTTGACCTGGCCCTGCTCGGGATCGGTCGAGTAGAGCGTGAAGGCGCCCTCCGCCTTGGCCTTGGCCACGTCGGCGCAGGTCTTGAAGCCCTCCATCTGCACCGGCTTGTCGCACAGCTTGGCATCCTGGGCGTGGGCGAACCCCGACCAGCCAATGGCGCACAGAGCCACACCCACGATCGGCAAAAGCCTCATGACGTCCTCCCAGACATTGATTGCCCGCGACCCTAAAGGCGCGGAGGCGCCGGTTCAATCGCCGCGTAAGGAAACTGTAAGCCGGCGACGCTGCTCCAGGGCAAGGTCGGGCCGATCGGTGGTGATCTGCCGCACCGGGCGGGTGAGCCAGGCGGCGATATCCGCGGGCTCGTTGGGCACCCACGCGCCGAGCCGGTCGCGGCCGAGGCGCTGGAGGCAGAAGTCGAGATTGCCGGCCAGCAGGCCCTTCTCGACGGCGACCAGGCAGCCGTCGATCGCGTCGAGGCGGTCCAGCGCCGCCGGCAGGCCGCCCATGGCGTCCGCCGAGCGCTGGTTGACCGACGCCAGCACGCGCTGGCGCGGCGCGATCCCGCGGACGATCTCCAGTGCCCGCGTATTGAAGCAGGTGAGGATCGCGCTGTCCTCGAGCCCGCGCTGGGCGATGACATCGAGTAGCTGGCGCTCCAGCCCGGGATAGAGCTTGCCGTCGGCGTCGGTCTTGATCTCGATATGCAGCTCCATGCCGCTGCCGGCGAAGACGTCGAGCACCGCGTCGAGCGTCGGGACGCCCTCGCCGCTGCCGTCGCGCAGCTTCGTCGCCGCGAGCTCGGCCGCGGTCTTCTCTGTCACGAGGCCCCGCCCGTCGGTCGTGCGCTCGAGCGTGGGATCGTGGATCACGACCAGCACGCCGTCGCGCGAGGGATGGACGTCGAACTCTACGCCCTCGATGCCCAGCGCGCGCGTGCGGCGAAAACCGTCGAGGCCGTTCTCGGGCCACAGATCGCGGGCACCGCGATGGCCGATGATGGCGACCTTGTCATTTCCCGGCATCGACCGATCCTCTCTTCCCTTCGCTGGACCAGAATCCGCCCGGCGCGAACATCTCCTGCACCGCGGTGCCCAGCCAGCCGAGATCGTGCAGCACGTCGAGGCCGGTGAAGCGCCGGCGGATCAGTCGTGCCCGCGCGTGGTCACGGGCATGCTTTTCGCGCGTCACGCCGATCGCCGCCGCCGTGGACGGGCCGCCGGCCGCGTCGAGCCACCGTTGCACCGTCGACGCCGGCGGCAGGCGCGCGCGAAGCGCCGCGACGATCCCGGGCCATTCCTTCTTCAGGATACCGAGGCGCCGCTCGACACGTTCGGCCGAGACCGCCTTGGCCATCGTCTCGGCCTCGGCGTTGCTTGCCATGAAGTCGAGCGGAAAGGACGCGGCGATCTCGGCCTTGAGCGTCTCGGCCGATGGCGCACGGGCCGCGAGCGCGGCCGGGTCGATCGCGCGCAGGTCGCGGCGCAGCAGCCAGTCGTAGCCCGCGATCATCGACACGCAGCCGATGCCGACGCAGGCGCCGTGCGACACCGGCTGGCCGTCGACGGCGAGGCCCTCCATCTCCCACAGATGGGCGAACTGGTGATCGCTGCCGCTGGCGGGCCGCGAATTGCCGTGCGCCTGCATGGCGAGGCCGGCCATCACGAGGCCGCGCACCAGACCGTCGAGCGCGGCGCGATCACGGTGGCGCACGCCCGCGGGGTCGTGCAGCCACGCGGCGAGATTGTCCTGCACCATGGCGAACGGGCCGGGGTTCAGCGCCTCCTCGCCCAGCGCATCGGCCAGCATCCAGTCGACGCCGGCCACCAGCTTGCCGACCAGGTCGCCGTAGCCCCAGGCGCCCATGACCGCCGGCGCGCCCGCGATGACGTCGAGGTCGGCCACGATCGCCACCGGCGCGGCGCAGGCCAGCGTCTTCTTGAAGCCGCCCTCGCGCAGCGCCGCGCCCGAGGCGGCGTAGCCGTCCATCGAGGCCGCCGTCGGCACGCAGGCATACGCCGTGCCGGCGAGCTCGGCGGCGTATTTCACCAGGTCGTTGACGACGCCGGATCCGATCGCGACCGGCAGCGCCTTCCCGTCGGCGATGCGCGCCGCCAGGGCGCGCGCCGTCTCCGCGCGCGCCTTCACGCGCGGCGCCTCGCTCAACATGATCGGCTCGACCGTCGCGAGGCCCGCCGCCGCGAGCCGGTCGGCCGCCTGCTCGCCCGCCGCGGCCCAGGTG
>CAMFJT010000221.1 GCA_945957125.1 uncultured Rhodospirillales bacterium | reverse complement strand
TTTGCGCCATCCCATGAGCGGCTCTGGAGAGCCGCGCTCCCAGCGATGAATAAATTCACAAGCTCTGAGCGCAGCGAAGGACCTCACGCCAGCCCAGCGACCCGTGTCTGGTCGTTCGGTGAGGTCCTTGCATGTAGCTGGAGAAGCGCCTGAAAGGGAGCTGGCGCGGGGGGGGGGGCGATACCTCCCTCCCGCGCCGACGGTCCGGAGCCCGATGAGGTCCCAGGAGGCCGCCTTGGCGGACCCCGTAGCGAAGCTCGGAGCCCGGAAGAGAACGGCTACTCCGCCTTGATCCCATTGTCCTGGATGACCTTGAACCAGCGGTCCTGCTCGGCTTTCTGGAAGGCGGCGAACTCGGCCGGTGTGCTGGCCAAGATCTCCATGTCGATTTGCTCGCCGAACTTCCCGGCAACGTCGGGCGCGCGCACGGCCTTGGCGAGTTCGGCGGTCATGCGCGCGACGATCGGTGCGGGCGTGCCGGCCGGGGCGTAGACGCCCCACCAGGAATAGGTCGGATAGGTCTTCAGGCCCTGCTCGGCCAGGGTCGGTGTGTCGGGCAGGCTGGGCGCGCGCCTGTCGCCGGTCGTGCCCAGCGCGCGCAGCTTGCCCGAGCGGAAGTGCGGTTTCAGCGCGCCGAGCGTCGTGACCGTGATGTCGGTGACGCCGGCCAGCACGTCCTGCACCGTCGGGCCGCCGCCCTTGTAGTAGATCTGGTTGAGCTCGAAGCCGTTGGCCTTCTGCAGATAGACCGTCAGCAGCAGCGCGCCGCTGGCCGAGAGCAGGCCGACGCTGACTTTGCCCGGTCGCAGCCTGGCATCGGCCACGACGTCGGCCATCGTCTTGTATGGCCGGTCGGGATGGCAGGCGACGGCCAACGGCGCGCGGCCGACCAGCATGACGTTGAGCAGCTCGGAGTCCTTGTACGGCAGGTTAGGCGTGAAGGCCGGGCTCAGGATGTGGCTGTCGAACGTCACCATCCAGGTGTTGCCGTCGGGCGGGGCCTTGGCCGCGATCGCCGCACCGATCGCGCCGGCGGCGCCGGGCTTGTTGTCGATCACGGTCGACCAGCCGGTGTTGTCGCTCACCTTGGCGGCGAGGATGCGCGCCACCGGATCGGTCGTGCCGCCCGGTGGGAAGGGCACGACGATGCGCAGGGGGCCCTTGGGCCAGTCGGCCGGGTCCTGGGCGCGGCCGGCCGAGGGAGCGGCGAGGGCGGCGGCGGTTCCCGCCAGAAGAATTCGGCGGCGCATGCTCAATCGCCCTTGATGTCGTTGTCGCGGATGACCTTGAACCAGCGCTCCTGCTCGCTCTTCTGGTACGCGGCGAATTCCTCGGGCGAAGTGGTCAGGACTTCCATGTTGAAGGTCTCGACGAACTTCTGCGTCACGTCGGGCGAGCGCACGGCCCTGGTGATCTCCGCGTGCATGCGGTCGATGATCGGCCGCGGCGTGCCGGCCGGCGCATAGACGCCCCACCACGAATAGGACGGGAAGCCCTTCACGCCCTGCTCGATCAGGGTCGGCGTGTCGGGCAGAGCGGGCGTGCGGTTCTCGCCGGTCACGCCGATTGCCCGGACCTTCTTCGATACGATATGCGGGCTGGACGAGGTCAGGCTGCCGATCGCCACGTCGGTGACGCCGGCCAGGATATCCTGATTGAGCGGCCCGCCGCCCTTGTAGGGGATCAGGTTGAGGTCGACGTCGTTCTCCTTCTTGATCAGCGTCATGAGCACCAGCGCCTGGCTGGCGCCGAGCACGCCGACATTGACCTTGCCGGGCCGCTTCTGCGCATCGGCCACGACGTCGGCGAAGGTTTGGTAGGGCCGGTCGGGATGGGCCATGATCGCCTGCGGCGTCCGGCCGATCTGCATGACGTTGAAGAGGTCGGAGTCCTTGTACGGCAAGTTGGCCGCGAAGGCCGGATTGAGGATGTGGCTGTCGAAGGTGAGCATCCAGGTCTGGCCGTCGGGGGCGGCCTTGGCCGCGATCGCCGAGCCGACCGCGCCGGTGCCGCCCGGCTTGTTGTCGATGATGATGTTCCAGCCGGTCAGCTCGATCAGCTTGGCCTGGACGATGCGCGCCACCGGATCGGTCGAGCCGCCGGGCGGGAAGGGCACGATGATCTTGATCTGGCCCTTGGGCCAGTCGGCGGCAGCCTGCGCGCGGGCAATGGCCGGCGCAGCAAATCCGCAGGCGGCTCCGCCGATCAACACGAAGCGCCGATTGAACGATTTCATTCTTTTTTGCTCCCAGACGAACGTCAGCCGACCATTCTGAAGCCTACCGCGGCGAAATGATGGTCGAATGTAAAGGCGAGCTGGGTGCGGACGCGCTTCATGATGGCGAAGCTCGTCGCATCGACGGCAGAAAGCTTGTGAAGGTCCTTGCGTCGGAAATATTCCCAGGAGCGATCAAGGTCCTCCTGCTGGCACGGCAGGATGTCAACGGTTCCCGGCATGTAGATCGAGTTCTTCCAGGCAAGCGCCACGTCGCGGCTGGTGTTGCGCTCGAGGAACGTGAAGGTCTCGATGACGACAGGAATCGAGGTTTGAAGCCTCGCTGCAGCCTCTTGTAGCATTTCCCAATAATCGGCTGCGCGCGAGTGCAGCGGATCGTGCGACAGTGCCAACGCGATCCACGCTCCACTGTCGACGAACGTATTTTCGCCACGCCGCATCAGACCTCGTCGTAGACACTGTCATGGTCGATCGAGGTCCGCTTCGGCTCGCCGTCCCATAGCGCGACCGGGCCCTGCGTTCTCGGCTTGAGCACCTGCTTGCGGATTGCCTCGCGGATGATGTCGGCGACACTCCTGCCCGAGCGAGCGGCTGCCTCACGCAAGGCGGCAAGCTCCTCTGCCGGCAGGTAAACTTGGGTTTTTTCCATATGTGTCAATTTAAGGTGAAGGATGACACATGTCAAAATCGGAGCCTGAATCGTGCGGCGGAGGCGCTCAAGCTTTAGGCCCGGTCCGAGATCTGGAAGGGATTGCCGTCCGGGTCCTTGCCCTCGCAGCGGGTCAGGCCGGCGCCGATGACGATGCCGGACATCCGGACGCCGCGTTCGATCAGGGTCCGGCGGGCCGCGGCGATGTCCTCGGTCCAGAAGCCGATCTTGGGCGGCCGCCGGCCGACCTCCGAGGTGCCGTTGTGGAGGGCGATGACGCAGCCGTTGGCGTCGAACTCCTTCCAGCCCTTCTCGTCCTTCCGCAGCTTCAGCCCGAGGGCGTCGCGATAGAACGCGACCATGCCCGGCATGTCGTTGGTGAACAGCACGATCCGGCGCATCGACAGGGTCATTTCGCTTCTCCGATCGCGGCCAGCAAGCCACAAAGCGATTTTTTTGCCAACGCCTCCCCGAGGCGGTATCTAGCGGCCATGTCACTGATCAAAGGCGAAACCGGCGAGTGGGAGGTCGTGCTCGGGCTGGAAGTCCATGCCCAGGTGATCTCCGACGCCAAGCTCTTCTCCGGTGCTCCGACGACGTTCGGGGCCGATCCCAACACCCAGGTGTCGCTGGTCGACGCCGCCATGCCTGGCATGCTGCCGGTGATCAACGCGCGCTGCGTCGAGCAGGCGGTGCGGACGGGGCTGGGGCTCAACGCGAAGATCAACCTGCGCTCGGTGTTCGACCGCAAGAACTACTTCTACGCCGACCTGCCGCAGGGCTACCAGATCTCGCAGTACAAGGACCCGATCGTCGGCGAGGGCGAGATCGAGGTCGACCTCGAAAGCGGCGGGACGAAGAAGATCGGTATCGAACGGCTGCATCTCGAGCAGGACGCGGGCAAGAGCCTGCACGACCAGCATCCGAGCCAGACCTATGTCGACCTCAACCGCTCGGGCGTGGCGCTTATGGAGATCGTCAGCCGCCCCGACATGCGCAGTGCCGACGAGGCGGCGGCCTACCTCACCAAGCTGCGCTCGATCGTGCGCTATCTCGGCACCTGTGACGGCAACATGGACGAGGGCTCCATGCGCTGCGACGTGAACGTCTCGGTGCGCAAGCCCGGCAGCGAGCTGGGCACGCGTTGCGAGATCAAGAACGTCAACTCGATCCGCTTCGTGAAGCAGGCGATCGAGTACGAGGCGCGGCGGCAGGTCGAGGTGATCGAGGGCGGCGGCAAGATCGTGCAGGAAACCCGGCACTACGATCCGGGCCGCAACGAGACGCGTTCGTCACGGTCCAAGGAGGACGCGCACGACTATCGCTACTTCCCGGATCCCGACCTGCTGCCGCTGGTGCTGACCCAGGAATTCGTCGACGGCATCAGGGCGACCCTGCCGGAGCTGCCGGACGCGCGGAAGGCGCGCTTCATCAAGGATTACGGCCTGACGCCGTACGACGCGGGCGTGCTGGTGGCGGAGAAGGAGACGGCGGCGTTCTTCGATACGGTGGCCAAGGGGCGCGATGCGAAGGAGGCGGTGAAGCTGGTCACCGGTGACTTCTTCGCCATGCTCAACCGGCGCGGCGCGTCGGTCGCGGACTCGCCGATCAAGGCGGAGCATCTCGGCAGGCTGCTCGACCTGCAGGCCGACGGCACGCTCTCGGGCCGTATGGCTAAGGAGCTATTCGTCGCCATGGAAGAGACGGGCAAGGACCCGGCTGTGCTGGTCGAGGAGCGCGGCATGAAGCAGGTCACCGACACCGGCGCCATCGAGACGGCGGCCAGGGCGGTGATCGACGCCAACCCCGACAAGGTCGCCGCCTACAAGGCCAAGCCGGGGATGTTCGGCTGGTTCGTCGGCCAGGTGATGAAATCGACCGGCGGCAAGGCCAACCCGAAGGCGGTCAACGAGACCTTGAAGAAGCTTCTGGACGCCTGATCCCGCCCGGGGCGGCGACGTTCTGTGCGTCGCCCTGCGGACGCTGGCCGCCATGCCCGTCGGCGCGCTGCTCCTGCGGCTTGGTGATCCGCGTGAGGTTGAAGGCGGTGTTGATCAGCGCCACGTGGCTGAAGGCCTGCGGGAAGTTGCCCTGCTGGCGGCGATGGCGCGGATCGTATTCTTCGGCGATCAGGCCGAGGTCGTTGCGAATGCCGAGCAGGCGATTGAACAGCGTGACGGCGTCCTCGCGCCGGCCGATCGAGACATAGGCGTCGGCCAGCCAGAAGCTGCAGGCCAGGAAAGCCCCTTCGCCCGGCAGCAGGCCGTCATGCATATCGTTCGTATTGTAGCGCATGACGAAGCCGTCGAGCATCAGTGTCCTCTCGATCGCCTCGACCGTGCCGACGAAGCGTGGATCGTCGGGCGTCACGAAGCCGGTCTGGGCGATCAGCAGCAGGCTGGCGTCGAGCAGGTCGCTGTCGTAAGCGGCGCGGAAGCTGTTGCGCCTGGTGTCGAAGCCCTTGTCGCAGACCTCGGCGTGGATGCGGTCGCGGATTTCTCGCCACGCCGCGACCGGCCCTTCCAGGCCGTGCGCCTCGACGCCCTTGATGGCGCGGTCGAAGCAGACCCAGGCCATGACCTTGGAATAGACGAAGTGCTGCCGGGGCCCGCGTGTCTCCCAGATGCCGCTGTCCGGTCGGTCCCAAACCTTGGCCACGTGGTCGACCATGGCGCGCTGCACCTGCCAGCCCTCGTCGGTGACCGTCAGCCCGCCCTTGCGGGCCTGGTCGAGGGCGTCCATCACCTCGCCGTAAACATCGAGCTGGAATTGCTCGTGCGCGGCGTTGCCGACCCGCACCGGCCGGGAATCGGCATAGCCGGGCAGCCACGGCACCTCCCATTCGGTAAGGCGCCGCTCGCCCATCAGCCCGTACATGATCTGGGTCTCGCCCGGCGAGCCTGCGACGGCGCGCTGCAGCCAGTCGCGCCACGCCGCCGCCTCGTCGTAGACGCCGGCATTCATCAGCGCGAGCAGGGTGAGGGTGGCATCGCGCAGCCAGCAGAGCCGGTAGTCCCAGTTGCGTTGGCCGCCGAACTGCTCGGGCAGGGAGGTCGTCGGCGCCGCGACGATGCCGCCGCTCGGCAGGTAGGTGAGCCCCTTGAGCGTGATGAGGGAGCGTTCGATGGCGTGCGAGTAGGGGCCGTCGGTCCGGGTGCGCGCCGTCCAGTCGCGCCAGAACGTCTCGCATTGCCCCAGCGCTTCGTGCGGGTCGATCGGCGCGGGCGCATCGAGATGCGAGGGTCCGTAGCTGAGCACGAAGGGCATCGACTCGCCCTCCGCGAGCGTGAACTGCGCCACTGTCTTGAAGTTCTCGCCGCGGAAGTTGGCCGGGCTGCGCATCACGACCATGTCCGGGCCGGCCACCGCGCGCATCGTGCCGTCCTTCAGCCGCGTCACCCACGGGGTCGTGGCGCCGTAGCCGAAGCGCAGGACCAGCTCCATGCACAGCGCGACCTCGCCCTCGTCGCCGCGAACGATGCGGACGAGATCGGAGGAGGCGCCGCGCGGCAGCATGAAGTCGATCACCGTCGCCTTGCCGGAAGCCGTCTCGAATGTCGTCTCGAGGATCAGCGTATCCTTGCGATAGCAGCGGCTTGTCGCGCGGATGTCGTCGTGCGGCGTGATCAGCCAGAAGCCGTTGCCTTGTCCGCCGAGCAGCTTGGCGAAGCAGGCATCCGAGTCGAAGCGCGGCCAGCACAGCCAGTCGATCGATCCGTCCTTGCCGACCAGCGCCGCCGTCTTGCAGTCGCCGATCATCCCGTAATGCTCGATAGGCGTCGTCACGCGCGTTCTTCCCCGGCGAATTGCACGACGACCTTGATGTCGCCCGGCTTTTTCTCGAACGCCTCGTGCCAGCGGTCGAGCGGCACGCGCCTGCTGATCAGCTTCGCCAGCCAGGCGCGGTCGGCCTTTGCCAGTGCCTTGGCCCCGGCCTCGTAGTGTGCCTTGTTGGCGTTGACCGATCCGAAGACGACGATGTTGCCCAGCACGACGTTGCGGTTTAAGCGGCCGAAGTCGAACGGGAGGGGCGGGCGGCTGCTCGACACGCCGGTCAGGCAGACGATTCCGTCGACCGCCGCGCGCTTGATCAGCTCCGCGACCAGCTCCGCGGCGCCCGTGCATTCGAGCGCGATGTCGGGCCGGAAATCCTGCGGCAGCCGATCGACGTGATAGGTACCTCCGAGCGCGCGGACCAGCTCGGGCTTTGGCCCATCCTCGGCACGGTCGAGCACGTGAACGTCATGGCCGCGCTGGCGGCCCATGAGCGCGGCCAGCAGCCCGACCGGCCCCGCGCCGGCGACCAGCACGGTGTGCGGCGACCAACTCCGTGTGCGATGGCCGATGCGATCGATGTGGTCCCAGGCCTTGGCGAGAATCGTCGAGGGTTCGAGCAGCACGCCGGCCAAGCCGAGGCTCGCATCGATCTTCACGGCATAGTCGGGCTCGAGGCGGAAGTGCTCGGCGCCGTAGCCGTCGCGCGCCTTGATGCCGCGCTCGGTGTAGCGGCCGTTGCGGCACATGTCCCATTCTCCGGCGTCGCAAGCGACGCATGGCACCGGATCGCGGCGGCGGACGATGCCGACCACGCGGTCACCCTTCGAGAATCCGCTGCCGGCGGGCGCCTCCAGCACCCGGCCGAGCGATTCGTGACCGAGGATCATGCGTTCGCTGTCTGGAGGTGCCCAGCCGTAGGCGCCGGAGACGATCTCCCGATCGGTGCCGCAGACGCCGGGCGCCAACGTCTCGACGAGCAAGGTACCTGGGTCGGGCGACGGTCCGGGGCGCTCCTCGAGCCGGATCGAGCCTGCTTTGCCGGGAAGGACGGTGATCGCTTTCACGGTCTGTCCAAACGCCGGCGCGCCCTGTACGGTTCCTGCATGACCATCAAGCTCTACGCCATGACATGCGGTCGGCTGGTTGGCCGGCTCAAGGACATGATCGAAGGCGAGGAAGGGCAGGTGGCCATGCCCATTCCGTCGTACCTGATCGAACATCCTAGGGGACGCGCGGTGTTCGACACCGGGATCCACCCGCAGTGCCGGACGGACGCCGCCGGTCGGCTGGGCGAAAGGGTGGCGCGCATCTTCGGTTTCGAACAGTACGGCGCCGAGGACGACGTGAAGTCGCGGCTGGAAGCGATCGACCGCGACCCCGGCAAGGTCGATTTCATCGTCAATTCGCACCTTCATTTCGACCATGCCGGCGGCAACGAGCTGGTGCCCAACGCCACCATGGTCGTGCAGAAGCGCGAATGGCAGGCCGCCCAGGATCCCGAGACGGCGGCCAAGGTCGGCTTCTTCAAGGCCGACTTCGACCATGGCCATCCGGTCAAGCAGGTCGACGGCGAGCACGACCTGTTCGGCGACGGCAGCGTGGTCTGCATCCCGACCTATGGGCACACGCCGGGCCACCAGTCGCTCAAGGTCCGCACCGACAGGGGCGAGGTCGTCCTGACCGGGGACGCCTGCTATTTCTGCCGCACCTTGCGCGAGCGCCGCCTGCCGCGCTTCGTGTACGATCGCGAGCAGATGCTGGCGTCGCTCGACCGCCTCGAGACCTTGGAGAGGGGTGGCGCGACCCTGTTCTTCGGTCACGATCCCGACTTCTGGAAGGCTGTCCCGCAGGCACCGGTCCCGGCATTCTGATCTCGCGCTCCCAGCGGGAAGATCCATGAGACTTTGTTTCGTCGGCGACAGCATCACCAACGGCACGGGCGATCCCGAATATCTCGGCTGGGTCGGGCGCGTGATGCAGCACGAGCGGGCACGCCGGGCTGAGCTGACGAGCTACAATCTCGGCATTCGCCGCGACCGGTCCGACCAGGTCCGCGCGCGCTGGCGTGCCGAAGTCGAGGCCCGGCTGCCGGACGAGCATGAGGGGCGGGTAGTGTTCGCCTTCGGCGCGAACGACGCGGTGCAGGAAGTGGCACCGTCCGTGACCCTCGGCCATGCCGAGGCGATCCTGTCCGAGGCGGGGGCGCGCTGGCCGGTCTTCCTGGTCGGGCCGGCGCCGCTGGTCGAGGACGGGGCGCGCGGGCGGGTCGCCGCGCTCGACGAGGTGCTGGCAGTCCTCGGTGCGCGGCTCGGTGTGCCGTATGTTTCCGTCCTCGACGGCCTGATGGCCACACCCACCTGGCTCGACGAAGCCCGGGCCGGCGACGGCGCCCACCCCGGGGCGGCCGGCTATCGCCGGTTTGCGGAAATCGTGCTCGCGAGCCGCGCATGGCGTGACTGGATGCTGTAACATTCGGGTTCCATAGTCCCCGTTCAGAGGGATTCCGGGAGGAAGCATGCGTCCAGTCGCTCGTCGTCGTTTCATTGCCGGCGCCAGCCTTGCCGCCGGCGGCCTGGCCCTGCCGCGCTTCGCCATCGGTCAGGCCGACAACCGTCCGACCGTCACGATCGCCGTCCAGCAGGTCGCCACCAGCGCCTCGCTGGAGGTCGTGCGCGAGCGCTCGAATGTCGGCGAACGCGTGCAGCAGTCGATCTTCGAGACCCTGATCGACCGTAATCTCAAGTCCAAGCTCGAGCCGATCCCGGGCCTGGCCGAGAGCTGGAAACGCATCGACGAACGCACGGTGGAATTCGCTTTGCGCAAGGGCGTGAAGTTCCACAACGGCGACGAGATGACGTCGGAAGACGTCGTCTTCACCTTCGGTCCCGAGCGCATGTTCGGCTATGACTACGACGCCAGCGCCAACAAGACCCTGTTCACGACCGTGCTGGCGCGCGACAGCATCGAGGGCAAGAAGCTGCCGGCCGAGGTGATCGGCATCGCCAAGCGCACCTTCCCCTCGCTGGAGAAGGTCGAGGCGGTCGACAAGTACACCGTCCGCTTCATCAACCGCGTGCCCGACGTGACGCTGGAGGCGCGCATCGGCAGCTCGGGCTGCTCGATCATCAGCAAGCGTGGCTTCATGGAGGCCAAGACGTGGATCGACTGGGCGCGCAAGCCGATCGCCACCGGTCCCTACAAGGTGCGCGAGCTGAAGCCCGACGAAAGCCTGATCCTGGATGCGCACGACGAATACTGGGGCGGCCGGCCGCCGATCAAGACGATCCGCTTCGTGGTCGTGCCGGAAGTATCGAGCCGCATCAACGGCCTGTTGAGCGGCCAGTACGACTTCATCTGCGATGTGCCGCCGGACCAGATCGGCACTCTGGCGGAGAACGCGAAGTTCGAGGTCCAGGGCGGGCTGATCACCAACCATCGCATCCTGGTGTTCGACAAGAACCATCCGCGGCTGGCCGATCCGCGCATCCGCCAGGCAATCACCCATTCGATCGACAGGCAGGCGATCGTCGACAGCCTGTGGGCGGGCAAGACGCGCGTTCCGCCGGGCCTGCAATGGGAGTTCTACGGGCCGATGTTCATCGAGGGCTGGAAGGTGCCCGAGTACGACGTGAAGAAGGCGCAGGCCCTGCTCAAGGCGGCCAACTACAAGGGCGACCCGATTCCGTTCCGCGTGCTGAACAACTACTATACCAACCAGACGCCGACGGCGCAGATCGAGGTCGAGATGTGGCGCGCCGCCGGGCTCAACGTGCAGATCGAGATGCGCGAGAACTGGCAGCAGATCTTCGAGAACGACGGCAAGCGCGCGATGCGCGACTGGTCGAACAGCGCGCCGTTCGCCGATCCGATGAGCTCGATGGTCGGCCAGCACGGCCCGCAGGGCCAGCAGCAGCAGGCCAAGGAATGGACCAACGAGGAGATGAACAAGCTCTGCGAAACGCTGGAAACAGAGATCGACATGGCCAAGCGCAAGGCGATGTTCAAGCGCATGCTGGAGATCGCGGAGCGCGAGGATCCCGCCTACACGGTGCTGCACCAGAACGCGACCTTCACGGCCAAGCGCAAGGACATCCAATGGCAGGCCGCGCCCGCCTTCGCCATGGACTTCCGCGCCGACAACTTCCGCTGGGACCGCAAGGGCTGATCTTGGC